>JAYEGH010000223.1:0-9546 GCA_034659055.1 Candidatus Caldatribacteriota bacterium
TTCTGGCTCCTTCCTTTTCTGTCATTGCGAGGGTGGCACTCAATATTACTTGAGTGCCACCCGTGGCAATCTCGTTTATCTAAATCCCAACCAAGAGGGCAGACACAAGGTCTTCCCCTACAATTTACAACTTATCCTTCTTTTTTTCACTCGATACTACATACCCGATACTCAATACTGTTTTTATTCTGGCTTCTGGCTCCTCTTTCTTCGCTCATTACTATATACTCGATGATTGATACTGTCTTTCCTTTGATACTCTATACTATTTTTCCCTTCGAAAATTATTTGTATTTTTTACTACATTGTAATAAAATATTATTAAGCCCCAAGCATTATCCCAGAAACTATTATTCCAATTTTATATAAATTTTATATAATTAAGGAACATATTATGGAATAATTTGAAGGTCTTTATAATTATAGCCTAAAATTATAATTTACTATGAAATTACCCGCAACATAGAATCTATGTAAACCGTTGTAAAATATTTTGGCTTTTTAAATTGTAACCTGAACAAAAAAATTTAAAAAAGGTAAATAATGATAATGAACATTTTATTTATTTATAATCAGATATGTCAAAAAGAACGTAAGGGACTTTTTAGAGAATGTATCCCAATAAAAGATGTAGATGCTATTCGTCAAGCCTTGATTGAAACTAATTACCATATTTTTTCTTTGGATCTTTTTTCACCAGGCCAATTAGACGAGTTTATCAGCAAACACCGGCATATCGATTTAGCTTTTGTGCTGGCAGAAGGATATAAGGATATGCCTCATAGCCTTTATAGTGGGTACGGAGCTGCAATGGTCCGTAAACAGCTTGATAGTTACTCTATTCCTTACAATCTTTCCGGTATTGAAAGTATGGAAATTTGTCGAAATAAAGATCTCACCTATAACAAACTTAAGAAAAAAAATGTTTTGGTGCCTGATTATTTAGTATTCGATACTCATTTTCGATTTAATAAAATAAAATTACTCCCCCAAATAGAAAAAATAGGATTTCCTTTAATGGTAAAACCGGCCGGCGGTGGAGATAGTATTGGAATTACTCCTAAATCTATAATTCACAGCCTGCAAGAATTAAAGAACAGGTATCTCTGCTTAAAAAAAGAATTAGGCCCGGAAAAATTGATAATTGAAAAATATTTACCTGGAAGAGAATATACTGTTGGTGTTTTGGGCAATAAATTCAAAAAATATATTTTACCAATCATAGGTTTTCCTAAAACCCATGGCATCAGAGATACAGCTACTAAAAATAAAGAGTATAAAATACGGTATAAATTTGAAAAGATATATCAGGGAAATGAAAAGTTTAAAAAACTTGCCAGGATAGCTATAAATACCTTCGATGCTGTAGGAGCATATGATGCTATTAGAATTGACTTAAAAGAAGATGAATCAGGTAATATCTATGTTATAGATGTAAATGGCACACCTGCTCTCTCCTTAAGTGGTTCATTTACTTTTATGGCGAGTAAAGTCGGTTTAACCCATACACAACTTATACATCTAATTTTATATGAAAGTTTAGTACGATATAATTTGGCTCCCGATTACCTCCTGAAAAAAATTATATTTCAGATTCAGATTAGACTCGCATCCTATAATACCAATAAAGACAAAAAAGACAGGGAAACTTCTTTAATTTAAATAAACTTTCCCGTTAAAAGCAAAGACAACAAAAACCATTCTTTTTATTATGATGCATTGCTTTATACATCCTCTTTTTTACCATTAGACTCTAAATCTATCATCTTCTTTTTTAATGCAACACCTTCTCCTCCGGAAAAACCACCTAAGTCTCCATCACTCTTTATGATTCGATGACAAGGGATAATTAAAGGAATAAGATTATTTTTCATGGTAGTACCTACTGCCCGATAAGCTTTGGGATATCCGGAAATTTCAGCAATCTCCCTGTAACTTCTGGTTTCACCATACGGTATTTTCTTAACTGTTTGATAAATTTTCTTCTGAAAAACCGTATAATTATCCAAATTCAAGCGGTAATCTGAAAAATCAATCTTTTTCCCCTTAAAGTACTCTCTAATCTTTTCAATCAAGTTTTCCCATCCTTTGTTATTTCCAATAATATTATTATCTCCTAAACTTTTTTTTAATCTAAAAACAGCATCCTCTTTAGTTTTTTCCGGTAAAACTAAAGCTTCTAATCCCTTCTGACTCGCGGCAAATCCTGTCCATCCCCAGGAGGTTAAAAAAATAACATAGCTGTAATTTTTTTTCTTCATAAATTTTCAGCCTCCTTTTTGTCTTATTATGATTTTTATTATATAATCTTAATTAGTCGTCAATAAATAATTGTAAGTTTCAAATACAATTTTTCAGCTTTTAGTTATCATTATACAGCGAAAAGTTTAAAGCTAAAAACGCAAAACTATAATTCAGAACTCAAAACTTTTTCCCTCAATACTATATTTTAAGTTTTAGTTTTACTTCTTTATCTTTTTCATTTTGCTATCTAGTATACAAGATAATAAAGATAAAATCTAATAGATAAAACAATATATTTTAATTTTGAATTTTGAGCTATGACTTTACGTTTTGCACTTTTCGTTTTTCGCTTATACTATATACCAATTAGGGACTAGAGGAAAAGGAAATTCTTATACAATAAATTTAAAAATTAGAATGGAATTAATTATGTTTAAAAAAATAGATGTTTTACTGTTGGCAGGCGGAAAAACTAAAATAAGCCTAAGAAGATTCACCGGGAAAGAAAATAAATCTTTTATTGAAATAGGTCCTCGGCACATACCCATGATTCTTTATATTATCGAATCTTTTAAAAAAGCAAAATATATTGATAAAATTATAGTAGCAGGATCCATAGAGGTACAAAATTTAATAAAGAATTTAGTTTATCTCACTGTTCCCGAAGGTCCAACCATTCTTGACACTGTAAAATCAGGAATCTCACCTCTTAAAGAAAAATCTTTTATAATGATTTCAACCTCTGACATTCCACTGGTAACCGAAAAGCATATTGATAATTTTGTTGAAAAATGTATTAAAAAACCCGGTTTTGATATTTATTATCCAATAGTCAGCAAAGAAAAATATCTAAAAACTTATCCCTCCCCGGATTTAAAAAGAACTTATGCTAACTTTGTTAACGGGTCTTTTACGGGAGGAAACTTTCTTATGATAAATCCTAAAATAATTAGAGAATACAGTGATGTCATCGAAAATTTTATACATTTCCGTAAACACCCCTTAAAAATGGCTCGTCTTTTGGGTGCACAGATTACCAGCAAGTATTTAAGAGGATACTTATCGATTCAAGACCTGGAGAAGAGAATTCCGGAATTGTTGGGGGGATATAGAGGAAGAGCCATTCCCTCTCCTCCGCAAATTGCTCTGGATATTGATAAACCCAGACATCTAAAAATCCTCTGGGAAAATTTTAAATAATCAGATCTATATATCTAATGAAAGTTACTATTAACTCTGATTGACATATAGACCTGATTCCCTACAAATCACATTTTACTAAATTTTACTCTTTATTCCATATACCCGGCCACCATTTTTACCGCTAATAAGATAAGAAGTAATAAATGCTTTGGGATCACACTCCAGAGAAATCCCCCTTACTTTAGGAAAACAATTTCTTTCACAAATTACCTTGAGAATCTGAACTTCTCCGTCTTTTCCATATCCTATAGAACGGGTAACTCCAAATCCTTTTTCCCGGAGAATATTTTCCATCTTCTGCCAATTATTTCTGGAAATAATTCCTACGGATACTATCTCTTTGGATATTTTTTCGGATATAAATATCCCTATTACATTCCCTGCTGCAAATCCCCCACAATAAGCAACAACATTAAGCCAATTACCGATATCCTGAATCACCTTACTTACTATAAGTATAAAAATCATAACTTCAAAGAAACCAATTATGCCGGAAATAAGTTTTTTTCTTTGAATTATCATCTGAACCCTAAAAGTCCCCATAGTCACATCAATTACTCTACATATAAAAATAATAAAAGCTCCTAAATAGATGTTTGAAACCATGAGCTGATTAACTACATCTAATATATTCATAGATACCACTCCTCTCTCTCTGCCAAACATTAATACTTTTTTCACATATTTCAAAATTACAGGCAATTATAATACGCAAAGTTTAATAATTCAACCATTATTTCTTAAATTACTAAAATTATTTTAGAAAAGAGAAGATCAAGTTCCCTCCCCTACAAATAAACTTTATTTTTTCTTTATTTATTTAAATTTAAAAGATATAATAAAAAAGTATTGCGATTGCGTGATATCCGGAAATAGCACTGCATGCCTTTTTGGATAAAAATTTATAGATAATTATCAAAGGAAGGGAACAAATAAATGAAAGCAGAAATTATCAGTATAGGTAGTGAAATATTAAGAGGAAAAATTACCGATACCAATTCTAATTTTATTATTAAAAAACTAGTTGAATTAAGTATTGATGTAGAACATATTTCGACGGTTAGCGATAATCCTGAATCATTGCTATCAACCTTAAAACTCGCCTTTAAACGTTCTGATCTGATAATTACCACCGGGGGTTTGGGGCCTACAGAGGATGATATCACCTATCAAACTATCGCCAACACTTTAAATCTTAAATTAATACATTATCCGGAGGCCGAAGAACAATTAAAAAAAATACTCAATAAAATAAAAATAGAAATTACTCCAAGCAACCTCAAACAAGCTTATCTTCCGGAAGGAGCAAAGATTATCATCAATCAATCTGGCACCGCTCCGGGTATGATTTTGGAAAAAGAGAATCGAATAATATGTTCTCTACCCGGCGTTCCCCGGGAAATGAAAAAACTTACAACAGAAAATTTAATCCCTTACTTAAAAGAAAAATTTCCCTCTAAAAAAATTATAAAATCAAAGATATTAAGAATTAGCGGCCTCGGAGAATCATCAGTTAATGAGCTTGTTCGCAATTATATAAACAAGCAGACGAGTCTTTCTTTCGGCATCTATGCTAATCCGGAAGATATTCAGATTCATATAACTGCCCAGGCTTTAACAGAAAAAAAAGTAGATAATTTATTGCATATCTCTACAAATGATTTAAAAAAGATACTGGGTAATTATGTTTATGGCTATGATAAACAAAATCTGGAAGAAGTAGTAGGAAATTTATTAAAAAGTAAAAAGCTTAAAATTTCTATAGCGGAATCATGTACAGGAGGGATGTTGGGTGAGGTGATTACCCGCATACCGGGAAGTTCTGAATATTTTCAAGGTGGAGTAATAAGCTATAATGCTAAAGTAAAAGAAGACCTGTTAAAAGTACCATCAGAGATCATTAAAGAATATGGAGAAGTTAGTGAACAGGTTGCACGTTCCATGGCAGAAGGAGTAAGAAAATGCTGCCACGCTGATATCGGGATAAGCATTACCGGAATAGCCGGTCCCGGAGGAGCTACAGAAAAAAAGAAAGTAGGACTTGTTTACATGGCATTAGCCGATGGGAAAAATACTATCATCCAAAAACATAATTTATTTAGAGACCGACAGATAATCCGCCTACGGGCAACCCGCCGTGCTCTGAATATGCTTCGAATTTATCTATTGAAAGACTAATATATAAGCTGACTTTCTTTATTCTAATATTCTTCTATTTTATTTTTGTTTTATATTACGAAACAGCAGTATTTAAATATTCCTGCTTCCCGGTTTTGTTATGGGAATTCCTTTTTTGCATAATGGACAATTTTCAGGCTGATAGCTCTTTATATCTAAGGTCAATAAACTTTTCATTTTTACTCCAAAATCCAAATGTCCGCCGCTTCGATCTATCAATACTCCTACTCCCACTACTTCTCCACCTCGTTCCCTGACAATATCTATTACTTCTCTAACCGATCCGCCTGTTGTGGTTACATCTTCTACTACTAATACCCTTTCGCCTTTTTTAATTTCAAAACTCCGTCTTAGGGTCATTATACTATTTTCTCTTTCAGTAAAGATTGCTCTTACCCATGGTCCCAATACCTGAGCCATAACATGAGAGATAATAATTCCTCCAATTGCCGGTCCTACAATCACATCAATATCTTCTCCCTTAAACTTTCTGCCCAGTTCACTGCACAAATTATGCATAAATCCGGGGTGCTGCATCACTTGAGCACATTGAATATAAGTATCACTATGCACTCCGGAAGTTAATTTAAAATGTCCTTTTTTTATGGCTCCTGCCTGTTCGAATTTTTTCATTACCTCTTCTGCTTTTATAATCATCTTTTAATTTTCCTCCATCTCTTTTACTATTTTTTTTGCCGCCCTTACCGGGTCGGAAGCATTTCTTATAGGTCTGCCTACAACTAAAAAATCAGCTCCCTTTTTTAGAGCCTCTTTTGGGGTCATTACTCTTTTTTGATCATTTAATGCACTATCAGCAGGTCGAATCCCGGGTGTTAAAATTAAAAAATCATCTCCGCAGGCATTCCTTATCTGTGAAATTTCCTGTGAAGAAGCTACCACTCCATCCAGACCAGCAGTCTGTGCCAATTTAGCCAAGCGGACTACCTGTTCTTTCAAATCCCTTCTTACCCCTACTTCTTTTTCTAATATTTCCTGATTAATACTGGTAAGTACGGTAACACCTAAAATAATAGGTTTTCTAATGCCTAATGACAAACTGGTTTTTTTTGCAGCCTCTGCAGCACCTTTCATTAATTCATATCCTCCGGAAGTATGGACATTAAAAATATAAACTCCTAACTTTGTAGCTACTTCTGCTGCTCGAGCTACAGTATTCGGAATATCATGAAATTTTAAATCTAAAAAAACTTTTCCCCCGGATTTATTAATCACCTGAACAATTTTAGGTCCTTCGGCTGTAAATAACTGACTTCCCACCTTAAAAACCCCGACATAATCTTTTAATTTTTCAACCAATTTAATCGCTGATTCCAAATCATCTACATCAAGTGCTAATACTAACTTATCCCGTGCTGATAAATTCATTTTCCCATCTCCTTTTATTATTTCTTTTTACTAAATTATCAAGCTTCCTGTTAATTTATTTATATCATCAATTTGTTTTTCAGCAAGATATTCTTTAATCCCTTCAATAACCTCAATCGGAGCTTCGGGATTAACTAAATTTGCTGTTCCAACCTGGACAGCTCTGGCTCCAGCGATTATAAATTCTATAGCATCCTCTGCTTTCATAATACCCCCAATTCCAATAATAGGAATTTTTACGGTTTGATACACCTGCCAGACCATCCAAAGTGCAACGGGTTTTACAGCAGGGCCTGATAATCCGCCATGAATATTGGCAAGCTTCGGACGGGCAGAATTAATATCAATTGCCATGCCTGCCAAAGTATTAATCAGAGAAATAGCATCTGCCCCTGCTTCTTCAGCTGAATGGGCAATTTCTTTAATATCTGTAACATTAGGAGATAATTTTACAATTAGTGGTAGTTTGGTTATTTTTCTAATTTGATTTACTACTTTATACGTTGACCTCGCATTTGTTCCCCATAGCATTCCACCTTTTTTTACATTTGGGCAGGATATATTGATTTCCAAACCGGCAATTTTCTTGCTTTCAGAAACTTCATCTAATCTTTTTGCTATTTTTATATATTCGTCAATTGTATCTCCGGATATATTGATAATTACAGGAGTATGATATTTTTGCAATTGAGACAATTTTTCCTTTATTAAAGCTTCCACTCCTACATTCTGTAAGCCAATAGCGTTAAGCATCCCCGAAGGAGTCTCTATGACCCGGGGAGGAGGATTTCCCATTTTTGGATTTAGAGTAATTCCCTTTAATACCATCGCTCCTAACTTATCTAAATCAATAAAGGGAGAGAACTCTTCACCATAACCAAAAGTGCCTGAAGCAGTCATTACAGGATTTTTTAACTTTATCCCGGCTATTTCCACTTCTAAATTAGGTTTATCAATCATCCCAAACCACCTCGCTTCCTTCGAAGATAGGTCCATCTACACACACTCTTTTATATTCATATTTAACTTTCTCTTCTTTTTTACCCTTAGTTTTTATCTTACAGACACATCCCAAACAGGCACCTATTCCACAACCCATTCGTTCTTCTAAAGATACCTGATAATCAATATTTGCCTTTAAAGCAATTTCGTTGATTTTTTTTAACATAGGTTTTGGTCCGCACGCAAATATCTGGTCTGCTAACCATCCCTCTTTGATAACCCTTTCTAATAAATCAGTAACCAGACCCTTATACTGATAACTTCCATCATCAGTGGCAACATCTACTTTTGCCCCCAAATTCCTAAAGTTTTCCTCTTCTATGACCAACTCCTTCTTTAAAGCACCTATTAATACTCGCACCTCTTTTTCTTGTCTAATAGATCCTTCACATAAAGCCAGTAAAGGGGCAACTCCTATTCCTCCTCCAACTATCATAATCTTCTTACTTTCCGGATAGATATTAAAACCATTTCCGATAGGGCCTAGAACATCTAAATTATCTCCAACTTCCTTTTGAGCTAATAATTTTGTACCCTCTCCAACCACCTGAAATAAGATATAGATTTCTCCTTTTTCTTTATCTATTCGGTGAATACTTAAGGGACGGCGCAGCAGGGGGTAATTATCTTTACTACATTTAATATGAATAAATTGCCCCGGCTTAGCTTCATTAGCTATCAGGGAAGCTGATAAACCCATTAAATAAATATCGGGATCGGATACAATTTTTTCTTTAAAAAATATTTTTACTTTAGTTTTTAAAACTAGTCTCACCTTCTTTCTTTTATTAGCCAATTTAGCGATTTAGCGATTCTCCAATTACCCAATTCACCGATTGGACGATTGATTTCTGGCTTTTATTCTTTATTTTTCTCTTTATTCTGGATTCTGACTCCTGGCTCCTGGCTACTAACTACTGATTTTGCCTTTTACTCTCTTAACTGGTAAACCGGGTAACCGGCAAACTGGTTAACTAATCTTACGCCTCTTTCATTATTGTCACTTTATCTTCTTTATCTTTTTCTTTTAATCTGACTTTTACTATTTCTTTTTTAGAAGTAGGAAGATTTTTACCAATATAATCTGCACGGATAGGAAATTCCCTATGTCCTCTATCAATTAAAACTGCCAACTGAATTATCTGAGGCCTTCCTAAATCAATTATGCCATCCATTGCTGCCCTTATTGTTCTTCCGGTATAAAGAACGTCATCAACCAAAACTATTTTTTTCTGAGAAATATCGAAAGGTATTTCTGTTTTTAGTACTAAAGGTTGACGGGCAACTAAAGACAAATCATCCCGATAGAGAGTTATGTCTAAGATTCCTACCGGAATTTCTTTTTTTTCTATCTTAAGAATTTCCCGGGATAATCTTTTAGCCAGGAAAACTCCTCTGGTCCTTATCCCAATAAGAGCAAGATTGTCTACTCCTTTATTTTTTTCAACTATCTCATGGGCAATTCTTACCAAAGTTCTCTTGATTTCGGTTTCCTTCATCACCACAGTTTTTTTCTGCTTATCCACTTCTTTA
>JAYEGH010000224.1:0-9473 GCA_034659055.1 Candidatus Caldatribacteriota bacterium
AACCTGGTAGGACTAAACCACAAAAGGAATACAAAACCTCATTTATTATCCGGCGGAGAACAGCAAAAATTATGCATTGCCCGGGCTATTGCTAATGAACCATTGATATTACTTACCGATGAACCTACGGGAAATCTTGATCCCGATACTTCCTGGGAGATTATGAAACTATTATTTTACATAAATATGCGGGGAACTACTGTTATTATGGCTTCTCATGATAAGCTTATGGTAGATAAAGCTAAAAAACGAGTGATCAAACTTGAACAAGGGAAAATAATTGAAGATACACAAAGAGGGAAATATTAATATGATTTTTGAAAATTCCGGGTTTTATTTAAGAGAAGCAACACATAGCATAAAAAGAAATGCTTTAGTAAGTATTGCCACTATAATAAGCTTCACTACAATTTTAATTATTGTAGGTAGTTTTTTACTGATTTCAATAAATATAGACCTTTTTTTAAAAAGCATGGAATCCCAATTGGAAATTGTTGCTTATTTAAAAGATGATATTTCAAAAGATGAGCTAAATAATTTAAAAAAGAAGATTACCACAGAAGGAGTAAAGGAAGTAAAATATGTATCCAAAGAAGAGGCTTATCAACGCTTATTAACAGACTTAGGAAGCCAGCAGGATATACTAAGTGTAGTTGAGACAAATCCTCTTCCGGCTTCTTATGAAATAAAAGTAAAAGATACTAAAAATATAGAAGAAATTGCTAATTACATAGCAAAAATCAAACAAGTTGAAGAAGTTGATTATGGTAAAGGGATAGCAGAAAAATTGTTAAGCTTTACCTCTATTTTTAGAAAAGCAGGGATTGCAATATTAGGGCTTTTGATATTTGCATCTATATTAATTATTTCGAATATAATTAAAATTACTGTTTATACTAGAAAAAATGAAATTGAAATAATGAGCTTAGCTGGAGCTACCAATCAGTTTATCAAGTGGCCTTTTATTATTACGGGGTTTTTACAGGGATTTGTTTCAGCTATTTTAGCAATTCTCATTTTATATAAAACATATTTTTTTACAATAGATAGTATACATCAAAATATTCCTTTTTTAGTAATGATTCGGGATAAATTAGAACTACTGCCCATAGGTATAGCCATTTTATTATTAGGAAGTATCATTGGAATTATAGGGAGCTTATTCTCAGTAGGAAAGCATTTAAATGTATAAAAAGTCATTAGTTTTAAAAAGAAATAAAAAAGTAATTTTTGTTGTGATATTGATTTTGACATTTTTTTTGTGTATTAGTTTTTATGTTTTTGGTAATAGTGAAGATTTAAGCCAGAAGGTAAAAGATGAAAATCAAAGGCTAAAAAAGATAGAAGAACAGATTAAAAAGGTAAAAAATGAAATTAGCAATTTGCAAACAAAAGAAAGTAATTATTTAGGAACTTTACATAAAATAGAAAAACTATCAGCAGGTACCAAAAAAGAGTTACAGGAAATCGAAAAAGATTTAAAATTTGCTCAGGAAGAGATAAAAGAAGCTGAAGAGGAATACTTTTTAAGCAAGAGAGAATTAAAAGAAAAGACAAAAATTATAGAAAATAGATTAAGAGAAATTTACAAACATCGTAGAACTAATTATCTGGAAATTTTATTCAATAGTAAAAATTTCTCTGATTTTCTTAGTCGTTATAAATATATAAAAGATATTATATCTTTGGACATAAAAATAATTAACGATATTCGAAATAAGATTAAACTTACAGAAGATAGAAGGATAAGTTTAGAGAATAGGAAAGAAATATTAATTTTACTAAAGAAAGAGGTTGAGAAAGAGAAAGAGAATATTGAGTATTCGATTAAAGCAAAGAAATCTATAATTCATAAGATAGATACACAAAAAGATGCCCACTTAAAATCATTGGAAGAATTAAAGCAATCATCAGAAGAAATAAAAAAGTTAATAGAGAAAATTTATAAAGAACAAAAGAAATCTAAGAAAATAGTAGATGCAGGGCCTGCCCTTAAAGCTAAAAAAGGAATTTTAGCTTTACCGATTCAAGGTAAAATAATTTCTAATTTTGGAAGACAAAAAAATCCAGATTTCAATACTTATACTTTTAATTCAGGAATTGACATAAGTGCTCCTATGGGAGAAGTAATACGTTCCGCTGGTTCCGGAAAAGTAATTTATACTGGATGGGTAAAAGGATATGGGCAGATAATTATTATCGATCATGGAGGAAGAATTAGTACTTTATATGCCCATCTTTTCAAAACACTGATAAATAGCGGAGACAAAGTTAAAAAAGGGCAAATTATCGGACAGGCAGGTGACAGTGGTGGTGTATCTTCTCCAAGATTGCATTTTGAAGTTAGGTCAGAAGGAAAACCTACTGATCCCATGAACTGGTTATAAATATAAATACATTAAAACGTGGTGGTGAAAAATTTGATAAATATAAGGAAAAAAGCAATTGCTTTAATTTCAATTTTAATAGCAGTATTAATAATAAGTAGTTTTTTAGTTCATAATACGAAGGCAAACGGTAATAGTGATGAGAAGTTATTTAATAGCCTAGAACCCTTTTTTGAAGTTTTGAATTTAGTTAGAAGTGAATACATCGAGAAAGATGTAGATTTAGATAAAATAGTACAAGGGGCTATTAGAGGCATGCTTAAGGCTTTAGATGATCCCTATACTCGTTATATGGATCCTCAAAGTCTAAAAAGGGAACAAGAAGATATGTTTTTGGGTCATTTCGGAGGATTAGGGATTATTATATCCATCAAGGATGATCAGTTAATTATTATATCACCCATAGAGGATACCCCGGCATATCAGGCTAATATAAAAGCCGGAGATGCTATAGTAGAAATAGATGGAAAATCAACTAAAGGAATTAGTATTGACGAAGCCGTGAACAGCTTGAGAGGGAAGAGAGGCACTGAAGTAACCGTGGGAATTAAGAGAGAAGGTGTAGAAGAGATATTGGATATCAGTATTATTCGGGATATCATTGAAGTTAAAGCAGTAAAAAAAGAGATTATGGGGAAAGATAATGAGATTGGTTATATAAGAATTACCACTTTTAATGCAAATACAAATGGAGAGCTCAAAGAAGTTTTAAACAATTTTGAGAAAGATGATAATATTAAAGGAATTTTACTTGATTTACGCAATAATCCCGGAGGGTTATTAAATAGTGCAATTGAAGTAGCGAGTAAATTTATAAAAAAAGGGCCGATAGTGCATATTGATGATAGAAACGGAATGATGACTACTATAAAATCTAGAGGAAATAAATATCCAGAATGGCCGTTATTTGTTTTGATTAACGAGGGAAGTGCAAGTGCATCGGAGATTGTAGCTGGTGCAGTTCAAGATTCTGGGAGAGGAAAACTATTAGGCCAAAAAACATTTGGTAAAGGGGTCGTGCAACAAGTTTTTGATCTATGTGATAATTCAGGAATTGCCATTACTACTTCTGAATATTATACTCCAAGTGAACGTTCTATAAACCATATTGGAATTGAACCAAATATATTAGTAGAAATAGGAGAAGATCTTGAGCAGGACATGCAACTAAATAAAGCCTTGCAATTATTGGGAGAGGAGATAAATAGTCGTTAGTAAGTAGTGAAATTAGTATCAAGTATATATTGAAGAAAAGAAAAAGAAAAAAGAAATAGTAGGGGCAGACCTTGTGTCTGCCCATAATAAATTGGTCAAGAAAACAGAATAAAGGAGACAGGAGTCAGAATCCAGAATCCAGAATAAAGGAAAGAATAAAGAAAAGAATAGAAGTTAGAGATCAATTAACCAATCGATGAATTGTAAAATTAGCTAATTGGTAAACATGTGAATTGGCTAATAGTCAGTCTTAAGCCGACTAACCGGTCAAATAACTAAACAAAAATGAAAGGGAATTATCTTGAAAAAAAATTATAGATTAGTTATAAATATTATAAGTTTAGGGATTATTTTATTAGTAGCTTTAGGAATATATAATTTAGCAATTGAATCTATAAAAGAAGAAAATAATATTCAAAATATATCAGCTACTTCTTTAAGTGATATTAGCGAAGAAAAATCACAACCAGAATCAAAAAAAATCCAGAAATCTAAAGAGGTTATTTATGATAGTGAGCAATATACGGATTATATAGTCAATGATATAGCTTCTTCAGAAAAAGAGATAAACTTTTCTCCAAAAGTTGCATTTATAATAGATGATTTAGGATATGAAACAAACGTTGCTGAAAAAATAATAGAATTAGATTTTCCTGTAACCTTATCCATATTACCCTTTTTGCAATATTCTGAATATATTGCCGAGGAAGGGAAAAAGAAAAATCGAGAAATAATGCTCCATTTGCCTATGGAATCGAATAATTCTTCTGTAAATCCGGGACCAGGTGCGATTAGGTCATATATGCCAGAAGAAGATATTAGGCAGATGGTTAGAGATTCTATTGATTCTGTTCCTTATATTTCCGGGATGAATAATCATATGGGTTCAAAGATAACTGAAGATGAAAAAATAATGAAGATAATCTTGGGGGAGATTAAAGAAATTAATTTATTTTTTATAGATAGTAGAACAAGCAAGAATTCCATTGCTTATGAAATAGCGCAAGAAATGGGAATAAAAACAGCCAAAAGATCAGTTTTTTTAGATAATGAAAATGACATGGATTACATAAAAGGCCAAATATTAGAAGTCCAGGAAATAGCCCTAAGAGAAGGAGAAGCTATTGCCATCGGCCATGATCGTATAAACACTTATTACGTTTTAAAAAGGATGGTTCCCGAATTAATTGGAGCGGGGATAGAAGTAGTCAGTGTATCAGAATTAATAAAATAAAAAAATTATTATAAAATATTAATCCTTTTCTTTCTTATTCTACAATAGGTATTAAAGAATGGGAATTTTTTAGATTTAAATTGTGTTATCATATTATTTAGATTATAATTAAGTTAGGTACGTTTTGATTTTTTTTAGGTTTTTAATTTAAATTTTTAATTATATACTGAAAATTTTGAAATACTATGATATTGTTACTAAATATTAACTGACAAATATTTACTAATTGCAATAACTTATTATATATTATTACACTATCGATTATATATTAATAAAAGGTGGATTAAATGGAAAATAATAAAATTCGACTTAGATTTGCACCCAGTCCTACTGGTATGTTGCATATAGGAGGAGCAAGAACTGCATTATTTAATTGGCTATATGCCAGATACAGTAAAGGAACTTTTATTTTACGTATCGAAGATACTGACCAGGTAAGGTCTACTGAAGAAGCAGTAAATGTAATACTAGAAGGCATGAAGTGGTTGGGTTTAGACTGGGATGAAGGTCCTGGGAAAGAAGGCAAGTATGGTCCATATTATCAGATGCAGCGATTATCACTTTACAAAAAATATGCGCAACAATTATTAAAAGAGAAAAAAGCCTATTATTGTTATTGTACAAAAGAAGAACTGGCTGAAAGCAGAAAAAGACAATTAAAAGTCAATAAATCTCATCCCAAATATGATAGACATTGTCTAAATCTTAGTGATGAAGAAAAGAGGAAATATGAGAAGGAAGGAAGAAAACCGGTAATAAGGTATAAAATTCCTGAAAAGAAAATAGTATTTAATGATTTATTAAGAGGTGAAGTTTCTTTTGATGGAGAGTTATTAAGTGATTTTGTAATTGTAAAATCAGACGGAATCCCTACCTATAATTATGCTGTAGTTATCGATGACGCTTTAATGAATATAACTCATGTCATGCGTGGAGATGATCATATTTCCAATACACCAAAACAGATTCTTTTATATGAGGCTTTGGGATTTGATGTACCGAAATTTGCCCATATTCCCATGATTATGGGAGAGGATCATGCAAAATTAAGTAAGCGCCATGGAGCAGCATCTGTTATGGAGTACCGAAAAATGGGATATATGCCGGAAGCACTAGTCAATTACATCGCTCATTTAGGATGGTCACCGGGAAATGACAGAGAAATATTTTCCATAGAAGAAATAATTAAACAATTTTCTCTGAAAAATATTTCCAAACATGCAGCTGTTTTTAGTACAGATAAATTGAATTGGTTTAATAATGAATATCTGAAAAAAATGCCAGTAGATTCCTTGACTAAATTACTTTTACCTTACCTTAAAGAAGCTGATTATATCAAAGATGAAAAACTTTCTCCTGAAAAATTTGAGTGGGTGAAAGAAATAGTAAAATTAATGTTGGGAAGATTTAGGAATTTTTCTCAATTTATTGATTATGCAGATTACTTTTTTACAGATAAAATTGATATTGAATCGAAAGCTTTTCGAACCGTCTTGAATAAAGATGGAGTATTAGATATTCTAACAACTTTAAAAGAAAAACTTTCTGTTGTAGAAAACTGGGATGAGGAGAGTCTTGAAGATGCAGTTCGTGGGGTTGCTTCTTCATTAAAAATAAAAGCAGGAAAAATTATTCATCCTACAAGGGTTTCTTTGACTGGAAAGAAAATAGGTCCTGGATTGTTTGAATTAATGGTAGTTTTAGGTCAGGAAAAGAATGTTAAACGGATAGAAGAAGCTATAGAAAAAATAAAAGAAGCTAAAAAAAATGCAAATTAGACTTTTCAAAGACTAAAATATATTATAAAATAAGTACTTGGGAAAAATAAAGTTGGGGGATCGTCCAGTGGTAGGACACCAGACTCTGGATCTGGGAACGGTGGTTCGAGTCCGCCTCCCTCAGCCATCCGGCGCAATCGAATAGTGGTTAATTCGGCTGGCTCTCAATCAGCAAACGGGGGTTCAATTCCCCCTTGCGCTACCATTTACAAAGTAGTAATTTATCAAAAAGAGCAGTTATAACTGCTCTTTTTGATAAATTACTATGAAATTCCTGACAGTTAAAATAAAATAATAAAAAGTAAATATAGAAATATAAAAGTCGACAAAGTAAGAAAGGATGAGAATGAATAATAGAGAGATATTTTTAACCAAAGAAGGTCTAAAAAAGTTAAAAGAAGAGATAAAAATTTTAGAAGGAATAAAAAGAAAAGAAATTAAGGAAGATATTAAGAGAGCAACGGAATATGGGGATATAAGTGAAAATGCAGAATATAACATTGCTTTAGAAAATCAAAGAATGAATGAGATAAAAATTGTTAGATTAAAACAAAAATTAAGCAAAGTTAGAGTAGTAGAAGAAAAATCATCTTCAGATGGAATTGACATTGGAACAACTTTAAAACTAAAGGATTTAGATTCCGGAAAATTAATAGAGTATGTTTTTGTTCCCGATGACCAAATAGATTTTTCAAAAAATAAGATATCTATAAGTTGTCCTCTAGGTCAGGCATTTTCAGGTCACTGTGAAGGTGAAAAAATTGAAATAGAACTTCCTATTGGTATAGTAAAGTATAAGATATTAAAGATATTAAAATGAAAACCAAAATATTAAAAATAGATCCTGAGAGAATAAATTTAGATAAAATTGAAAAAGCTGCAAAAATTATAAAAGAAGGTAACCTGGTAGCTTTTCCCACTGAGACTGTCTATGGATTAGGAGCAGATGTATTTAATGAGAAAGCTATTTCGAAGATATTTATAGCAAAAAAAAGACCATTTAATGATCCATTAATTGTCCATATAGCTGATATCAGACAATTGCAACTTCTATCTAATCAAATTTTACCAGTTTCTTTAAAACTTGCAGAAACATTTTGGCCCGGTCCGCTTACTCTTGTTATGAAAAAATCACCCTCAGTTTCAAATTTAGTTACTTCCGGATTGGATACTGTAGCGGTAAGGATGCCCAATAATGATATTGCTTTAAGCTTAATCAGAAGGTCTAATACTCCCATTGCTGCTCCCAGCGCAAATCTTTTTGGGCGAACTAGCCCGACAGATGCATGGCATGTTGCCGACGATCTGGAAGGAAATATTGAAATGATAATCGATGGAGGGAGAACAAGGGTAGGGGTAGAATCTACAGTTGTAGACACAACAACTGCACCGGTGCAATTGTTAAGAGCGGGAGGAATTACAATTGAAGAGCTACGGAGAGTTATTGGTGAAATAAGGATAGGACAAAAGTTGGAAAAGAGTTTTCGTTCCCCGGGTATGATGGATAGCCACTATTCGCCTAAGGCAAAATTAATACTGGTTGATAAAAAAGGTGACATTCAGATAAAAGAAGTTATTAGACAAGCTATGATTTATAGTGCAAAGGGATTTAAAGTGGGTATAATGGCAAAAGAAGAAAACGAAGAAAGATATAAAGGATTTAAAATAAAAGTTATTGGAAAAGGTAGTGAACTAAAAAAATGCGCAGCAAATCTTTTTTCTGTTTTAAGGGATTTTGATAAAGAAAAATTTAATGTTATTATTGCAGAAAGTTTGGAAAAATATGGTCTTGGATTGGCTATTATGGAAAGATTAAAAAAGGCTTCTGTTTCTAAGAATATTAAGGAATAATATTGTTTATTTAAAAGTACTATTTTATTCGGGAGTTAGAATAAAATATTTATCAATGTTCTTCCTATTTTCTTACATTCATTTACTTTTTTTTCTTTACTCATTATTGTATAACCATTTCTTATGATTGATTGAGAAGTACAACTATTTATGCTATAATTTAAATGCAATATGAGGAAATATAATGGGCATCGAGATTAAAAATAATATAAAAAATATAGCTACAAATAGAAAAGCACGATATGAATACCATATATTAGATACCTATGAAGCGGGATTGGTTCTAAAAGGAACAGAAGTCAAATCTTTAAGAGAAGGTAAGGTTAGTCTGCGGGAAAGTTTCGCTCAATTCGAAAAGAACGAACTTTACATAACAAATATGCATATTTCACCTTACAGATTTGGTAATATATTTAATGTAGAACCAAAAAGGAAGCGAAAATTATTACTGCATCAAAGGGAAATTAAACGACTAAAAGGACAAATTGAAGAGAAAGGTTTAACCTTAATACCTTTAAGGATTTATTTTAAAAGAGGGAATGCTAAAATTGAATTAGCTCTGGCTAAAGGAAAAAAATTATACGATAAACGTCATGCATTAGCCGAAAAAGATGCGCAAAGAGAAGTAGAAAGAGAATTAAAAAATAAAAAATGGGGGCGATAGGTTTCGACAGGGATAAGAGAGGTAAAAATAGCGAGTCGAGGTTCCGTATCTCGTTAAACAATGGAAAAACTTTAATTGCTAACGATAAACAATTAGCATTTGCAGCCTAATTAGGCTGCACGTCTGAGAAGATTTTTATCTGCGGGATCTTTTTGGGTGTAACCATTAGCAGGTTATCTTCTAATTTTTGCCCTGAAAATTAGAAGAGAAACTTAAGGGCTGGCTCGATTTACATCCTGTCTATGGGAGGTAAAAAGAGTGAGAAATAAAATCATAGACTACACTCGTAGCGGTTTTTACTGAAATATCTTTGGACGCGAGTTCGAATCTCGCCGCCTCCACCA
>JAYEGH010000225.1:0-9466 GCA_034659055.1 Candidatus Caldatribacteriota bacterium
CTAATTAAGCTCTTGGAAATGCTCTGTAATATTCTTCTTTAACCCATTTTCTGCTTACATGTGTATATATCTGGGTAGTAGCAATATTTGAATGGCCAAGCATCTCCTGAACCGACCTAAGATCAGCTCCGTTTTCTATTAAATGAGTAGCCAGAGTATGTCTTAAGGTGTGTGGAGTAATCTTTTTATTTATCTCCAATTTTTCCGCATATTTTTTAATAAGGTAAAATATTCCCTGACGGGAAAGCTTTTTACCCCGGTTATTTAGAAATAGAGTGTCTCCTCGATTATCTTTAATTAATTTTGGTCTGACTTTTTTTATATATGCATCTAAAGCCTGACAAGATTTATTTCCAAAAGGGATTATTCGTTCTTTTGAACCCTTGCCCAGGCATTTTAACATCTTGTTCTCCATATTTATATTGTCTACTTTTAAATCTACTAATTCCGAAACTCTTAACCCGGTAGCATAGAGCAGTTCTAAAATGGCCTGGTCTCTTAATCCTAAATTTCCCTTAAAATTAGATTCATCCAGTAAAATGTTTACTTCTCTTAAACTTAAAACATTGGGCAATTTTTTGCTTACCCGGGGAAATTCAATTAAACTGCTGATATCTTCTTTTACAAAACCTTCGGTTAACAAAAAACGGTAAAACACTTTTAAGGAAACTAAGTTTCGGGAAACTGTATTAATGCTTAGATTATAACTTTTTAAATCTAAAAAATAATTAGCCATTATGTTTCTATTGATTTGTTTAAAAGAACTTATTTTTTTCCTCTCCAAATAATTTATATATTTTATTAAGTCATAACGATAAGAAACTATTGTATTTTTGGCTAAACCTCTTTCCACAAACAGATAATCTAAGAACAATTCCAGAATTTGCTTTAATTTTTTCATTTTATGGCAACTTTAACTTTGGTGCCAGGCACCAGACTTTACATCTTTTAGTACTGTATTTCTAAATCTGTTGGTACAATCTGTAACCAGACATTTCCAGGAGTTAAAGCTATTCGATCTCCTTGTTTATAATAAAACACTGTCCTGGACTTTAAATCCTCCTTTTTCCAAATAATCTCCTCTGAACCCCCTTTAAAAAACAGTAATCCTCTGCCTTCTCCGATAAAATCGATAGAGAGTCTCCCTTCTTCATCGATTACTTTGGTTGGAACAAATTGAATAACAATATTATCTACAGTTAACTGTTTTTTAGTTTTAGAATCTATGTGTGGTTCATTGTTCATATACCTCAAATATTTTATCGATTCAGGTTCATATATATATTTTACCGAATAATTAATATTATAAGGTATCACTATCGAATTTACTTTCTTACCGTTCAATATCTCATTCCTATCTACTTCAAATTGATAAATCTGCTTTTTTATCATTTCAATATAGCCTAATTTATTAGCTTCTTTTCTTAATTTAACAGTAGAGGAATACAGATTATGGGGAGGATTCCTATCCTTACTTCTCCAAAAAGGTTGAAAATCTACAAATTCATTTATATCATCAATTTTTTCTTCTTTAATAAAACTATATGCTTCTTCACTTCCTCCAATATGCACATAAATGGCTTGATGCTCTAAAGATTTGCTGACAAAGTAAGGACGTGCACTCCTTATCGGACCAACTATTTCACTTTCTTGATCGCAATATATAGCTAAAAATCTGGTAATTCCCCCTTCAGCTAAAACTTCATAGACAATACTAGCCTTATCCAGACCGGTCTGTGGTCTGGCTCCTTCCGAATTTTCTACCATAACAGAAATTGGTCTGCTTCCAAAGGGTGATTCTTTCTCTTTTACCTCAGGTAAAGTTGTGATTTCACCCGGATTTACTACCGTACCATAGGTTGCCTCGATGTTTTCTTCTTCCTTGTTTCCCAAACTTACTTTTATCTGCGATTCCCCCGGTTCGAATATCTCTCCTTTTACTTCTTTCCTACTGGAAATTGATTGTTTAAAATATTCAGTAGACACACTTACGTCTTCACCTAAAACTTCTTTAGTTTGTGTAGGAAGAGATACTTTCTTAGGCTTGGTTTCAACTTCAGGAATTTTAACCTCAACCTTTGGAATACCTTCAGCCGGTTTTTCTTTTTTTACTACTTTGCTTTCAGTTGTTTTCTCCTGTATTTTAGGCGGTTTAAGGGAAATAGGTTCTGTTTTTGGTTTCACTTCTAATTGGGCGACTATTTTCTTTTCAGTAATTTCCGGCTTTTTGGATTCAGGATTTTTAAGGGCAGGAACCTCTATTAGACTAACTAAGACAGGCTCTTCTTTTTGATGAATTTTTTGAAAATCAAAAGCTATTATATTTCCAAAAGCAAATAATATCAAAACATTAAGTATAATAGAAATAAGGAATGACCTTCCTAAATAGCTTTTTTTTCTCTCTTTTGAACGCTTTTTCCGATAATTATGTCTGGGCATAAATTTTAATTCCTCTGTTTATAATAAATTAGTCGTTAGTGAATAGTGAGTAGTTGTTAGCAAAGAAAATACAAGATGATACAATTCACCGGTTGACCAATTTACCCATTAAATTAGTCGTTACTGAATAATCATTAATACAAAATTTCAAACTATTTCAATTAAAAGATTTCTTTTAATGTAGGGGTCGGATTTATCCGACCCGAGTTGTTTTATATTTTGTCTGACGGGTTCGATGAATCGAACCCCTACCTTTATTAATTAACCAATCCTCCGATTCACCAATTGACTAATTCGCTAACTAAGATATATTTTTTTCTCTTACTAGGGCAAACACAAGGTCTGCCCCTACAGCAACTAGATTTCCCGCAATTCTAACCTGAATCTTCTCTTTTCACTTGATACTGGATACTGTTTTCCTATTCGCTATCAAGACGTATTCAATACGCCCCTACTTGTATCTTCTTTATTTTTTTCTCATTACTTATTACTTATTACTTATTACTGTATCTTTCTAATCCTCCGAAGGTTGAGTAGCAATTGCCATTATATCTCCTCCACCTTTTTTAATTAAATCCATTACTCTTATCACTTTGCCATGTAATATATTTTTATCTGCTTCCAATACTACTACATTATCTGGTTTCTTTTTTAATTCAGCAGACACCCCTGCGGTAAGTTTTAAAGGGTCTATTAGTTTCCCATTTAGATAAATAGTATTATTTTCAGTTATAGTAACTGTAATATTCTCTGTAGGTTCTGCAGCAGCAAAATCTCCAGATGGTAAATTAACCTTTACTCTATTTTCTAAATTTACGAAAGTTGTAGTCAACATAAAAAATATCAATAAAAGAAAAACCACATCAATTAAAGGGGTTAAATCAAAACCGGGTTTCCTTTTACTTGGATGAGGAAATTTCATAATTTATTTCACCGCCCTGATTTTGATCTTTGTTAAGATTAGCCTCTTGATTAGCTTCCTGGTCAGTTAGAAGATCAACAAGATCCACACAACTCATCTCCATTCCTCTTACTAACTTATCCACTCGAATGGTTAAATAATTAAAAACTACAATGGTGGGTATTGCTATTGATAACCCGAAAGCAGTTGTAAGCAAAGCTTCTGATATTCCGCCAGCCAGGGCTTCCGGTTTTCCTACACCCATTATTGCAATTACATTAAAAGCCTTTATCATCCCGAAAACCGTCCCCAGCAAACCTAATAATGGAGTAATATTACCAATAGTTGATAAAGTAGAAAGACCTTTCTCCAATATCGGTATCTCCTGATTAGCAGAATCTTCTATTGCTTCTTTAATCTCCTTTCTGGAAAGGCCATATTTCATCAATCCAGCTAACATAATTTGAGATATGGGAGTGGGGCTTTTACGACAGGCAGAAATTGCCAGGCTAATATTTCCATTCCTAACTAAATTATTTAATCTTACTACAAACCTTTTACTCTTTGTCTTAATGCTTTTTAAATAAAACATTCTCTCAAAGAAAATGGTTATTGCTATCAATGAACATATAAATATGGGATACATTAATATCCCGCCTTTTTCAAATATCTCTACTTGGAACATTTTGAATATCTTCCCCCTTTAATTATTGCTTGGTTAATTAATTACAACTTAAGCGATTGACCAATTTACCTATTTACCTATTTACCAATTGACTAATTAGCCGATTTATTAATTCATTAATTCTCCAATTTGCCGATTCATCGTGGGCAGACACAAGGTCTGCCCCTACTTGCAACCTGAAAAGCATAATAGACAGGCGAGACGCCTGTCCCACGGGGTATTCTTTTACGGCTTTTTAGATCTGAATTCTTCTTACAATTGTTCCCCGCACCTATACGCTATACGCTAACTAACAAGTGATAAGTATCTGTTTTTATAACTTATAGGAAATTTAATCTTATTACTTAGTACTTGTTAATGTATTTTATTCTGGCTCCTGGATCCTTCCTTCTCTTTTCACTCGATACTATATGCTCAATACTCAATACCATTTTTCTATTCACTATCAGGTACTAATATTTCCAATCTTTCTTTAACTTTTTTGATATATGAACTTTTTGGATACTTATCAACCAATTTTCGGTAAGATTTGATTGCTTTTTCCGAATCCTCTAATTTTTCCCAACACATTGAATTTATATATAGTATATCATCAGTAAATTGTAAATCAGAATATTCTTCTAAATAATTTTCTCCTACTTTAATTGCCTTTTCGTATTCATCCTTTTTAAAAAAAGAAAGACAAAGACCATATAATGTTTCGGCTAAATAAGGATTATCAGGGGATTCTCTATTTAGCCTTTCCAACCAAATGATACTATCCATCCATCTTTCTTTTTCTAAATACATCTTTCCCAATAAATATAAGGCCTCTGTTTTGTATCTACTTTTTGGGTATCCATCTATAAATTTTCCTAATTCTATTTCCGCTTCATCTATTTTACCTAAAAACAAATAACTTTTAGCCGCTATAAATTCCGATTCTTCAACATAATCACTGTCCGGATAATTTTTTACAACCTTTTCAAACTCCTCTATAGAAGCTTTGATCTCTTTATTTTCTAAAAAAGTCCAGGCAATTGCGTATTGAGCATTCACCGCTAGTTTTGATTGTGGATATTTTCCTAGATAATTTTTATACTCTTCCCGGGCAAGTGAAAATTCCTTGATATTATACAGTGCCTCTGCAGCCATAAATATTGATTTTTGAGCAATACTCAAATCCACTTCCTCTGTCTCTACTTTTTTAAAATAATCCTTTGCTTCCTGATAATTTTCTAATTTAAAATAGCTCCACCCCAACCAATAGTAACTTTCCATAATGAAGGGTGAATCGGGAAATAATTTTATGATTTTCTTAAATTCTACTATTGCCTTTTCATACATCTTTTTATCATAATAATAATTACCTAATTTAAAAAAAGCCTCTTGTGAAAATTTACTTTTAGGATATTTTTCCTTTAATTCACTAAATGCAGAAATTTCTTCCTCATAATTTCCTAATTCTTCAGCGGCTTTTCCTTTTAAATATAAGGCATCAATGGTTGATATTTCCTTTAGTTCTTCGATAGCCAATTTATATTTTTCTAAATCAAATAAATTTTTTCCTAATTCAAAATGAGCCGGTTTAATTAATTTACTTTGAGGATATTCTTCTATAAACTCCCTGAATTCTAAAATAGCTTTCTCTTTATCACCCTTTTGAGAATAGGCCAATCCTAAATCAAAGCTAACCTTCTCTAGTAATAACTTTTCCTCTTCTGATTGTTTTAAATTTTCCATATCCCGAATAGATTTACTGTATTCCCCTAAATTCAAATAACACCGGGCTAATAAATACTGAATCTCGCCTGTCTGTTTATTTTCCTCATCCTGACCAGAGATTAATTCCTGCAAATCAACTATAGCCTCTTCATATCTTTCCTGCTTAAACAGACTTAGGACTTTATAATACTTCACCTGAGAAGTCATTTCAAATCCAGGATACAATAAGATTATTTTTTTAAATAATTCCTCTGCTTCTTTATATTTCCCCAACAAAACTTTTGTCTGACCCAATAAATAATATATTTCCTCTATTTCGCGTTCTTGAAATTGAGGATATTTTTCTATAAACTCTTCATAGGTTTCAGCTACTTTATCGTAATCTTCTATTTTAAAATATGCCTTGCCTAGTTTATATTGTGCTTGTATTGCTAAATTACTTATAGGAAAATCTGTAATTAGCTTAGAAAATCTTTCTGCTGCCTCTGTATACTTTTCTAATAAATAATAAGACCACCCGCTCCCTAAAAGGGCATCATCGGTATATTCACTCTCTTCTGAATCAACTACTACCCTATCATATTCTATCCGGGCTTTTTTATAATCTTTTTGTCGAAAAAGACACTCAGCCAATAAATAACGGGCTGCAGGAAAATCACTTTTTAAATCAAGTGCTTTGTTTAATTCCTCAATAGCTATTTTATAGTCATCCAAAGAATAAAATTCGTATCCTAATTTATAATGTTCTTCCGCTTTTCCCTCTTCACCTATAACTTTTAACTCAGATTCTTTCTCTCTCTCCTTGCGGTATTTATCCATTTGATTGAGCTGATAATAAGAACGGGATAAATATTTGCGGGCTTTTTCAAATTTAGAATTACACTCTAAAGATTTATTAAACTCTTTAATCGCTTTTTCATATTCCCCTTTCATATAATAATCATACCCAATATCAAAATATTTTAAGGTTTCTCTTCCATATTTTTTTTCTTCCAGGCTTCGATTTAAAAAATGTTTAGCTGAATTATCAAAGGGGTCAAGCCTGATTGCCTCTTCCCACTGTTTAATAGAATTATCAAAATCTTCCAACTCGTAATAAGTTAATGCTAAATAATAATGAGATTCTTTATATTCTGAGTTATAAAAAATAGATTGTGTAAAATAATTGATAGCATCTTGATAATTACCCTCTTTATAAGATAGGTAGCCTTTTTCGTAATGCTGATAAGCCTCTCGCCCATACTTTCTTGATTGTTCGTTTTTCTTAAGGAGCCAGGAAATTTCCTTGTTCTGAGGATCTAACCTTAACACTTCTTCGCATTCATCAAGAGATAATCCAACCTCATTAATATCATAATAAAGCTGAGCCAGATAGATGTGGGGTTCTAATAAATCAGGATCATATTTTATGGAAGAATTAAAATATTTAATCGCTTTTTCAAAATTATTTTTAAAATAAAAAGAATAACCTAATCTAAAATAAGCCTGTCCCGCTTTTTTATAAATATCTTTACTTTCTAATTGATTGCTCTCTACAAGTTCAATGAAATGATTTAAACTCTTCGCTTCTCTAATAGTCCAGCGAGTTTTATTGTAAATTTCGGCTAAAAGATAATATGCCTCAGCATATTCAGGGTCTAAATCTACTGCTTCTTCACCATATTCTATTGCCTTGGCCCATAATTCCTTACTTGGAAAATCTACTCCCTCATATTCCTTAATAGCTCTATCTCTATAATCGAGAGATTTATAATAATTTGTTAAGGCTTCAATAGAATGGGTAGGTGGTTTCTTTATAATTTTTTCTTCATTTGCAGTTAATTTAATGCTAAGCTCTTCTAATATAAATGAAACTAATATATTTTCCAGATCAAAGATATCTGTTTTTTCGATTGTAAAATCCCTAAAGGCAGTTGTTATATCAGTAGCTTTTTCATATTTTTTCAAGCTTAGACTCAATTCATTGGGAGAGGAAAAATAAAAATTCCCAAAAAATATTATCTCAGTTTCTAATTCTTTGCTAAATTGAGTTAATAAAGAATTTTTTATCTCAATCTGGCTTGGAAGTATCTGATGTATTTGATAAAAATTCTCTACATCTTGGCGGGATATACAGTTAACCAAATCGTATTGTGAAAGATTATTAATTAATCTGTCAGTTAATCCTTTACTTAACCAATTCCAATCTGATTGTCCGGTTTTATTTGCAAAAAATGATATCCCTATATCTATAGATGGTATCTTTTCAGAAGCAAAAATAGCTTCACCAATATAAAAAAAACTGCTTAGAGCAAGCAGCAATACTAAGGTAAAATGAATAATTTTTGCAAATCCTTTATCTCTAAAATATTTCTTAATTAAATTGTTATTAAAACTTATAATCATTAATTGACCTTTATTTTAATTGACTAAATTCTCCGATTTAACTAGCCGTTAGTTAGTCATTAGTGAATAGTTCGTTAGCAAAGAAAAATGTAAAATTCCAAACTATTTCAATTAAAATATTTCTTTTAATATAGGGGTCAGATTTATCCGACCCGAGTTGTTTTATATTTTGTCTGACGGGTTCGATGAATCGAACCCCTACTTTATTAATTAACCAATTAGCCGATTCAACTAGTCGTTAGTGAATAGTAAATATTCATTAGTATAGAAAACAGAAGATAACATAACTAACTAAATTATTGTAAAAATTATACCTTATTTAGCTAAAAAAGTAAAAAGACTTTTCTTTAATTTTTACCATTTCTCCATCTCTAATTCCCTTACTAATCAAAGCCTTTTCCAGTCCAATATCTCTAATTATCTTTTGAAAATATTCAATAGCTTCTTCATTATCAAAATTGGTCATGGCTGCTATTTTTTCAATCTCTTTTCCTGAAACTACATAAACATCATCGTTTTTGGTAATTACAAATCGTGGTGTAAATTTATAGACCACCTCTTTCCGGGGAATAATTTCGGAGACTTCTGATTTCTTTTCCTTCTTTATGCTATCTATAAAAGAAGATAAACCATAAATCAATTCTTTTAATCCTTCCCCTTTCAAAGCAGAGACAAAATAAATCTTATCACAACCCTCTTTTTGAAAAATTTCCTTAAGATTTTCCATTTCTTTCCGCGAAGAAAGCAAATCACATTTATTTATAGCCAAAACCTGAGGTTTCTTTACTAATTCTTCGCTAAATCTATTTAGTTCGTTATTTATTGTTTTGATGTCATCTAGAGGTCTATTCTTTTTTACTTTTGAGCCATCAATAAGATGTAAGATTATTTCTGTTCTTTCTATGTGTTTTAAAAATTTATCGCCCAGGCCTACCCCTTGATGTGCTCCTTCGATTAGTCCGGGAATATCTGCAACTATAAAACTTTTGTTTTCATCTACTCTTACCACTCCCAGGCCAGGATTAAGAGTTGTAAAAGGATAATCGGCAATTTTTGGCTTAGCTGAAGAAATCCGGGAAAGTAAAGTAGATTTTCCTACATTTGGATATCCCACTAATCCTATGTCAGCAATTAGCTTAAGAGTTAAATACAATTTCTTTATTTCTCCGGGCTCTCCTTTTTGAGCAAATCTTGGCACTCTTCTTACTGAATTTTTAAATCGGTAATTCCCTTTTCCGCCTTCTCCACCTAAAGCAATTTTTACCCTCTGTTTTTCATTAACCAAATCTGCTAGAATTTCAGAACTATCGGCATCTTCTATCATGGTTCCCGGGGGAACTTTTATAACCAGG
>JAYEGH010000226.1:0-1817 GCA_034659055.1 Candidatus Caldatribacteriota bacterium
AAAATTAATATTAAAAATTTAAAGGAGAAAAAAATGAAAAAAATTATAATTTTAAGTTTAGTCGTTGTACTTTTAATGGGGATTAGTTTTTCTGCTTGCAGTGCAAAAGAATTTAAACCCAAAGCAGAATACACTATGACCGTAAATGTAAACCCTGCCTTTGGCTGGGGAATGAGTGCGCAAAAATGGTGTGATTTAATTAATGAAAGAACCGATGGAAAAATTAATGTTAAACCATACTGGGGAAGTCAATTGCTTGCCGGTAAACAGATGAACTGGTTCCAGGCAGTAGCTGAGGGAAGTGTAGATTTTGCTGTAGAATCAACTATAAATTCTTCTTCAGTAGTAAAATCACATAATCTTTTCTCTCTCCCTTTTTTCATCAATACTTATGAAAATTTAGACAAAATCGAATATGGAAAAACCGGTAAAATGATGTTTGCAGAAATGGAAAAAATGCAAGTAAAGGCTTTGGCCTGGGGTGAAAATGGATTTAGACAAATAACTAATAATGTAAGACCGGTAAGGACACCGGAAGACATGAAAGGTTTAAGATTAAGAGTTTGTCCTACTCCCATATATGATGATATTTTTAAACAGTTAGGTGCAGACCCCATCCATATGAACTGGGGAGATGCGGTTACCGGATTCCAACAGGGAGCAGTTGACGGGCAGGAAAATCCTTACGGAGTTCTTCTCCCGGTCAAGATTTGGGAATATCACAAATATGCTACTAACTGGAATTACCTGGTTGACCCCCTTCTCTTTGTAGTTAACAAAGGAGTATGGGATTCTTTCCCGGAAGATATACAAACTATCATAAAAGAAGCAGCAGAAGAAGCAGGGATGTGGGAAAAAGCCTTTGTAAGAAGAGGACTTGATGGAGATATTTCTATCAATATTTTAAAAGATACATTTGGAGAAACTCCGGAAATTTTGGACCAAGTGGCCTATGTTAAAAGCAAAGGAATGGATGTAGTTGACCTTACTGAGGCAGAACTGAATGCCTTTAAAGAAGCAACCAAACCGGTACTGGACAAATGGATTCATGAAGTAGGAGTAGACTTTGTTGCTAATGCCAAGTTAGATATGGCTAAATAGTATGTGTTAAGCAAAAGAGGGGGATTTTATGCCCCCTCTTTTTAAAAAAATGGAGGTATTAATGAAGGGAACTAAACTAAAAATTGAGGAATTAATCTCAGCAATTTTACTTTTTATAATGGCATCAATTGCCTTTGTGAATGTCTTAAGTAGAAAAATATTTCATCTTTCTTTTGCCTTTACCGAAGAAATCACTGTCCATTTATTTGTATGGATTACAGTATTAGGTATTGCTATCGCCTTTGAAAAAGGAGCTCACCTGGGAGTGGTAGCTGTATATAACAAATTACCAAAAACACTAAAAAAAACTGCAGCTTTTATTTCAGCATCTTTAAGTGCTCTTCTTTTTTTAATTGTCAATTATTATGCGTTTAGAGAAATCTATATGGATGTAACTATTTTTCATATGGAAAGTGAAGCCTTAAGAATTCCTGAATGGATGTATATTGTTGGCATTCCTATATTTTCCGTCTTTATTTTTAAAAATATTTATAAAGGATTAAAAATTGAATTAAAAAAAATTGAGGGGGAGGAGGAAAAACAATGCAAATCTTAACTCTTTTCGGAATTTTCGCTCTTCTTCTTTTAATCGGTGTTCCTATCGGAACATCGGTCGGGTTTGCGGCAGTATTTTCTATCTGGAAATATGGCCTTGGTGTTACTATGATTTCCAGAAATTTTGCTTCAGGTATTGCTAAATTCCCCTTAATCGCTAT
>JAYEGH010000227.1:0-1801 GCA_034659055.1 Candidatus Caldatribacteriota bacterium
CAAGTGATACCATTTTCCAAGTTCAACCGTAAAATTATCGGCTGTAATTGAACAACTACCATCTGAAATTGCCTGGAAATTCCCGGCATTGTTAAAACGAATCTGGTAATTATTCTCATACCAAGAACCTACACTTTTCGGCCTATTGAAAATACGGCAATAATCTCTCAATGAATCGGCATTCAACCACAGATCAACCGTGAATTCTTCTGCGGCCAGAAAAGGTGAATCAACTTCAAGATAACTTGAATCACCCTCAAGATAAATTGAATGTGTACCAACAGCAGCATTTGTTGAATATTCCGGTGTTCCAACCATTGTTACTGTATGATTATAACTTGATGCATCCTGAGGTACGCCTGAGCCTTCTTCAAAATCAAGACCAAGTGTCTGAGTATTCGGAGTATAGATGCCGAATGAAAAATAGGATTCATCTGTTTCAGCATTCTGAGGTTGAAAATAAGTTAAACCATTACTGTCTGTTGCTTTGATATAGTATTTGATAATTGAACCCGATGTTTGCTGAGGAATTGCTGCAGACATTGAGTCGCCCGATACAGTTGCCATTGGCACAGTCTGCCAGCCACTACCAGCATCATAAATAAGGTCAGCATTTGCAATGGAAGAAGAAGCAAATACTGTGTAAATATTGGCTCCAACTTCATAGGAAGTTACATCAGCAGGTTGATTAGTAAGTGCTGTTGCATTAGCAACAATCGGCGGAATATTGTATTCACGAACAACATCACTAATCCTGATCTCATCAACAAAACCATCAAGAAATGAATCTCCACCACCACCGGCATAACCTATATGAACCGGTTGATTAGTGGTAATTGGTGTTACATCAGCAGCACCAAAAGTTGTATAATCTGCAGCACTAAAAGATATTAAATTCTCATCAGAATCATGTATTATTGTTAATAATAAATTTCTCTCTGTATCGCGAATAAATGCCATGTGATACCACTCGCCAACCTGCATGGTATTGTCCACAGAATTAGCCTGCGGCCATGCATCCTGTGACGCTGCCTGATATCCACAACTGAAGAAACGGGATGATCCCCACATTTCTACAAAATAATTCGGACGCCAGAAAACTTCGTCGCCTGTTTTCATAATAAGTCTTGGCACCCAGCGCCAGTCACTCGGACCTTCACCAAATGTGAATATGTTGATCCAGCCTTCAATTGTCCAATCGCCTGTCAAATCAAGATTATCGTTATCGGCAACTGTTACATAAGCTGAATCACTTTGAGAATCATTATCAATTCTTAAACACTGTCCCAAGTCTCCATTTGCTATGTAGAAAAAATTCGATTCATTGCCCTGGAGTTCACCATCTGCCGAATTTGTAGTGGCATTTGTCAAATCTCCATCAAAATGGAGAAGCAGCATTGTGTTATCATCTGCTGTGTATGGACCACCTAAAGGTGCAACAAATCCATTTTTAGCATAATTATAAATTTTGATATCATCAAAATATCCAGGAAAATAAGGAGGATAATCATCACCATCGGTTGATTTTCCTATACGTAGAGGAGCCATAGCCTGAATAGCCATCTGATCAAAACCAACTGTCTGGCTGAAAAGCACTCCAGTATCATCACTTACAATAAAAGTAGCATAATAGTTATTTATATCACCTTCATAAGCTTTTTGTACTTCATAAACCAAGTGATACCATTTTCCAAGTTCAACCGTAAAATTATCGGCTGTAATTGAACAACTACCATCTGAAATTGCCTGGAAATTCCCGGCATTGTTAAAACGAATCTGGTAATTATTCTCATACCAAGAA
>JAYEGH010000228.1:0-1384 GCA_034659055.1 Candidatus Caldatribacteriota bacterium
ATTATTTTGTTTTATATTATTGCCAAATTTATTTTTTTAATCATTTTTAAATTTTTCTTTAGGCTTAAAGTAACCGGTCAAGAAAATATACCCCAGGATGGTCCGTTCATTATTGTAGCTAATCATTCAAGTGTGTTAGACCCGCTTATCCTGGGAATATCGGTTAAACCTAAAATAATTTTTATAGCTGCTGCCTATCTTTTTGAAATACATTGGCTTGGTTATTTATTACGGAAGGCTAATTCTATCCCGATTCATAGGGAAAACTATGCAGATAATATTAAGTCTATAAAACAAGCTTTAAAAATATTACAGAAAGGTGGAGTTTTGGGAATTTTTCCTGAAGGAGGAGTTGACCGTCAAAAAAATAATTTACCCATTAAAGCTGGAGCTGCCTTTTTAGCTACCAGTGTAGGTGTTTCTATTGTTCCTATAAGAATTAAGGGAGCAGATAAAGCTTTACCGAGAGGAGCAAAATTTTTCAGAAGCTTAAACAAAATTGAAGTGGAAATTAAGAAACCAATTTTCTGTTCAAGACATACTAATAAAAATAAAGAAATTGTTGAAAGGGTAGTAGAATCTTTTATAAAAGAGATATATTAAGTGGAGTTAAAAAATATGGTTCTAAAAGGATTAATAATGATTTTTTTTATTATTGTTGCTGTTGGAGATGCTTTTGCTGTAAGGTATAATAAGACAAAATTAAGATATTTTACTAAAACATTATTGATTCCTTTGCTTGCTCTTTTTTATATAATAAGTGTGGCCAACCTGAATGTACTGATTTTTTTTGCTTTAATTTCCTGCTTTTTGGGAGATTTTTTCTTATTATGGTCTCAAAAAAAGACTTTTTTTATAGCTGGGTTACTTTCTTTTCTCGTAGGACATATTTTTTATACTATAGCTTTTCTGCAAACTACTTATTTCTTATCCGGTATTCCTAAATGGTTTTATTTTTCTTTGCTCCCCTATATCTGGTATGGTATATTTATTCTAAGAAAACTTAATCCTTATCTTCACTCTATGAAGGTACCGGTGATTGTTTATCTAAATGTTATTATTATAATGAGTTTTGCCAGTTTTAGCCGGATTTGGGCATTAAAGGGATTATCATTTTGGCTTCCCTTTATAGGTTCAATTTTCTTTATAATTTCTGATTCACTATTAGCTTTTCGTAATTTTAAAACTAAACTATCAAAAGGCCGGGTATCTATAATGATAACCTATATTCTCTCTCAATTGCTAATTGTTTTTGGTTTTTTATATGTATAAATTTTTTTCAAAATAAAAAGGAATTTATTCTTTTTTATCGAATTTTTATATTAAGAGAGGGAAAATTATGTCAAAACATATTGGAATAGTAGGATGCAGTGCAGAAGGTGCA
>JAYEGH010000228.1:1484-9297 GCA_034659055.1 Candidatus Caldatribacteriota bacterium
TGCTAATATGGTGGCCGGTGAAGGCAACATTAGCAGAAATAACCAATTCCTGGGTCTCCTTAATAATGATTTATCTAATTCTCGTTGTATTTTTATACGAAAAACCTCTTTATAAATTCTATAACGAGTTTATGAATATTAAAGGGTCGGGACGACATGATCCCAAACAGTTAAAACAGAAAGAAATTCTTGATTCTATTATTGATTATAATTATAGTGAGTTAGTTTCTTATCGTAATCCCGAGTGGGATAATATATTAGAGAGAGAAAGACAAGAGGATGTAAATTCTGCAATATTTAGAGATGAAGTGACTAAATATGTCCGGAAACTTCAAGAGAAAAATATTAAATGGTGTTTTCTTTATGCTGATACTTATCTTGCTTTACAGGCAAAATATATTTTATTCTGGTTTTATAAATTTAAAACAGTAAGCCGAGAAAATTTTTGCGATATATGGCAAGATAAAATCTCTGATTCCAACGAGAGAGATGCTATATTAAATGCCCTTCTTGACTTAGAATTTATTCGGGAAGAGGAAGACGGTTTGTTTATTACTGAATTGGGTTTAACTTATGTTAATTATTTAAAAGAATTAGACAAAGAAATAGATAATCATGAAGAAACAATTATCTCGGCGAAAAATCAAAGTGAATAAATAAAAAAAGAGGCATTTTAATGAAAATATCTTTCGGAATGATTACTAGACATTTTAATTCTTTAGAGCCAATAGAGGAATTTTTAGATAATGCCCACAAATATGGACATAAAATATATAGTGTAGTAATTGTCTATTCTCATACCTGTGATGTAAAATTAGTGGAAATATTAAGAAAAAAAGTAAAGGTTTTTACTACTCAAATAGATAATGCCCCCACGATAAAAGAACAGTTAAACCAAATGGAAATGCAGCATGAAGATATAAATACCTTGCTCGATTGCCCTGATTTCAAAAAAAATATGAAAGTTCCCTATGGTTTTAATAGAAATTATGCTTTGATTAAAGCTATGTTAACCGGGTCAGAAGTTTTGGTTTTTATTGATACCGATGTCTATCCAAAAGTGTTGGTAAGAGAAGATGGTGAAGTAAAAGAAAAAGAGATAGATTTTATCGGGAGGCATTTAGAATATCTAAAGCAGAAAGAAGTAATTATTACTACCAGCGATTATTCCGGTTATTATATTATTCCTCCTATGCAATTTGCGGGGATGAGGGAATTATTTATAGGTCTGCAGAAAGAAGATGCTTACAAATTTCTAATAGAATCCCCGGTTCACAAATGCCTGAATGTAGATAATGATAAAAATCGAAAAATATTTGAAACAGATAAAATATTAGGGGGGAATGTAGCTATTAAACTTGATTCTTTTAATAATTTACCTCCTTTTTTCTCTACAATATATAATGTAAGAGGAGAAGCTGTTTTAACCCGGGGAGAAGATACTCTTTTAGGGATTAAATTAAAAGAAATGAAAAAGAAATGCATAGACATAGATACTAAAATATTTCATAATACCTTTGGAAATTACCCTGCCATACCCGATATAAAAAATAGTAATTCCATAAGAGATAGATTTTATTATACCTGTTTGGGCTGGGTTGGACGGAATCCTTTCCTTAATTGGTTAAAAGGAGAAGAAACAGATAAAATAAAAGATAGACAAAAAAAGAACATAACCGTTGGCTCAATAGCTGCAGCCTCTTTTTTTAATGATGAGAGGTTTTTAGTTTTACCCGAAGCTTTAGAGATATCCTATGATAATTTGGATAATGTAATCGAAGAATACAAAAAAACATTAAAAAGCTGGAAAGAATTTATGAATAAAAAAAGAAAGGGGGGAGATAAAAAATGAGGATATTACTGGTAAATCACTTTCCCTTGGAAGGGTCAGGAAGCGGTATTTATACTAAAAATTTAGCCCAGGAACTTTCCAGGATGGGACATAAAGTAAAAGTCATTTTTCCCGAACATCAACATATAGTTAATAAAGATTTTGAAACCAGAGCGATAATATTTAAAGGCAAAAACAATAAGGGCTATGAGATAAATTTTAATTTTCCCTGTTTTACCAGCCACCCCCGAAGCAACAATACTTTTTATAATTTAAATGACAGGCAAATAAGAAAATATATTAAAATTATGGTTGATACTACTCAGGAAGAAGTCGATAAATTTAAGCCTGACATTATACATGCCCAGCATCTTTGGATTACTCCTTATGCTGCTTTGAAGACCGGACTTCCTTATGTGGTGACTGCTCATGGTACCGACCTAAAGGGTTTTAGAAAAGATAGAAGATATCATGCTTATGCCTTAAAAGGAGCGCAAAATGCTAAAAAAGTTATAACAATATCCAGGCAAGTAGACAGAGATACCAAAGAACTTTACAAGATAAAAGATGACCAAAGAATAATTATTTTAAATGGATACGATGAGGAGCTGTTTAAACCGAAGAATATTACCCGTGAGGAAGTATTGAAAAGATTTAATATAAGTAAAATACCAAAATATATTGTATTTTTTGCGGGTAAGTTAGCTCACTTCAAGGGTGTAGATGTATTATTGAAAGCAGCTAAAATATACGGAAATCAGTTAAACGGGTCCGTGATGACATTAATAGCCGGGAATGGCGTACTATATGATGAACTTGTAGAACTTAAAAATTCCCTGGGACTGAAGAATACTTTCTTTTTAGGGCATATAAACCAATCACAACTTGTAGACCTCTACAATATTGCTGATGTAAGCACTGTCCCTTCAAGGAGTGAGCCCTTCGGGCTGGTAGCCATAGAAGCATTGGCTTGTGGCACTCCGGTAGTGGGTACCGATCAGGGAGGTCTACCTGATTTTATCACCAAAGATGTGGGGATTTTAGTAAAAGTAGAAGATGATATTGATTTAGCGAAGGCGATAATTAATGAGCTTATGCGATGTGATAAAAACGAAAGAAGAAAACAGGCTTACAAATATGCCTTGAATAATTTTTCTTTAAAAAGCAATATCAGAGAGGTTGAAGAAGTATATGAGGAGGCAATTATATAATGAGAACTGCAGTAGTTATTCCTACCTATTGGGGAAGGAAGAAGAGGATTGGCTATAAAAAAGGAGATTCTGTTTATGACCATCCGACTCCCCTGGATACAAATGGAACTTTAGGTAGAACTTTGGAAAGTATGAAAAAATTAAAAAATAAAAATTTTAAATTAATCATTTTGGTCTGTCCTACTTCAAATGAAATAGAAATAGAAGCAGAAGAGAAGACAGAAGAAATCATTAAAAAAGTAAACTTAGATGTAGAAACTTATTTATTTACCATGGATACACTAAGAAAAATTAAAGAATTAATCAGTAAATCTGATTTGGAAGAAAATATTTTAAATTTATTAAATATGCATGGATATGCCAATATAAGAAACATATGCCTGTTTGCTGCCCAGATACTTAATTCAGATATTACTATCTTGATTGATGATGACGAGGTTATCGAAAATTCTGACTTTACGAATATGGCTCAAGAATTTATTGGTAAAAGAGTATATGGAGAGACTGTTTATGCAGTTGCCGGTTACTATATCAATAAGAATGGAAAATATTATGATGATGTGAGCATGGAGCCCTGGATGACTTACTGGAATAGGTTCGGAAGTAAATCCAAAGCTTTTGATAAGATAATCGGGTGCAGCCCGCGGCTTAAACATACTCCCTTTGTCTTTGGAGGAGCTATGGTTTTGCATAAGAATTTGTATCAGATAGTTCCTTTTGATCCGAATATAACCAGGGGAGAAGACATAGATTATCTTATTAATGCCAAGATGTTCGGCTTTGATTTTTTTCTGGACAATAAGCTGAGCATAAAACATTTGCCTCCTAAAAAAACTCATTCTATTTGGAAGAGAGTCAGAGAAGATATATTTAGGTTTGTCTATGAAAAAAGTAAAATTGATTCCCAGTATGAAGTAAGCAATATGCGCTTAGTTACGGCCAAAGATTTTTTCCCTTATCCCGGGGAATTTTTGACTAATGAATTAGAAGATAGAATATTTAAGACTAATTTATTAACCGCTTTGGAATATTTAGCAAGCGGAAATGTAAATTCCTGTAAGGAGTCGATAAGAAATATTTACCTTAGTAATTATGAAGCTATACCGAAAAACGATCCCTTTACTACTTATAGAAAAATACAGAGAGATTGGGAGGAATTGATAAATTTTACTCTGAAGAATGTAAAAGAAATGAGGAGGATAATGGAAGAGAAAAATTTGTTTAAAGAAGAGATATCTCTCGATAAAGAACATTACGAAAAAATTACCGAAGATGAGAAGAGGGAAATTTTAAAGAAGATGAAAGAATTTAAAGATTTTACCGATACAGATTTAGATAAAATTCTTCAAGTATTGTCCATCAAAGCTTACAGGAAAGATGATCTGATTTTTAAGGAAGGCGATAAAGATTCCTCTTTTTACATAATAAAAAGGGGTTGTGTGCGTATCGTAAAATACGATAAAAGAGATGAGGAAATTATCCTTGCTGATATATGCACCGGAAGTTTTTTAGGAGAGACGGCAATTGTTAATGAAAAACACCGGGTAAGTGCACTTGCCAACGAATTTGTCGAGCTTTTCTTTTTAGAGCAGAAAAAACTTGAGCGTTTAATTAAAGAAGAACCCAAACTGGGAAACAAAATATTATTTATGTTTTTAGAGAAATTGTATATAAAATTGGATAAAACTAACAAATTATTGCAGGAAAAATATACCCTGGACAGTTCCCGCCTTTCAGAGATGAAATAAGTGTATGCAGAGGCAGACTTTGTGTCTGTCCATAAAAAGATTTTAAGAAGAAAGATGGACTATGAGAAGAAAAAGAAAATACAATAATTATTTAAATAAAATAGCAAACAACCTCAGACAATTAAAACCAAAAATGAATAAACCGAAAGATAAAATTAATAATACAGACTTAGAGAAAGAAAATATTAATAACGAAACAACCAATTTGGAAAAGATGGAGCCAAAACTGTGGAGAAGCCGACAGGAATTTATCGGCTTGTTCAAAAATTCACCAGAAGCACTGGTGTATACTGATATTGATGGTATTATTCGGGAAACAAGCAGACGATTTGAAGCACTTTCCGGTTATACGCTTGAAGAGGCGAGAGGTAAATATATTAAAAAATTGCTAAATGCCTGCCATACAGGTACTATAAATGATAACCATAATTCTACAGATTCAGAAATGGAGATAAGGAGAAAAGATGATAAATTAATTCAAATTTCTGTTTCTGCCACCTCAAATAGGGTAAGTGATAAAATTATTGGAAAGATATTGATGCTTAAAAATATTACTAATCGCAAGAAAAATGAAGAAATAAATAATGTGTTATATAATATTTCACGTGCAGCCAATTCTGACATTTCTTTAAAACAGCTTTATCCTGTTATTCGTAAAGAACTTCACACTATTATCGATACCAGTAATTTTTATATTGCTTTATTTGACGAAGATAAGGGTAGACTTTATTTTCGTTATTATGTTGATGAAGTAGGAGAAAGAAATGAGAGTTTTTTAGTTTCAAAAAATACTAAGTCTGATAATATTTTTCATTACATTTTTAAAACCGGTCATTCACTCTTATTAAATTATAATAAATATAAAAAAATGATACGGGAGGGGTACTTTAACTCACATGATGTGATTACCAATAAGCAAATATGGCTGGGAGTTCCTTTAAAGATAGAAGGCAAGATTATCGGGTCTATGGTTTTGCAAAGTTATACAGACCCAAACCTTTATTCAAAAAAAGATATAAAATTGATGGAATTTGTCTCCCAACAGATAGCTACTGCTATTGAAAGAAAACAAGCAGAGGAAAAATTAAAATTTCTTAGCCTATATGATTTTTTAACTAAGTTGCCCAATCGTGTATTATTTTATGACCGGATGAAGCAGGAAATAGCCTATACTAAAAGGGCAAAGAAGAAATTTGCCTTGTTGTTTTTGGATTTGGATAACTTTAAAAAGGTAAATGATAAATTCGGACATAATGTCGGAGACCGCTTGCTTCAAGAAATTGCGAACAGGTTTAGAAATCTCCTTCGTGAAACTGACACTATTTGCCGTTTAGGAGGAGATGAATTCATTATTTTATTAGCCCGGCTTAGTCAACCCAAAGAAAATGTTGAAGATATTGTACAAAAAATATTTAAATCTCTTTGTGAACCCTTTTCAATAGATAATAATAAGATATATATAAATATTAGTATTGGAATAGCTCTATACCCTGATGACGGGGAAGAAGGAGAGAATTTAATAAAAAGTGCAGATAAGGCTATGTATATAGTAAAAAAAGAAGGGCGTAATAATTTCCGCTGGGCAGATTCTAAGCCGCAATTCCCCGAATCATTATTTTAAGCTTACCTTTCAGGAATACACTTAAATTAAGCCCTTCCCATAACTTTTACTTTATAAAACTTCTCCCAGTTAATTTTTCCCACTTTTATTCATTTAATTATTTATTTTATTGCATTCTTTATAAAGTCCATATAAACTATAATAGTTTATTGTAAAATTAAATATTATATTTGTTAATATCCATGCACAAAATATATATTATTATTCAGGGTTAGTTTATGAAAAAACGTTTATTACAAAAAATTAGCAATATTTTTTCTATCTATACAGGATTTCCCCGGACTATTTACATCCTTTTTATCTGCCGACTGATTAATGCAATGGGTTTTTTTGTTTTCCCTTTTTTAACTTTATTTTTAACCAGAAATCTTTCTCTTAGTGCTGAAAAAGTTGGTCTTTATCTAATGTGTGTGCAAATTGGCCAAATAGTAGGTGCTTTAACCGGAGGTAGATTTGCGGATATTTTTGGTCGAAAGGTAGTACTTATCGGCTTCCAGTTTGCTATAGCTATTTTTTTGTTTCCCTGTGCTTTTTTAGGAGATTCATTGCTTATCCCCAAAATATTAATATTTGCTGCTTTTTTTCATGGAGCTACTCGACCGGTCTATGATGCCATGTCAGTTGATCTAAGTACTTCCGAAAACCGCAAAGAAATATTTTCTTTTATCTATTTAGGGCTCAATCTTGGTTTTGGAATTGGTGCTTTAGTAGCCGGATTTTTATATACTCATTACATCAAGCTTCTATTTCTGGGAAATGTTGCAGCAATTTTGCTTGTATGTCTTTTTACTTATTTATTTATTGTGGAAACATTACCTCATAAAATAAGATTAAAAAACAATAAAGATATAATGGAGAAAAAAGAAAGCATGTTGTCTCTATTAATGAAAAAACCGATTGTTTTATTCTTTTCATTAGTATCTATTCTTTTTTATCTTGCTCACAGCCAATTCTTTTTTAGTTTGCCTTTACAGATTGATGATATATTCGGTCAGGAGGGACCTCGTTATTTTGGTATAATAATGAGTTTTAACTGTTTTGCGGTAGTCTTTATGACTATGTTTGTAACTATTATTACTCGAAAAAATCGTCCAATTCTTAATGTGACTTTTTCCGGAATCCTTTTTGCAATTGGATTTGGCATGCTTTATTGGGTTAATCAATTTAACTGGTTGCTGGTATCTACTTTTATCTGGACAATGGGAGAAATTTTGATTCGTACTAATGCCGGGGTCTATGTTGCAAATCATAGTCCGGTAACTCATCGGGGTCGTTTTAATTCTTTGGTATCGATTAGTGGAAGTGTCAGTCGAATTATAGGACCACCAGCATTCGGATATATAATTACAAATTCAGGTATTCGGCAAGTATGGGTTTTTATATTTTTTATTTCTATTATTGC
>JAYEGH010000229.1:0-2030 GCA_034659055.1 Candidatus Caldatribacteriota bacterium
GTTAAAGATTAATTCATTAAAATTATTTCTTTCCTGTTTCCCTATATGTCATTCCCTCGAAGGAGGGAATCCATCTTTTTCTTTATAGCACATCAATCATTAATTAATTTTACTCACATCTTTTCTTTCCACTATATACCAAATACTATATACTATTTCTTCCTGCAATTCCTGCCCACATCTTATCTTGGACTATATACTATATACTAGATACTATATACTGTTTGACTTCTAACTTCCTCTTTTTTTTCTTTTCTTTATTCTGAATTCTGGCTCCTGTTTTCTGGCTCCTTTATTCTATTTTAATATCTCTTTTAATATTTTACTCATCTTCTTTAAAGCTTTTCCCCTGTGGCTTATTTTATTTTTTATTTCACTTCCCAACTCTGCAAATGTTTTATTATATTCTGGAATCAAAAAAATAGGGTCATATCCAAAACCATTTTCACCTTTTGGCTCTAAAGTTATTTCACCTCTACATTCTTCTCTAATAATATGTAATTTTCCATCGGGAAAAATAAGTACTAAAACACAAACAAATTTTGCACTTCTTTTATCTTTCGGTACCCCCTTTAAAAGCTTAAGCACTTTGTTTATTTTTTCGCTATTACTATTCCCCCATCTTGAAGAATATATTCCCGGTTTCCCGTTTAAATATTCAATTTCCAAGCCTGAATCATCTGCTAAGCACATTTTATTAGTGTATTTAAGACTATCATAGGCCTTTTTAAGCGCGTTATCTTTAAATGTCTTTCCATCTTCTTTTGTTTCCGGTAAATTTGGAAAATCACTAAAAGACAATACATTTATATCTAAATTTTTTAAAATTGCTTTTATCTCATCTACCTTGCCCTGGTTTTTGGTAGCTAAAAATATTTCCAACATATCAATCTAACAACTTCTTTTCAATTTCTATTATTTCTTTAACTCCAGATTCTGCTAGTTTAATTATTCCCTGCATATTTCCCTTGGAAAATGGTTTACCTTCAGCCGTACCTTGTATTTCTACTATTTCTCCTTTTTCTGTCATAACCATATTCATATCTACCTGGGCATTTGAATCTTCCTTAAAATCTAAATCCAATAGCATCTCTCCATCCACTATACCTGCGCTTATTGCCCCAATATAATCTGTTATGGGATTATTTTCAATTTTACCTTCCAATTTAAGAAAGGATAAAGCATCATATAAAGCAATAAATGAGCCAATAATAGCAGCAGTTCTAGTTCCACCGTCAGCTTGAATAACATCACAATCTATCCAAATAGTTTTACCATCTAATCCAAATAAATCAACAACAGACCTTAATGACCTGCCAATTAATCTTTGTATTTCAGAAGAACGCCCATTTATCTTTCCTTTTATGGAATCTCTTATATTTCTTACCTGATTGGCCCTCGGAATCATGGAATACTCAGCAGAAATCCACCCCTTTTTTGTTCCCCTCAGGAACATTGGAACTTTTTCTTCTACTGATGCGGTGCAAATTATTTTAGTATCTCCCATCTTCATCAAGGTTGAACCTTCTGCATATTTTATAAAATTCCTATTTATCTCAATTTTACGAATTTCGTTATATTTTCTATTATTCGATCTAAACATTTTATTCTCTTTAAAATCCTTTCATTACTATTTAATGTTTACCAATTCTCCAATTAGCCGATTAACCAATTAATAAATTTGCCCGATTGCCCGATTGCCCGATTAGTAAATTAAAATATTTTTTTGTCTCTTTGTCTTATCCTTTGATTTTCTTTACTCGACACTCGACACTGTTTTTCTGGCTAACGACTATTCACTATTCACCAATTCATTTCTTCCTTGAAATTACATAATCTGCTAAGTCATTTAGAAAATCAGCTTTATTTTTAAATATCCTCAATGAATCTTTTGCATTCTTAATCAATCTTTCAGATTCTTCTTTTGCTGATTTAATTCCAAATTCTCCTGGATAGGTTACTTTACCCGCACCTCTTTGGTCTTGCATAATATCTAATATATCATCAGTTATTTGAAATGCCAACCCAAA
>JAYEGH010000229.1:2130-6086 GCA_034659055.1 Candidatus Caldatribacteriota bacterium
TTCCTTCTTATTTATAGAAAATGGTTTAACAGAATATTTTTCATCATCTTCGATGACCAATTGCTCTATTTTTTGTTTTGTTTTATCTAATTTTTCCATGCATATTTTGGAAATAGTTGTACCCTTTTCATATAATTTTACAGAATCATCTAAAGACAAATCCCCTTCTTCTAATTGTTTAACAATTTCCTCCAATTTCAATAAATAATCTTCAAAAGGAAGATTCTTTTCATTGTCTATTTTTTTCATTATTTCATTTCCTCCTTTCTGTCAACCTTACTCAATATTTTCCCATCACTTACTATTACTTCAAATTTATTTCCAATTTCGATTTGTTCTATACTTTTTATAATATTGCCTTTTGGTAATTTTCTACATATACTATATCCCCTCTTAATCACTGCCCAGGGATTTAGTGAATCTAATCTTTGGGAATCTTTTTTTACTTTTGAATCATATGATTCCAGAATGTTTTTAATCTTAGAATTCAACCTGTAAACAAATTCATCTATAAATTGATAATATTGTGCTAAATTTTTATCCGGTCTCAAATATTTCAGGTTTTTTACAATATAATTTAATCTTTCTAATTTTATCTCATAATTTCTCATCATGATACGCTTTGATTTGTCTTTTAAATCAGATATGTTTTTTAACAATTGATTTTTATCCGGGATAGCCATCTCGGCTGCTGCTGATGGAGTTGGAGAACGTAAGTCGGCCGTAAAATCTGAAATAGTAAAATCAGTTTCGTGCCCCACTGCAGATATAACTGGAATTTTGGAATTATATATACTCCTGGCTACTATTTCTTCATTAAAAGGCCATAATTCTTCGATTGAACCTCCACCACGTCCGATAATAATAAAATCAATATCTCTAATATTTTTATTTATGAAATCTATTTTTTCTGAAATATCTTTAGCAGCGGTATTACCTTGAACCAAAGCAGGAACTACTAAAATGTTAAGATTATTAAATCTTCTGAGTGAAATTGTAAGGACGTCTCTAATTGCCGCACCGGTAGGAGAAGTAATAATTGCAAACCTTTTTGGGATTAGAGGGATTTTCTTTTTTATTTCTTCCGAAAAAAATCCGTCTGCTTCTAATTTTTTTTTCAATTTTTCAAAGGCTATATAAAGCTCGCCCTTTCCGAACTCTTCCATTATCCTTGCATATAGTTGATATTCTCCTCTTTTTTCATATATATTTATGTTGCCTCTTATTTTAACTTTCATCCCATCTTTAGGAATAAAATTTAAATTATAATTATTCCCCCTAAACATGATACATTTTATCTGGCTATTCTTATCTTTCATGATAAAATACATATGTCCCGAAGAATGCAATTTAAAATTGGATATCTCTCCCATTACCCAAACATCTTGCATGATATTATCATTACTAAAAATATTACGTATATATTTTGTAATTTTTGAAACTGTATATAATACTATCTCTGAATTATTATTCATGTTTATCTTATTTATTATCCTTAATATCTCTTTTATTAATTTTGCCTAAAACGCCATTTACAAAACTAAAAGAGCTTTTTGTTCCATATTTTTTAGAAAGTTCAACTGCTTCATTAATGGAAACACTTTTTGGAATATCTTCTAAAAAAAGTATTTCGCATATTGCTATACGTAAAATATTTCTATCGATATTTGCAATTCTTTCCAAAGACCAATTTTCGGCAAATTCCCTAATGGTTTTATCTATGGTTAAAATATTCTCCTCAACATTTTTTACCAATTCAAGACAAAAATTTTTTACATCATCACTATAGTTATTTTCACTAAAAATATATTGTAAAGCATCTTGTAAATTTGAATGAGCAATATCAACTTGAAACAATACTTTTAGGGATAGTTCTCTTGATAATCTTCTTTTGCCCATCATTACTCCTGATTTGTATTATTATAATCTAAAAATATAGAAGATAGCCATTATTCTAAAAAACTTTTACGAATAGATTTGATGTTACCAAATCTCTCTTGCTTTGTAATTTTTTTGGAAATTGTATTCCCTGGACATGTATGTTTATTTCTACATTTTCTACACCTATTATTTTTTTTAACTCCTGTTTAATTCCATTTTGGATTTCCCAAGCAATATCTGGTATCCTTATCCCTCGTTCTAATATTATAGATAAATTGATAGATAACCTATTATTTTTTATTTCAACTTTTACGTTTTTTGTATTTTTATTTACCTTTCTTGCATTTTTCTTTGATATATCACTCATCTCTTCCATTATTGGTTTTTTTGTTTTAGCCACACCTTTTATATCTTTTAAAATTACCCTCACAATATTTTCTATTATTTCTTTGGGAATATTCACTTTTCCATAAATTGTTTTAATCGTTTCCATTAATTACTTCACCTTTTAATAGTCTTTAGAAAAAAGTTTACCAGTTAAAATATTCGTCTGTTTCTTTTTATAATTCTTTTATTTTCTTAACCAGTGAACTAACTAACCAGCTAACCAATTCTATATACTCGATATTGTCTTTCTTTTTTGTCATTCCCGCGAAGGCGGGAATCTATCTTTTTTCTTATCCCTTACCCCTGGATTCCCACCTTCGTGGGAATGACAGAGGAGGTTACTTCGGGCAGACACAAGGTTTCAATTAACCAATTAGCCAATTAGCCAATTAGCCAATTGACCGATTAGTAAATTAAAATATTTTTTTGTCTCTTTGTCTTATCCTTTGATTTTCTTCTCTCGATACTCAATACTGTTTTTCCTTACTAACGACTATTCACTATTCACTATTCTACGCTCTCTCCATATACTTCTTTTCTCTTGTATCGACTTTTATTAAATCTCCCTCTTTTACAAACAGAGGCACCTGTACAATTGCTCCGGTTTCCAAAGTTGCAGGTTTTAGAGCTCCGGAAACAGTATTTCCTTTAACTCCGGGCACAGTATCTACAATCTTTAAATTCATAAAATTCGGCAATTCGGCTCCTATTACTTCACCTTTACAGAAAATAATTTCCACATCATTTCCTTCCTTTAAAAAATCTTTTATTTCAGCCATATAATTTTCAGAAATAGATGTCTGCTCATAATTATCTTTATTCATAAAATAATAAAAGTTAGCATCATTATAAAGGTATTGCATCTTATTTCTATCAATAATAGCCTGTTCCATTTTTTCTCCTGCTCGAAAGGTTTTATCAACTACTAAACCAGTTTTAACATTTTTAAGTTTAGTACGTACAAAGGCTCCTCCCTTGCCCGGTTTTACATGTTGAAATTCAACAATACTATATATTTCGCCTTTTAATTCTATGGTCAATCCTCTTTTAAATTCACTAGTAGATATCAAAATAAAACCCCCCTGTCCATATTTTTACTTTTCTTATTCACTCTAAATAAATTTTTCGCAAAGTTCCCTTACTTCCGCTCTAACTGAATCAATTATCTCCTGGTTTTCTACATTGCTTATTACTTTGTTAATCAATTCAGCAATAAATCTCATCTCTTTTTCCTTCATGCCCCGGGTAGTTACAGCAGGTGTTCCGATTCTAATACCGCTGGTTACAAAAGGACTTTGTGGATCAAATGGAACTGTATTTTTGTTAACAGTAATACCGGCTTCTTCTAAAGCATGGTCTGCCTGCTTTCCGGTAATCCCTTTATTTCTTAAATCCACCAACATCAAATGATTGTCTGTACCACCTGATACTAAATTCAACCCTAATTCCATCAATTTATCAGCTAATGCTTTGGCGTTTTTAATAATTTGTTTTTGATATTCCATAAATTCATCAGTCATTGCTTCTTGGAAGCAAATTGCTTTTGCAGCAATAACATGCATTAATGGTCCGCCCTGTATTCCCGGGAATATAATTTTATCTATTTTTTTTGCATATTCTTCTTTGCACAAAATCATACCTCCTCGAGGACCCCTTAAGGTTTTATGGGTAGTCGTAGTAACAAAATG
>JAYEGH010000229.1:6186-9291 GCA_034659055.1 Candidatus Caldatribacteriota bacterium
CGGGAATCCATCCTTTATTTAAATTATAGATTTATTAAATTTATGGAGATATGTCATTCCCGCGAAGGCGGGAATCCATCCTTCTTATCTTATCTTTTATCCCTCTATTTCCGCATCCAAATAAATTACACAAGTCATAATCCTGTAAAAATCAGTTTTCTTATTTATTCTAAATATCTATTGTTTTAGGAAACCAGGTTAATATTTCATATCCGTCCTCGGTAATTAAAACTGTATCCTCTATTCTCACTCCTCCAATTTTAGGTAAATATATTCCCGGTTCTATAGTTATTACCATTCCGGGCAAAAGAACAGTTTTATCATTAGAAGAAACTCGAGGCAATTCATGAATATCTAATCCTACTCCATGTCCCAAGCCATGTCCAAAATATTTTCCGTATCCTTTATCTTTAATAATATCCCTGGCTATCTTATCTACCTCGTTACATTTCATTCCCGGCTTTAGAGATTCCAATGCCTTCTTTTGGGCTTCCAGAACAATATAATATATCTCTTTTTGCTTTTTATTTTCTTTTCCCAAAATTATAGTACGGGTCATATCTGACTTATAATTCTGATAATCCGCTCCTGTGTCTATAGTTATAAGTTCTCCTTCTTTGATTATTTTTTCAGAAGGTTTTCCATGTGGCAAAGAGCTCCCTTCTCCCGATACAACAATTGCTTCAAAAGCCTCTCTTTTGGCACCCTTTTTCCTCATAGTATAAGCTAACTCTGTAGCAATATCAAGTTCTCTTACTCCTGGTTCTATTATATTAAATATTTCTTTTAGAGTTTCGGTGATTATCTGGCCAGCTTTCCTTATTTTTATAATTTCTGTTTTATCTTTTTTCATCCTTATTTGTTCAATCACATTATTTTTACTTATTAACTTTATCGTTTTTAAACCATCGGAATACTTCTTAAAATCATTATAGCTTAAATTATTGCCCTCAAAAGCAAGGTTTTTCATCTTATGTTTTTTTAACATTTCATTCAATGAATTAATTCTTGCATTTTTCTTTCCTGCTTTATCTGTGATAATTTTATATTGTGGGCTTTCTTTTCCCGCCTGTTCGGTATATCTTGAATCGGTAAATAAAAAATTATTTTCTTTGGTGATAAGGGCTAATCCTTCACCATCGAATCCTGATAAATAATATATATTATTTAAATTTGATACTAAAAAACCATCAATTGCTTCTTTTTTCTTAAACACTTTTTCTCTAAATTTAATTAATCTATCATCCGTCATTGTTAGTACCCTCCATAATTTTAATTATCTTGCCAGTTATTTGTTCAACGGTTAAATCAGTTATATCTAAAACATAATCAGCATCCGGACAACTCGGAGCCTTTAAATTTAATATTTTTTTAGTACCCTGAAACACCTGCTCCCATTGTTCAGCTAAAAATTGATGACTATGTTGTGTTTTTTTCTTTTTAATTTCAACTTGACTTGAAATCAAATTAACCAATAATCCGTGTCTTTTTAATTTTTTTATATTATTCCTATCTAATATACTTCCACCACCAACTATAATTACAGTATTTATAGTACTGGATATTTTTTCTATTATACTACTTTCTAATAACCTAAATTTATTTTCACCAACTTTCTTTAATAATTGCGGAAGTTCAAGTCCACTTTCTTCTTTCATTGATTCATCCGTACTAATAAAATCCATCTTTAACTTTTCGGATAATTCCTTTCCAATTTCATATTTTCTGGTTCCTTCCAACCCTACCAATACAATATTTTTCATTTTTACACCTTTTCGCCATATAGATCATATTCTGAAGCATCCGTAATTTTTACTTTGATAAATTCTCCAACTTCGGCTTTATCTGTTTCTACTATAATCTTACCATCAATATCCGGTGCATCACTAATTGTCCGACCAATTGCCCGGCATTTATCATCCAAAGCAATTTCATCAATTAATATTTCCTTTTCACTACCCAAATAAGAATTATTTAATTTTTTAGAAATTTCCTGTTGAGCTAACATCAATTTTCCCAAACGTTTCTTTTTTACTTTCAAGGGTATTTGCTGCGAAAAACTATAAGCAGCGGACCCTTCTTCCCGGGAATAAGAAAATGCTCCTAATCTATCAAACTTAACCTCTTTAACATAATTTAATAATTCATTAAAATCACTTTCTGTTTCACCGGGAAATCCTACTATAAAAGTAGTTCTTAAAACTAAATTTGGTATTTTCTCTCGTAATTTATTTATTAGAAATATAATATCGCTTTTCTTAATTTTTCTATTCATCTTTTTTAATATTCTATCACTAATGTGCTGTAAAGGTACATCTAAATAGGGACATATTTTAGGATAATTTGCCATAACTTCAATTAATTCATCATTATAATGGGCAGGATGGGTATATAAAACCCTTATCCATTTTAAATTTTCCAATTTAAGGAGAGAAAGTTTTTTAAGAAGTTCTGCAAGCTTATATTCTCCGTAGATATCATGACCATATAAAGTAGTATCTTGTCCGATCAAAATTATCTCGCTAAATTTTTGTCTCTCAGAAAGCATTTTTACTTCTTCAATTATATCTTCCATCTTTCTGCTTCTATAGTTTCCTCTTATCTTCGGAATCAAGCAGTAAGTACAATTATTATTACATCCTTCCGATATCTTTATATAAGCATAATGTTTAGGGGTAAGAATGGTTCTGGGGGTAGTATGGTTATAAAGAAAATTAGGATTATCATTTACTTTGGATATTTGATTATCTTGAAGAACTTTTTTGATAACTTTATCAATTTCTAATAATTCTGAAATTCCTATAAAGGCATCAACTTCCGGAAGCTCATCCTTAAGGTTATCCTTTATATATCTTTGGGGAAGGCAACCGGTTACTATTATATGCTTTATTTTTCCTTCCTTTTTCAGTTTTACAATATTAAGAATCTCCTCGAGTGATTCTTCCACAGCATCCTTTATAAAGCTACAGGTATTGATAATTACTATATCTGCATTATTAATTTCTCCACTTATTTGGTGCCCTTTTTCAATTAGCTTTCCGCAAATTACTTCCGAATCAACTAAATTTTTTGGACATCCTAAAGATCTAATTCCAATTTGCATAA
>JAYEGH010000230.1:0-1768 GCA_034659055.1 Candidatus Caldatribacteriota bacterium
CTTCTCGGGAATGACATGGGAATAACGAGATTGCCGCAGTCGCTGCGCTCCATCGCAATGACAATCACCCTCACCCTGCCCTCTCCCCTCAAGGGCGAGGGATAAAGGATAGCAGTGACAGGACGGGTCGGATGAATTCGCCTCCACATTTCAGAAATATCATTTAGAATTCAACAGCCATTTCCATGCAGGTATATATTTTATTTTTCTATCTTTAATTATCTCTTCGCCTTCATCATTAGCAGTAATAATTAATAAGTTATGGCAATTTAGTTCTTTACTAGCTCTAATTAGGGCTTTTGTTTCTCTTTCCCTGGTTTGGTAATCAGATAGATCAAAACAAGACTGAATTAGAGTGGTAATTTTTCTTCCTTTTTTAATTAAAAAGTCCACTTCTTCATTATTGGAGAGATAGTAAAAGATTTCTTCGTTTGGTTTTAAGCCTTTTCTTAGAAGAGAAAGAAAAACTAAGTTTTCCAATTTACTACCTTTGTTTTCACCTACTATGCCTTCGATTAAGCCATTGTCAACTGAATAAATCTTGGGAATACTCTGCTCAATATTTTTTAAGGACCAGGAAAATCTTCTTAAAGGAAAGAAGATAAAAGCATCATTAAAATATTCTAAATAATTATATAAACTATTTTTACTTACTTTAATATTTAATGATTTTAAAAAATTATAGAATTTGTGAATAGAGAATGCTCTTCCTTTAACTAAGTAATTAAACATTATTTTAATTACTTTTAGGTTTCTTATTTTGTGCCTTTCCATAAGGTCGCGGAAAATGGTAACTTCTATAATTTCATTAATCATTCTTTTACTTTCTCGGGGATAGAGGAGTATTTCCGGGTAACCTCCCCAGGAAAAATATTTTCTAAATACATTCAATAAATTTGCCTTTTCTTCGGAAGATAAATACTTTTTGTAATTAATTTTTTTTAATTTTAAATATTCTTTAAAAGAGAAAGGTAACATCAAATAATTTAAAGTTCTACCCCGCAGAGAAGTGGCAATTTCCCGGGATAAAAGTTTGGAGGAAGAACCAGAAATAAATACAAAAGTATTTCTTTTATCTAAGATATCTCTTATGAAAATCTCCCAATTTTCAATGACTTGGATTTCATCTAAGAAAAGCCATGTTTTTTGCTTTTTATTTTCCGGATAAATCTCATAAAAGGTATCTAATAAAGAAGTTAAACCTTTGCAATCCATAGCGACTAATCTTGGATTTTCAAAATTTACGTATAAGGTTCTCTCTTTTTTAATCCCCTTTTGAATGAGCTTTTTTATTAATGAGTAAAGAAAAAAGGTTTTACCACTTCTTCGAGGACCCGAAATAGTAATTGCCCTATTAAGGGGAATTTCCAGGTCGATGTGATTCTGTAGTTCTCTTTCCACTAAAGAGGGTAAGGTATTTTTTTGATAATCTATTATTATTTCTGATAATATTTCTTTTTCTATCATGGTGACCTCATAATAGCGTATAGCGTATAGCGTATAGGTGCGGGCTATAAGTGTAAAGATAATACAATAAATGCCATAGCCCGTAAAATCCGTAAAATATTAAGTTTTTAGTTAATCTAATTTAATACGTCTTTTATAGAGGGAAATTATTAGCATTTATTTCCCTATATATATTTTTGTTATAATATTACTATAAAATAAAAGAAAAAGCAAGAAAAAATTAATTGACCCAATTTACCTATTCTCCAATATGTTAATTCACCAATTGACCGATTAGCCAATTCACCAATTAAGATAAAGA
>JAYEGH010000231.1:0-1768 GCA_034659055.1 Candidatus Caldatribacteriota bacterium
GGCTATTTCCGCCTGGCTAATATTTTCACCATAATATTTAAAAGTCATTGCACCGGAGGCCGGAAGACACCAGTTTGTTCCACCATATTTTTCGTAAGGAACATCCAAATAAACATAATCAATTTCTTCTAATTCATTTAATTCTTCATCTGAATCAAGCTGAAGCTCGGGTGTTACAAGACCTCCTCCGCCACAGGAAGTAAGAAGAAGAGAAACAATAATCATTAAAATTAAGGTTAAGGTTATTTTACCCATTGTTTTTGCTTTCATGTTTTTCCCTCCATTTCCTCCGTTTTTCTTAACAGAGTATTAAATTTTTTAAATTTAAGTTGTGAAGGCTTTTTTTAGCAAAACATGGGCTTTTTCAAACAAAAAAAGTCGGCAGCTTGGCTGTCATAGCACTTTGAGTGCTTTAGACCCATTGCTTTGCGTCTCAACCTTTCGGTTGATTTGCCTTTATCAACTTAGTGAATTTCTTATTCTTTTTTCAAACAAAAAAAGTCGGCAGCTTGGCTGTCATAGCACTTTGAGTGCTTTAGACCCATTGCTTTGCGTCCTATCCTTTCGGATAGTTTGCCTTTATCAACTTATTAAGATAATTTATTTTCTTTTCAAATTTCCTCTTCTATATATTATATTCCCCATAATTGAAAGTTTTAGACATTAATTTGTAATTTTTTTATATTTTTTTTGAAGAATTTATCATCCTAAACGAATTTCCCTATTAAAATATTATCAATAAACAATTAGATAGTCAAATGTTTTAGTTAAGAGTATCGAGTATATAGTATCGAGTATCGAGTTAAGACAATGGAAAAAAGATAGAAAAAAGCGGGAAATCATTGTTGTAGGGGCGTATTGCAATACGCCCCTACTTATGGATTCCGCATCAAATGTGGAATGACAAAGAGGCAGATTAATTTCTTTCTTTATAATTTTTTAAAACATTTAGAGCATAGTCGATATCATAAGATGTATGATTAGCATTTATTTGAAATCTAATTTCCTCATCACCTTTAGGGACAACAGGATAGTTAAGACCGGTACCGAGAATTCCATTTTTAATAAGATAATTTACTAAATCTGTAGTCTTGTTAGTATCTCTTACCATTAAAGGAATAATAGGGTGATCACTTTCAATAATTTCATATCCCAAACCAAGGAGACCATTTTCAAATTTTTTGGTCATCTCGTGAAGATGGGTTAAAATTTCTTTTCCTCTTTTACTATCAAGTATTTCCAGCGATTTTAGAGCAGTGCTTGCTTCAGCAGGGGAGATAGGATTAGAATATATATACATTGGGGCTGATTCCCTTAGATAAGTAATAATAGTTTGGTTGGAGGTTACATATCCTCCGTTTACCCCAAATGCTTTCCCCAGGGTTCCCACTAATATGTCAACTCCGTCTGCATTAGTATATTCTTCTGTTCCCCGCCCCGTCTTTCCGTAAGCTCCTATGCCGTGTGAGTCATCTACTATCAGTATAATATTTTCTGGAAATTCCCGGTCATATTTTTTAGAAAGTTTAGAAATAATGTCAAGGGGGGCATAATCACCACGCATGCTGAATATTCCATCAGTAATAATAATTAGTCTTTTTGCCTGGCCGATAGATTCCTTTATTCTTTCTTCCAACACTTTCATATCCAGGTGTTTATAGATTTTTTTATCCTTTGGTCTGGAGAGTCTGAGGGCATTTATTATACAGTTGTGGTTTAATTCATCACTTATTACTATAGTTTCAGGAGTTATAAGAGGAGTTAAAAT
>JAYEGH010000232.1:0-1765 GCA_034659055.1 Candidatus Caldatribacteriota bacterium
AAAAATGTACAATTTTTAGATTGTGATGTAGAAGAACCCAATGCCCATCTTTTTTTAAAACCTATTATAGCAAATTCGGAATCAGTAGGAATTCCTGTGCCTAAAATTGATGATGAGAAATGTAATTACTGTGGTAAATGTGCGGAAGTTTGTGTATATAATGCTATCGCAGTTACCAAGAATAAAGTTTTGGTTTTCCCCGGGCTCTGTCATGGCTGTGGGGCATGTACCTTATTTTGCCCGGAAAAGGCAATTAGTGAAGAGGAAAATAAAGTAGGAATCATAGAAGAGGGAAAAGCAGATTCTATTGAATTTATACATGGGCGTTTGAATATAGGGGAACCAATGGCTCCTCCCATAATAAGGAAAATTAAAAAAAGGGGCATTACAGAAAAAAATAATAATGTTGCAAATAATTATATTACCCTGATTGATGCCCCTCCGGGCACTTCCTGTCCGGTTATTGAATCTATAAAGGATAGTAATTATACTATCTTAGTTACTGAACCGACTCCTTTTGGATTACATGATCTTATTTTAGCAGTGGAAGTACTTGAAAAATTAAAAATTCCTCATGGTGTAGTAGTAAATAAGTCTGATATCGGAGACAATAAAGTAGAAGAATATTGTAAAAAAAATAATATACCTATTTTGCTGTCAATTCCTTTGGATAGAGAAATTGCAGTTGCTTATTCCAAAGGCATTCCTATAGTGAAGATAAATTCCTCTTATGAATGGAAATTTAATCAACTTTTTCAAAAAATTATCCAAAACATTTAATATTTCATAGCTTTATCATCTTTTTATCATTCCTAAAAAAAGAGCGAATTTATTAAAGTATTATTAAGAAATAAAGCGACTAAGCAATTATTAAATACAAAATGAATTTATATATTTGTAATGATTAAGAATTGAGGTATTTTTAAATGAAAGAAATAGTGATAATAAGTGGTAAAGGTGGAACAGGAAAGACAGTTATTACTGCGAGCATAACTTCCTTAGCCAAAAATAAGGTTATGGGAGATTGTGATGTAGATGCTTCCAATCTTTATCTTTTACTTCATCCTAAAATAAAAGAAAAACATGATTTTTATGCCGGATTAATTCCCAGTATAGATTTGGAAAAATGTACTAATTGCGGTCGATGCCAGGAAGTCTGTCGTTTTGATGCTATTAAGACAATTAAAGGTCAGACTGTAATTGATCTTGTATCTTGCGAAGGATGTGGTTTATGTGCCCTGGTTTGTCCGGTAAATGCCATCCAAATGGAAGAAAACCACTGCGGAGAATGGTATATTTCTGAGACAAAATATGGACCTTTGGTCCATGCCCGGTTAGGTATTGCAGAAGAAAATTCTGGAAAATTAGTTACTTTAGTGCGCCAGAATGCACAAAAAATTGCTAAGAAAAATAATTTTGAATTAATAATTATTGATGGACCTCCGGGAATCGGATGTCCTCTTATTGCTACTCTCAGCGGAGCTAATTTAGCTGTAATAGTAACCGAACCTACTCTCTCTGGATTACATGATTTGCAAAGAGTATCAAAAGTAGCTCAGCATTTTGGAGTAAAAACAGTAGTTATAATAAATAAATATGATATTAATTTAGAAAATTCAGCAAAAATTGAAGATTGGTGTAAAAAAGCTAATATTCCCATAATGGGGAAAATTCACTTTGATAATATAGTAACCGAGGCTTTGGTAAAGGGATTACCGGTGGTCGAATATAGTGATGATACAGCAGCGAAAGAGATAAAGGATAT
>JAYEGH010000233.1:0-3025 GCA_034659055.1 Candidatus Caldatribacteriota bacterium
ATTATTTTTGCCATTTCTCCAGGATGAGGAGTTATAATTGCCGGAACTTTCGTCTTACTCAATATTTTGGAATTTTTCCCTAAAATATGTAGAGCGTCAGCATCCAATACCAGGGGAATAGTAGACTTTTCAATTATTTTTTTAATCAACTTTTGAGTCTCTATTTTCCGGGAAACACCCGGACCTATCCCTAATACAGAAAAATCTTTCATTAATTTTAATATCATATCCCCTGCTTTTTCGTCTAATGACTGTTCCTTGGTTTCTGCCAAAGGAAGTGTCATAACTTCGGTTAATTTCATTTCCATTATTGCGTTTAAACTTTTAGGTATACCCAATACTACCAAACCTGTGCCGCTTTTAATGGCTGCTTCACTAGCCAAAAATGCAGCACCGGTCATACCTGCCGATCCAGCTATCATTAATACTTTTCCAAAAGACCCTTTGTGTGCATAAGGTGAACGATAAGGCAAAAGCAATTTAACTATTTCTTTACTAATCAGATTAACCTGTATCTCCTCATTTTCCAAAAGACAAGTAGGAATACTAATATCTTCAATAATTAATTTTCCAGTATAATTTGCGCCTGGATAGATTAATAATCCTATTTTTGGTAAAGCCAGGGTAATTGTATAATCTGCTTTTATACATGGCCCTTTAACTTGTCCCTTATTTGCATCCAAACCGGAAGGGATATCAATAGCTACCACTTCTTTATTGCTCGTATTAATCAAATCAATTACTTTTGCTTTTAACCCACTCACTATTCCCTTTAAACCGGTTCCAAATATTGCATCAATTAGTAAATCGGAATTGTAAATATTTTTTTCAACTTCAGAAAGCTTTCTTGGCTCTATTTCTATTATTTCAATTCCTATTTTATCAATTATTTCTAAATTTTTCTTTGCATTACCTTGTATCTTATTAAAAGATGACAACAAAAATACCTTTACTTTTACCCCGTAATTACTTAGATGGCGGGCAACAACAAAACTATCTCCTCCATTATTTCCAGAACCGGCAAATATACTTACTTCTTTATATTTTAGATTAGAGTATATTTCGGTCAGGTTTTTAAATATCTTTAATCCTGCATTCTCCATTAAAACAAGACCAGATATACCATATTCTTCCGTGGTTTTCTGATCAATTCTTTTCATCTGTTTACTTGTAACTACTTTCATAAAGTACCTCCATTTTAAAATAATTAACCAATTTAGCGATTGACCAATTCACCAATTAAATTAGTCGTTAGTGAATAAGAAAACAGTATATAGTATCGAGTATCGAGTATATAGCAAAGAAAAGGGAAAGAAAAAAATACAAAGAGAAATAAAGAAAATACAAGATAATACAATTAACTGATTCACCGATTAACTCCTAGCTTCTTTATTCTATTTTCTTAATTTCTTAACTGGCTAACTGGCTAACTGGCAAACTTGCAAACTAATTAACCAATTCACCGATTAACTCCTGGCTTTTTTATTCTATTTTCTTAACTAGGTAACTAGGTAACCAGCGAACTAATGACATACAAATAAATGTTGACTTTTAATTATTATTTATTCTTTCCAAAATCACCTGTGCAATGGCAAATTCTTTGGTATGTGAAATAGTAACAAAAATATTATCTACTCCTTTTTCAGAGGCAATTCCCTTTAATTTTCCGGATAATTTCATAATTGGCTGACCGGATCTATTATTGATAACCTCAATTTCTTTCCAACCCACTCTACTCAGTCCCAGTCCTAATGCTTTTAGCATGGCTTCTTTGGCTGCGAATCTCCCGGCATAAGATTGAAATCCATTTTTCTTTTCTTTGCAATACTGCCTCTCTAAAGGGGTGAATATTCTGTCTACAAAATTGTCCCCCCATTTATTGATTATCTTTTCAATTCTTTTTATTCCAACTAAATCAATTCCACATCCTATAATCAATAGTATCTTTCCTTTTTATCGGCAATTTAAATCAATAAAAAATTAATACAATAGTTTAAAATTCCTTATAATAGAAATTGCCTTCTTTTATCTTTCTTTTTAACCATATTAACAGATATTTTTTAACTATTTTCCTGCTTGTAGGAATTAAAAAAACAAAACCTGCAATATCTGTAATAAATCCGGGAGTAAGAAGCAATAATCCACCTGCAAGTATAATAGCTCCCTGAATTAAACTATCACCCGGTAAAATACCCTCATTAATGTCACTTTGTATTTTTCTTAAAATTATAAAACCCTGATTTTTAATTAAATAGGTTCCAATTACTCCAGTTAAAATAATGATACTAATAGTTGTTAATGCTCCTATCCGTTTTCCAATCTCAATTAAAGCATATAACTCTACCATCGGAACTATTATAAATAGTGCTAATAATTTACTAAAAAACATTTTATTCCCCATTCTTTAATTCTTATTCTATTTTCCTTTAAAGACCATCCACCTTGAAATATATTATAGATAATTATATTATTACCAAGAATCTAAAATCCATCCATTTCTTTTTTTATTTTTTTAGATATTACAATAAATTTACCCTTTGCTTCGACAAGTAATGTTTCATTTTCTGAATAAGCTTGTGCTTCGGTTTCAATCATTTTACCCAAATCTTTGGTCATCTCAGCGCTAAAAATAATCTTTTCTCCAATTTTAACTCTTTTCCTATATTTTATATTTATCTCTACAGTTAAAGTCATTACTCCCTTGGTTTCCATTGCAGTTCTACTCATTATTTCATCCATAATTGAAAATAATATTCCACCATGGACAATCCCTATATAACCTTCATGTTTTGACTCCGGAATAAATTCTGCTTTTATTTTATTTTTGTCTTTAAATAATTTAATTTTCAATCCTATAGGATTTTCTTTTCCGCATACATAACTATTTTTATAGTTTGATAAAAATTCCAATACAGAACCTCCGTTTAATTAGTTGTCAGTAAATAGTGAAAGTCGCTAGCAAAGAAAATGCAAGATAATGTAATTTACCGATTATCTAGTTCACTAGTTATCCAGTTTACCAGTT
>JAYEGH010000233.1:3125-9211 GCA_034659055.1 Candidatus Caldatribacteriota bacterium
TAAAAATTCCAATACAGAACCTCCGTTTAATTAGTTGTCAGTAAATAGTGAAAGTCGCTAGCAAAGAAAATGCAAGATAATGTAATTTACCGATTATCTAGTTCACTAGTTATCCAGTTTACCAGTTGGCCGGTTAAGATTAAGATAAATAAGAGATAATTTAGTTTTCAGTTTAATATAAAGGTAAAAAGTTAAAGCTAAAAGCGTAAAGCCATAATTTAAAATGCAAAACTTTTTTCTCTATACTATATTGTAAGTTTTTTTGCTTATTTGTCTTTTCGTTTTAGTTATACATTGTACGGGATAAAAAAAGAGAAAATATAATAGGTAAATTAGTATATTTAAATTTTAAAATTTGAGCTATGGTTTTTCGTTTTGCGTTTTTCCCTTTTCACTATACTATCTTCTCTTAGTCATTACTTTGCTATTGTATTTTATTCTGGCTTCTGGCTACTCTTCATTCTGTCTCCCGGCTTCTTTATTCTATCTTCTAACTATTTCTCTTATCGATTCCAGCGTGTTGAATATATCTTTTTGATTGATTCCGTAATGGGTAACAAATCGGACTCTATTTTCCGGAAGAGGTATACCTAAAATGTGATATTCAGATAATTTCTCCATAAATTTAGATATGCTTAACCCCGATTCACTGAAATCGAAATATACCATATTTGTTTGCACTGTTTCCAAATCAACTTTTATCCCTCTTATTTTAGCTAAACCTTCCGCTAAAATTTTGGCATTTTCGTGATCTTCTTTTAGTCTCCTCACCATCTTCTCTAAAGCTATTATACCAGCAGCAGCAATAATACCGGCTTGTCTCATCCCTCCGCCTAATATCTTCCGATTTTTACGGGCTTTTTGAATAAAATTCTTTGAACCGGCTAAAATTGAGCCAACCGGTGCACTTAGACCTTTGGAAAGACAAAACATGACAGAATCAACATTCCCAGTCAGAACTGATGGTTCAACATTTAAGGCAAGAGCCGCATTAAATATTCGTGCCCCATCCAAATGAACGGAAATATTTTTTTTATGTGCCAATCGACATATTTCTTCGGTAATTTTGGGTGAAGTAACAGTTCCTCCAGCACGATTATGCGTATTTTCCAAACAAATTAAAGTAGTTTTCGGGAAATGGATATTTTCTTCTCTTAAAACTTTATTTATTCCTTGAAAACTTGGAACTCCTTTATTCCCGATAAAAATCCGAGGCATCACTCCCGCCATAGCTGAGATACCTCCTACTTCATAATAATACATATGGGAATTAATCTCTAATATTGCTTCCTCACCTCTTTGGCAATGAGTTAGAGTAGATATTAAATTTCCCATAGTTCCGCTGGATACGAATAAAGCAGCTTCTTTCCCGACTTTTTGAGCGGCTAACTCTTCCAAGCGGTTAACCGTAGGATCTTCCAGATAAACATCATCACCTACTTCTGCCTTGTACATGGCTTCTCTCATTTCATCTGTCGGTAAAGTAACTGTATCACTTCTTAAATCAATTCTTCTTAAATTAGTTTTTTCTTTAAATGAACTAATAATATCTACCTCCAAAAAATATAAACTATTCAAGAGTTAGATGCTAAAATATGGGATTTCTTATATAGTGAGTCATATTCTGATTTCTGGCACCTGGCTCTTTCTCTATATAATTATATGCATATTCTTATTCTGAATTCTGGCTTCTGGCCCCTAAATTCCTCTCTCTTTACTAGTTACTAATAAATCGTCAAATATCTATCTAATTCCCATTGATGAACCTGCATTTTATAAGTATCCCACTCTTCTTGTTTTGCTTCGATATAATTTTTAAAAATATGATTACTTAGAGCAGATTTTATTACTTCGTCCTTCTTTAATTCTTTTAGAGCTTGATTTAAATTAGAAGGCAGGGTATCAATTCCCAAAGAACTTTTTTCTTTTTTAGTCATTGAATAGATATTTTTATTTATCGGTTGTCCCGGATCAATCTTATTTTTAATTCCATCTACTCCTGCTTTTAGAATTACAGCAAAAGCTAAATAAGGATTGCAAGATGGGTCCGGACTTCTTAATTCTGCCCTTGTATTTTTTCCCCGTGCGGATGGTATTCTAACCAAAGGACTACGATTTCTCTCTGACCAGGCAATATTTACCGGAGCCTCATAACCTGGAGTTAGTCTCTTATAAGAATTTACCAAAGGATTAGTAATTGCAGTAAATCCTTTAGCATGTTTTAATAATCCCCCGATAAAATATTTAGCTTCCTTACTTAATTCGTACTTTTCTTTTGAATTATAAAAGATATTCTTGCCATCTTTAAATAGAGAAATATTGGTATGCATTCCATTGCCAGACATTCCAAATAGAGGTTTAGGCATAAAAGTAACATGCAGATTGTGTTTTAGAGCAATGGTTTTTCCTGTTAGTTTTAAAGTCATTATTCTATCAGCAGCGGTAAGAGCATCACAATATTTAAAATCAATTTCATGTTGTCCATGCGCAACTTCATGATGGGAGGCTTCGATATCAAAATCCAACTTTTCCAAAGCAATTACCATATCTCTTCTTGCTTCTTCTCCTAAATCAACCGGTAAAAGATCAAAATATCCTCCCTGGTCATGCGTATTGGTTGTTGCTTTCCCTTCTTGATCTCTGGAAAATAAAAAGAACTCTACTTCTGGCCCAAGGTTAGCAGAATAATCCATCTCTTCTATTTCCTTTAATACTCTCTTTAGATTATTTCTGGGACAACCTTCAAATTTTGAACCATCAGAATTGTAAATGTCGCAAGTAATTCTAGCTACATCTTTTTTTTCTTCCCAGGGATTTACTGTAAAGGTGGAATAGTCCGGCTTTAAAATCATATCTGATTCTTCAATCCGCATGAAACCCTGTATAGAAGAACCGTCAAACATAATCTCTCCATCAAGAGCCTTTTTCATTTCTCTAACTGGAATTTCTACATTTTTGGGCATTCCTACAATATCGGTAAATCTTAATCTAACAAATTTTATATTTAATTCTTTTACTTTTTTTAAAACTCTTTCTTTGGTCATTTTTTCCATTATTTTTTTCTCCTTGTTTTATCTAAATACATTTTTACAATTATACTCTATTCGTTTTAATTTGACAAAATACATTTTTTAAAATTGATATATCTCTTATATTCCATTATCATTCCACAGTAACACTTTTAGCTAAATTTCTCGGTTTATCTACATCACATCCCAATTTATCGGCAATGTGATATGCAAATAATTGTAAAGGTATAACCGACAATATAGGATATAATATATCCAAAGTTTTAGGGATATAAAACACCTTATCTGCTATATTAAGAATTTCTTCATCACCTTCTGTAGCAATCGCTAATACCAAGGTATCACGAGCTTTAACTTCTTTTATATTATTAATCACTTTAGTATAAACCTTATCCTGGGGTACGATTACCACTACCGGGAATGTCTTGTCCAAAAGAGCAATAGGTCCGTGTTTCATTTCTCCTGCCGGATAACCTTCAGCGTGGATATAAGAAATTTCCTTAAGTTTTAAAGCTCCTTCCAAAGCCATGGGGTAATTAACCCCCCGTCCTAGATAAAGAAAATTATGATATTTATAAAATTCTTCACTTAATTCAGCAATCTCAGGGTCTTTAAGTAAGATGATCTCGACCATTTGGGGGATCTTTATTAATTCAGAAATTATTTTCTTAATCTCCGATGAATCAATAATTTCCTTAACTTGCGCAAAATATAGAGTTAGTGTATAAAGACACATTAATTGGGCAATAAAAGCTTTTGTAGTAGCCACACCTATTTCCGGACCTGCCTTAATATACATTACACTATCTGCTTCCCTGCTGATAGTGCTCCCCCTTACATTGGTAAGTGCTAATATATAAGAACCGGCTTTTCGGCAAGCTCTTAGAGCTGCTATCGTATCTGCAGTTTCTCCTGATTGGGATATCAAAATAGTCAAATCTTTTTTACCCAGCAATATTTTTTTGTATCTAAATTCAGAGCTATAATCCACCTCTACCGGAATACCTGCTAACTCCTCAAAAATATATTTACCTGCTAATGCAGTATAATAAGAAGACCCGCAAGCCAAAATAGATATCCTTTCTATTCCTTTAATTTTTTCTAAAGGAAGAGATAGGTTGTCAAGTTCCAATACTTTTGTAGACAGATTAATTCTACCTTCCAAATTATTGCGAATAACCATGGTTTCTTGAAAAATTTCCTTTAACATAAAATGTTTATATCCGGTCTTTTCTGTCATCTCTTCATCCCATTCAATATTTACTATTTCTTTTTGTAAAATTTTACCCTCTGAACTAATTATCTCTACTCCATCTTTAGTTATAGTCGCAATTTCTTTTTCTTCTAAAAAGATTACTTTATTGGTATAACCAAGTAAGGCTGGAATATCAGAAGCTAAAAACATCTCTCCTTCTCCTACGCCAATAATTAAAGGACTCCCACAACGAGAAGCAATGATTTTTCCCGGATCATGAGCAGAAATAACTCCGATAGCATAAGATCCTTTTATTTCTTTTATAGATTCTTTTACTGCTAAAGTTAAATCATTCTGATAATTACTTTCTATTAAATGAGGTAAAACTTCGGTATCTGTTTCAGATGCAAATTGATGCCCTTCTGAAATTAATCTTTCTCTTAGAGGCACATAATTCTCTATAATACCATTATGTACTACCGCAACCTCTGAGTTGCATCCATCATGCGGGTGAGCATTTAAGTTATTAGGTTTTCCATGTGTAGCCCATCTGGTATGTCCTAATCCTATTTTACCTTTCGGGATGCCTTTTTCTAATAAGTTTTCTAATTTAACTATCTTACCTTTGCATTTTTTTATTTGAATCTTACTGTCTTCCAATATTGCAATACCCGCAGAATCGTATCCTCTATATTCTAATTTTTTTAACCCGGACATTAAAATCGGCACTACCTCTTTTGAACCAATATATCCAATTATTCCACACATTTTTTTATCCTTTCTTAAATTAAATATTTATTTTTTAAACAAAAACCCTATTATCAGTCCATCGAAGAAGATAATAGGGCAACATTTAAATAATCTTAACTTTTTATTCTATAAAAAATACTTTATTAAAAATTAAATTAAAAAAAATCAAATATTTTTTTATCTTATAAATAAAATATTCTTAGAATATTTTGTTGAATCCCTAAATGGATTCTAACCATAAAAACCCTTTTGTCCTTGCAATTACTCACAAGTTTTGTAGATTTTATAAGGATTTGGCAAATCCAGGAGTATCCGCCGAATTTTCGATTAACTCCTACCTCGTCAACTTACTTTTAAAGTACCATTTCACAAAAAGTAAGTTCTGGCGCTTTTATTCAATTTTTTCATATTAATCTATATCAACCCCTTTTAAATAATTTACTAATCTCTCTATCAATCTATCTAATCATTAATTATATTATAGTATATCTGTTCTTTTCAAGCTCTTATTTTTAAAAAAGCGGTAATTTCTTTGTTAAACTATAAACTTATTACTAAGAGTAAAAACCATAATTCAAAATACAAGATAAAATAATATTGCCAATTTATCAATTAACCAATTCTCCAATTAATTTAGTTATCAATTAGTGAATAGGAAAACAGTATATAATAAAGAAAATGCAAGATAAAATAATTTGCCAATTAGCCGATTAGGACAGTATATACCCTCACCCTCCAAGAGGAGAGGGAATAAAGATGAGGCAATTTCTTCATCATCTAGGTGCCGGATTTATCCGACCCGAAACGGGTTCGATGAATCGAATCCCTACCTTTACAATTAAAACATCTCGAAACTTGCAATACTTTTTATCTTTTCTTCATTCTGGCTCCTGGCTTCTGGCTCCTGAATTCTCTTTCTTCACTCGATACTATATACTCGATACTGTCTTTCCCCACAATTATTACCTGCACCTATATGCTAAACGCTGTACGCTATACGCTATCTAGATATCTTCTTTCATAATTACTTCTTTTAAGTCTTTTGAAATGATATTCAATTTTTTTTGATCCTTGTCTTCTAATAATATTCTGATCAATGGCTCTGTTCCTGA
>JAYEGH010000234.1:0-1753 GCA_034659055.1 Candidatus Caldatribacteriota bacterium
TAGAATCCCGCTCCTCTTTATATAACCCTTATCGAGATTTTTATATTTGGAGAAAGGCTAAAAATGGTTTACCTCCCAATAATTGGGGCTCTGTTTTTGGCGGCTCTGCCTGGGAATATGACGAAAGGACTCAAGAGTACTATTTGCATCTTTTTTCCAAAAAACAACCAGACTTAAATTGGGAAAATCCTCGGGTAAGAGAAGAAGTTTACAAGATGATGAAATGGTGGTTAGAAAAAGGAATCGATGGCTTCCGGATGGATACGGTAAACACGTTCTCTAAAGTTCCCGGTTTACCCGATGGGAAAATAATAAAAGGATATAAATATGGAGACGGCAGCCCTTATTTTTTAAATGGCCCGCGTATTCACGAATACTTGCAAGAGATGAACAAAAAAGTACTTTCAAAATACGATATTATGACTGTAGGAGAAACTCCCGGGACTACCCCCCAAATTGCAGCCAAGTATGTTAACTATGGTAGACATGAATTTGATATGGTCCTTCATTTCGAATTGATGGAAATTGACCATGACCCTATAAATAAATGGGAACTCAAAGAATGGAAATTGATTGAAGTGAAAAAAATCTTTACTAAATGGCATGAAAGTTTGAAGAAAAAGGGCTGGAATAGTCTTTATATAAATAACCATGATCAACCTCGTATGGTTTCTCGATTCGGTGATGATAAAAAATACCGAGTGGAATCAGCTAAAATGTTGGCTACTTTACTATATACTCTTCCAGGAACTCCTTATCTCTATCAGGGCGAAGAAATTGGAATGACGAATGTTGTTTTCGATAATATAGAAGACTATCGTGATATAGAAACTATAAATTACTACCGTGAAATGACTAAAAAAGGTCTTCCTAAAGAAAAAATTATAGAAGCCATCCATCGAATAAGTCGCGATAATGCCCGTACTCCCATGCAATGGGATGATAGTCCTTATGCTGATTTTACTACTGACACACCTTGGATAAAAATCAACCCAAATTATCCAGAAATAAATGTTGCCCATAGTTTAAAAGATTCAAATTCAATATTTTATTATTACCAAAAAATAATCCAGCTTAGAAAAGAAAATTTAATTATGATCTATGGAGATTATCAGATTATCTTAGAAGATGATGAACATATTTATAGCTATTTGCGCACTCTTAATCAGGACCGATTACTAATTATTCTTAACTTTTTTTCCAGCCAAACAATTTTTAATCTTCCGACAAATATTAATTACCAAGAAAAAAAGCTACTAATCAGTAATTATAATGTTGAAGAAAAAGAAGATATTAAAAGTACATATCTACGTCCCTATGAAGCGAGAGTATATAAATTATACTAACCTTTAAAGAAAAAGACATGGGGTCAAATCTTTATCCTTGACAAATAGTTTAATTAACTGTCAAGAATAAAGATTTGACCCCGGTAATTCCCTTGAGAATTCGGGGGACATTCTTCTTTTACCTTCTTACAATTAATAAATAAAAGTAGGGGCGTATAGCCATACGCCCTGTCTTGCTCTGTTATTATGAATTTATTAGTAGGGGCAGACCTTGTGTCTGCCCAAGATAATTCAAATGGGAATTACCGCGAGGAAGTAGAGGCGTATTGTATACGCCCTTGATAATTTATATAAAACAATAGGATAGACATCTTACTTATCCTATATTATAGATATCCATCCTATTTTCCCTAATCTGTACCCTACGAGGATATATACTCTATACTACCATCAATAGCTGATTTTAA
>JAYEGH010000235.1:0-1745 GCA_034659055.1 Candidatus Caldatribacteriota bacterium
CCATAGCTTTACAGCTTAGATATTTACAGACCTTAACTGAGGTTGCCACCGAGAAAAACTCTACTACTCTATTCCCTATACCTATTGATTTAATCAAGCCTTTTTTGGAAAACTTTAGCAAAAAAGAAAGTAAGAAAAAATGAATAAAAGGTCATTCCTGTTTTTAAGAAATGGCCTTTTATCTTTATAAATAAATAATCTAGTTAATCAATAACTTTATATACTTTATCGCCATCCCGGACACGTTCTTTTACCTTTATTCCTACTCCAACACCGGTTTTTGCAACTTCTATTGTTTCATGTTCAGACTGCATGGAGTTTACTTTTTGCTCTAAATCGGTAGTGTGTCCCGTAATGTGAATAGTATCGCCAGCCCTAAGCTCTCCGTCTGTAATGGTTAAAGCAGCAACTCCTATTTTAGCAAAATAATCGCTAATCTTTCCAATCAATACCTCAGCCATCGTTTATCCCTCCTTTTTATTAAAATATTTTAATTAATAAGCACGGGCAAAATATACCAAAGTTGAAGTCTTTTTACCACAGTATATGCATTTGCCCGATGCTTCATTTTCTTCGAAAGGAATACATCTAATGCTTGCCTTAGTCTCTTCTTTTATTTTATCTTCGCAATCTCTATTACCACACCAATGAGTTTTTATTATACCTTTTTTCTTATTAATAATCTTTTTAAATTCATTATAATCCGAAACTTCCCGAATATTTTCCTGTAAAAATTTCTTTGCTTGATTAAAAAGATTTTCTTGAATTTTATCCAGTAATTCTTTTACAGTCTCAACTAATTTATCTTCTTTTACGGTTAACTTCTCTCCGGTATCTCTTCTTACCAGCACAACCTGTTCTTTAGCTAAATCTCTGGGACCAATCTCTAATCTTAATGGCACCCCTTTCATCTCCCATTCATTAAACTTCCAGCCCGGTTTATACTCATCTCGAGCATCAATTTCCACCCTAAAGTCTTTGCTTAAAATTGAGTTAAGTTTATTGGCTTTATCCAGAATTTCTTTTTTAGTTTTATCAAACATAATAGGTACTATAACCAACTGAACAGGCGCGACTTTAGGAGGTAATTTTAATCCCCGGTCATCACCATGAACCATAACAATCGCTCCGATTAGACGGGTAGTAGTTCCCCAGGAGGTTTGCCAGGCATATTTTTCTGTTTGGTCTTCATCTAAATATTTAATATTAAAGGCCTTGGCAAAATTTTGCCCCAAATTATGAGAAGTCCCTGCCTGTAAAACTTTTCCATCGGTCATCAGGGCTTCCAATGTGTAGGTATTTAAGGCTCCGGCAAATCTTTCTTTTGGGGTCTTTTTTCCCACAAAAACAGGTATCGCCAAATCATTTTCTATATAATCCCGATAGACTTCAAATAATATCTTTAAAGTCTCTTCCTGGGCATCCTCTTCTGTCTTATGAACTGTATGTCCTTCCTGCCAGAGAAATTCAGTTGTTCTCAAAAATAAGCGGGTAGTCTTTTCCCAGCGGACAATATTTGCCCATTGATTGATTAAAAGTGGAAGGTCTCTATACGACCTGATCCACTTGGAGTACAAACTACAGATAATCGCTTCAGAGGTAGGACGGACAGCCATCCTTTCTTCCAGTTTCTGACTACCCCCCTGGGTAACCCAGGCAACTTCCGGAGCAAATCCTTCTACATGTTCTGCTTCTTTTTTTAAAAGATTTTCTGGAATAAACAGTGGGAAATAAGCATTCTTATG
>JAYEGH010000236.1:0-32096 GCA_034659055.1 Candidatus Caldatribacteriota bacterium
ATTCGGCACGTACATATATATATCCTTGTTCCGAACCAATGGCATACCCGCAAATCATCATAGCTTCCATTACACTATGAGGGTCTCCTTCTAAAATACTTCTATCCATGAAGGCACCGGGGTCACCTTCGTCGGCATTACATAGTACATATTTTTTCTTGCCTTTTGCAGCAGCGGTAAATTGCCACTTTAGGCCAGTAGGAAAGCCTGCCCCTCCTCTTCCTCTTAATCCTGATTTTTTAACTTCCTCTACTACTTGTTGGGGAGTCATCTCAGTCAACACTTTACCTATAGCCATATATCCATCAGCAGCAATATATTCATCTATATTAAGCGGGTTTATAATTCCACAGTTCCTGAGGGCTATTTTTCTCTGTAGCTTAAAAAAATCTATATTGTCAAACATTTCTACCATTTCTTTGGTTTTCGCTTTTTTATGAAAAAGACGTTTTACTACTCTGCCTTTTAATAAATGTTCTTGCACTATTTCTCTGGCATCTTCGGGTTTAACTTTTTGATAAAATATTCCCTCCGGATAAATAACCATAACCGGACCCAATTCACAAGTTCCCATACACCCTGTAGTTACCACATCAATTTCATTTTGAAGGCCTGCTTTAGTAATTTCTTCCTCCATTACCTCTTTAACACTCTCTGCACCGGAAGAAATGCAAGCCCCTCCATAACAAAGTAAAACTTGAGTTCTAATATTATACATATTAATTGTTCCCTACCTTATCTATTTATATTGTTCTAATATTTTATCTATTTTTTTCGCAGTCATCCGACCATGAATATCCTTATCGATCATTACAACCGGTGCCAATCCACAGGCCCCTAAACATCTTTGCACTCCCATAGAAAATCTTCTATCTTCAGTTGTTTCCCCAATACTTATTCCCAGTTTTTTTTCAATCTCCTCTAATATTTTTTTTGCACCACGAACATAGCAAGCTGTCCCCAAACATACAGTAATAGTATGCCTACCGGTAGGAAAAATCTTAAAATAAGAATAAAAAGTAACTACTCCGGTAACCATACTTATCGATACATTCATCTCTTTAGCCACAAATTCCTGCACTTCCGGTGGAAGGTATCCAAAGATAGCTTGAGCCATATGTAGTACTGGTATTAAATACCCTTCTTTATTTTTATTCTCATCGATAAATTCTTTAAGCTGTTTGTATTTTTGCTCATCAGTAAGCTCTTTTTCATCACAAATAGATGTCATAATTACTTCCCCTTTGAAAAAAGATATTTTTCTACAATTTCGCCATTTAAAATGTGTTTCTTAAATATTTCTTCGGCTGCTTTTGAGTCAACTTTTCCATATACTACCGATTCTTTATCTTCTGTATAAACCTGAATCATGGGTTCTTGTTCACAAAAACCAGCACATCCTGCAGTAGTTACGATAATATCGCTTCTATTGCTTTTGTTAATAAGATCAACCAAAGTGTTCATAGTCTGTCTAGCCCCAGCAGCGATGCCACAAGTTCCAAGGCAAACTACAATCTTAATTCGATGCTTTCCAGTACGTAACTCGAGATCCCTTTTCACTCTCTCTTTAATTTTTTTTAGTTCTTCTAAATTCTTCATTTTCATCCCCTTTGTTTTTTATTCTTGGTAATAAACAAAAAAATTTAATTAAAATATATTTAGTTTATTTTAAAACCCAATATTTTTTAAAATCATTAAATTCCAAATTGAAAATCAATTCCAATTTTATTAAGTTCCTGGTTTATAGAATTATAAATAAAATTCCGAACTTCTTTCTGTTGCATTTCAACATAACTTAAAATTTCTTTAATCTCTTTGCTGCAAAAAATAGATGTTTTCTTACCGGTTTTATTTTGAATAAAAATTTCAAAATTTACCTTCGGCCAACTATAGATAACATCAACGAAAGTACTTGCCATATCTCCGAAAGGTTTGGCATCGATATGAGAAATATCTGTTTTGAATTCTATACGAGTACCCCTTTTTTTTAATTTAGAAATCTTTAAATAGCCTCCTGTATCCTCTACTGCTTTCTTTAAAAATGGAAGTCCTAATCCGACTCTTCGGGTTTTCCGAGAAGTTACAAAAGGATCAATCACATTTTTATCCTTAATCCCTGCTCCATTATCTTCTATATTACAAAAAAAATCTTTATTCTTGATTCCAAAGACAATTTTAACTTCTGTAGCATTGGCGTTTATAGAATTCTCTATAATATCAAATAGATGGTCCGCTAAATCTTTCATTGTTGTTTGCTTCTTCTTAAAAAATCTTTCAAAGATATAAAATTCTTAATCTCATCTTGCTTATCTTCCATAAAAAATAGCCCTATATCTTCAACACCATGACTATCTGAACCGGCTATTACCGGAAATTCATCCCAGGTATCACCCAACTGAAATTTTTCTTTTCTCCACTTAAATTTAGAAGCTTCTACTGCATCATAATTTGCTTCTCTATCCAGAAACCCTAATTGGCTAAGCAAACTAAACCTATTTTTATCAATATGAGCGGGAACGGCAATTCCTTCTATACGGTGTATAAAATCAACCAAACTATCTAATCCTATATTTAAAGCTACCTGTCTTAAGGTATCGTCAATCCCGATAATTTCACCCTTTAGGTCATAATATAGCTGATAACCAAAAACTTGAGAGTTATTTTTTCTTTTGGGCAAATAATTATCTATTTCTTTCTCTATTTTTAAAAGTGCTTCGATGTCAGGGAAATAAGCCAGGAGATGGACTTCTTCTCTACTGGTTAATTCCACCCCCGGAATTACTCGAATAGGCATATCTTCGCTCAGCTTACAGGCTAAAATTGAATGATGAACAGTATTATGATCAACAATAGATATAAGATTAAGTTCTTTCTGAACAGCCTGCTCTAAAATTAGCTGAGGTGACATAATATCATCACCGCAAGCCGAAAGAGCAGAATGGATGTGCAAATCAATCCTTCCCAGTTTCAGCCTCCATCATACAATATATTTCTCCGGATACAGTAAAAGAATTTTTGTTGGTTCGTAGTAAATTAATCTTTTCTTCCTTAGCTTTTTCGATTACTTCTTTCTCAACAACTACATTATTGGTAAATATTATAGACTTGATATCTTTTATAAGAGCAACTGCAATGCTATTCTTGTGAGCCTGAATAGTAATCCAGATGCAATCTGCTTCAGCATGAGCCATAACATCAGACATCAAATCTCCACAATATCCCGTTTCAACTTCGCAGTCAGTACAAAAAACAATTTCTTCCAATCGGCATTGATCAATTATTTTACTTACTTTCATTTTTTACCCCCAAATTAATTATTGCTTTTAGCTCTGTTCCGGTCTCTAAGGAAGATTTAATCTCTAATTTATCGGCATAACGTTTTATATTGGGAAGCCCCATTCCGGCACCAAAACCCAAAGCCCTGATCTTTTCCGATGCTGTGGTAAATCCCTGCTTTAAGGCAAGCTTAATATCTGGAATCCCAGGACCTTTATCATGAGCATAGATTACCGCATTATTATCGTCATCAACCTCGATAGTCATACTTCCACCCAGGGAATGAAGACAAATATTCATCTCGGCTTCATAGCAGACAATAGCAATTCTACGAATAATATCTTTACTGATTTTCAGCTTCTGAAAATACTTTTTGGTTATACTGGCCACCCTGCCGGCATTGTCAAAATCATCTCCCTTAACTTCGAACCGAAGCGGTTTTTTTACAATACTTTTCATTAAATCATGAGAAATTTGAGTATTCTTCATTTCTTTATCTTCGACTTTTTCGGCAATTGACTGAACTACAACCAACAATCTATTTAAAATATCACTAAGAGTTATAATCCCTACAATTTTTTTATTATGGGGAGATTCGGTAACCGGAAGCCTTCCAACTCCAAATCTTTCTAACTTATGAATTGCGGAAACTACTGAAAAATTTTGCGGTATAGTAATTACTTCTCTAGTCATATAATTAGTTATTTTATTATCTGCATAGCTTTTATCAAGGGCAGTGATAATATCATCGATACTTATAATTCCTATAATATTTTTTTCGTCATCAAGGATAGGAACTCCGGAAATTTTTTTCTCCTTAAGTTCTAGCTGAATTTCTCTGAAGGTAGCATTCTCTTTAAAAAAGATTACTTTCCTGGACATAGCCTCTTTAACCTTGATTTCGTAAATCAGTTCATTGACTAAAGTTAATTTTTCTTTGGAATAACTATTATTCATTTATTTTCTTCTTTCATTACCTCTTTAACAATTTTTTTACAAGATTCAAACATTAATTTTTCAGTTCTTAAAAGAGGAATATGGTGAGATCTGGCTAAACCGATTGCTTCTTGTGGAGGCAGTTTTCCTCGCACAAAAACAATAGCAATAGCTCCGGTTAATTCGGCTGTACGAACAACTTGTAAAGAGGTTAAGCCGGTTAAGAGTACATAGTTATCCTTAGAATAAGCTAAGATATCACTTAAAAGATCGCTCGCGCCACAGTCTGTGATTTCTTGATCTAAAAAATCTTCGCCGGATAAAACTTCCGCATCTAAAAGGCGAATTAAATCTCTAACTTTCATAATGGCCTCCTTTTAAAAGACCTTTACATATATTTTTTTATATTATCTTTCTTTAACTCACGATGAATATAATTTTTATTCTTATTAATTAATTGTGAAATAAATCACAAATACTACAAGAAGATTTTATCACAAGTTTAAATAGTATGTCAACCCTTCAAATTCAATAGATAAATCTACATTGTGTATTTTAATTTCCGGGGGTAATACGATATGAATGGGGGAAAAATTTAAAATGGCTTTAATTCCACCTGCAACCATTTTATCTGCTACTTCCTGGGCTGAATCAGCTGGTACTACTAATATTCCAATATTTATATTTTCCGCCTGGATAAATTTTTCTATCTCTTTTATATCATAAATAAAAATATAGCCAAATTTCTTGCCAATTTTTGAGAGATTATTATCAAAAATTCCCTTGATTACAAAGCCCCTTTTACGAAAGCCTTTATACTTTACTAAGGCCTTGCCTAAATTCCCTGCTCCGGCGACAATAACTGACCATTTTTTATCCAGTCCTAATATCTTTTTTAATTCTCTAACAAGATCTATTAAGGGATATCCGATTCCTCGTTTGCCAAATTCTCCAAAATAGGCTAAATCTTTACGAACTTGTGCTGGATTAATTCCGGTTATTTCTGCAATTCTAAATGAGGAAAGTGTTTTTGGTCCTTTTTCTCCTTCCACTTCTATTAATTTTGCTAAGCATCTATGATAAATGGACAAACGATTAATGGTAATTGAAGGGACATTTTTTTTGTTTTGTTTCAACTTCATGGTTCCTTTTTTTTATTTTGTAGTTATAAAAGTAGGGTAACCTAATGTCTTTAATTTTGAAGTAATATTTTGGGCTTCTTGATAGGTTTTGAATTCTTCCACTTGAACTTTGTAAAGGGTTTTTCCTTTGACCACATAAGTATGATACCCTTTGTTTTTTATTTCTTTCGCCAAATTTAATGCATTTTTCTCGTTCGAAAAAGCTCCCACCTGAATAGTATAAACCTTCTTCCCTGTTCCTGTTTCGGATTGCTTCGCTACATTTGTCTCAGGTTCTTTTTTGGGGGTGGCAATTGCAGCCGGTTCAGCAGATGATGCTTTCTCTTCCGGTGTAATTTCTTCCTTTATTTTTGTTTCAGTAATTTTTGCTTGTTCTGTCTTTTCTGTAGCCGCTGTTTTTTGGGGAATTTCTCGGGGACTTTCTACTACAGGAGTTTCTACTACAAAAGTTTCTATGCTTTCTTCCTCTTTAGTCGTTTGTGTCTTTGGAGGAATATAACTCCTATCTCTAGCTAAATAAAATGCTACACTTAACATTATTATCGCACCTACTAAAATAATTAGGGTTTCCAAATTGCTTCTGCTTTTTCTTTTATAAATCCTACTTGCTTTTCTCATATTAAACTTTACTCCTATCTTTTGTTTCTATATAGATAAAAGTCTTTTTATATTTTTATTATATAGCTGTATAGTATTTTATTCTATATTATCTAAAAAAATCCTTCTTTTTTTAATTTGTTTTTTTATTTTTAATTGGAATAAACATTCCCCAATAATTTATCAAAAGAAAATATTTGAGTTTCTCCTTTTTCTTCACTCAATACACAGCGCCCAATTCAGTATGTTAGTATCAACTTTAGTAAGTGACTAAAAAAATAAAGAGTAATTATCTTTCTTTCTTTTTCTTAACTAGATGCTTGATACTATGCTCGATATTAATTTATTAACAATTTGTTAAATCTTTCTTATTATGATAGCATAAAATAGTGAATAGTCGTTAGTGAATAGTATATAGCATTAAAAACAAGATGTAAAATTAGTTTTCAGCTGACAGTTTTCATAACTCAATTAAAAAATCAAACGCAAAGCGAAAAACTATAATTAAAAATTCAAAACTTTTTTTCCTAATATTAGATTCTAAGTTTTTTTATCGTTTTTTCTTTTCATTTTTACAATATAGCATGTGAAATAAGATGACTATATACTAACGACTAATTTAAAGGAAAAAATATGAACTCGAAAAAATATATCTTAATGGGTGTGGGAAATATTCTTAGAGGTGATGATGGAATAGGTTCAATTATTGCTAAAACTTTCAAGGACGAGAATTGGCTTTCTCTTGATTGTGGAGTTGCACCAGAAAATTATACTTCTATTGTAAAACGTAATAAGCCCAATTTAGTAGTAGTCATTGATGTGGTAGAAATGGACCTCAATCCAGGTGAATTTAGAATAATCTCTCCTGATAAAATCAGCACCCTACATCTTACTACCCACAGTATGCCTTTATCTTTTTTAATATCTTACTTAAAAGAATATGCTGAAGAAATTATTTTTATCGGTATCCAACCAAAAAGCATTGAATACTCTAATTCTATCAGCTATGAAGTATTAAAGAGCTCAAAAGAAATAATAAATATATTAAAAGAAAAAAGTTTTAATCTCTTTAAAGATTTATAAGAACTTTAACCTTGATGAATCGAGCCCCTTGCATAATAGAAAGGCAAGGTAACTGTCTTATAAAAGAGGGTAGACACAAGGTTTACCCCTACAGAAGAAAAATTTATTCTACAATTAAATCAGGAGAAGATTTATCAGTAGCAGCAATAAGAAATTCCTCGCTCATATTCAAACAATCTTTGGGACATATATCATTACATTGGGAACAGAAGATACAATGATCAACATGAATTTTAATCTTTTTAGTATCTGGAATAAATTCAATCGCATTTGAAGGACATACTTTAAGACATAATTTACATCCGATACATTTATCTCTGTCATAAACAATCTTTCCTCTAAAATTTTTGGGAATTTCCACCGGAGGATGTATCTTTACTTCCCCTTTTTCAACCTTTTCCAATAATTCCAATACCGATTCGGGATAATAAGTAACGGGAAATACGTTGGTTGCCGGTTTTTTAAATAATTGTTTTAATAATTCAAATCCCATTGGTGTTGCCATATGATTTCACCTCACACTATTATAGTATCTAAAACGATAAATGTTAATCCTAATAATCCAATTAATGATATTGGAACCCAATACGCATAAGAAACTTGATCAATTTTTAAACGTGCTGCAGCAACTCTAATGAAAGTTACTTCAAAAAACATAACTAAAACTAATTTCACAAAAAAGAATAATGAATCAATGATAAAAGCAAATACCCCGTTTAATGCAAATAGATGTGCAATATTATAAGGAAAAAACAATATCACAGTTAAAGAAGTCATTACTATCATCTTTACTGCATCGGTCAATTCAAATAACGCAAGATTTCTACCGGAATACTCCACCAATAAACCTCCTGCTAATTCAGTTTCCGCTTCCGGAGCATCAAATGGTATCTTGGAAAGTTCACCCGGCGTTACTATTGCCAGGGCAAAAAACAATAAAATTGCACCTATAAAACCGAATGGCCCTACTGATTCCCAAATGGGATGAGCATTCATTGTTGCTAAGGAAAAAACATTACTCTGGGGATATACTTGACTTAATTTCCAACCTAAAGCGATAACAGTAGTAACCAGAGGAAGTTCATAACTCATCATCATAACCATTTCTCTTTGCGCTCCCACACTAGCATAAGGCGAACCGGAAACAAAACCACCAATAATCATACCAACAGCTGGTAGAGTTAACAAATATATAATTAAAATAATATCTCCGTATCCACTTAACAATGGAGGAATATTTCCTACAGGCAGATAAAATAAAATAGTAATAGAAGTTACCAGGCTTAAAATCGGCGCTCCGTTAAATATCCAGGGAACCGCATTTTGAGGTACAATATTTTCTTTAATCATTAACTTAAAGAAGTCCAAAAAAGGTTGTCTTATCGGCGGACCGACCCGGGCTTGCATTCTTGCTGCCAATTTCCTATCAATGCCTTTATAAAATAATCCGATTACTACTCCTAAGAAAGCGATTATAATTGCCCCCATTATTTTTCCTATTATTACAAATAAACTTGTAGCAGTCATGGAGTAATCCTCCTCGTTTTTTGAACACTTAATTCATGTAAATCCTTTTTAGTCAATACATTCTTTTGACCAGTGTCTTTATTTAAAATTGTGACCCTGTCCATACATGCTATACAGGGGTCTATAGATGCTATAACAATCGGAATATCGGCAATCTGCTGTCCTAAAAGCATTGGAACCCATGTCATTAAATTATTATAGGTTGGAGCGCGAGCTTTCCAAACTTCCGGTGTTTCTGCTTCTTCTAATTTTACACTATGAATACATTCACCGCGGGGAGCTTCATGTCTTCCAACTCCTCTTCCTTTAACTCTTTTTAATTGATTGAGCAATTTAACCAATTTTTTTTCTGCAACAATTTCCCCTGAAGGTAAATTATCCAAACATTGTTCGATAATCTCTAATGATTGGACTAACTCTAATAGCCTGACTACTATTCGATCATACACATCTCCGTTTACCTCTCCGGTGAACACATCCGGAGTAATGGCTTTTACCTTTAAATCTGCATATGCAGAATAAGGCTGATCCTGTCTTACATCCTTTTTTATACCTGAAGCCCGGGCAGTAGGACCCACTGCACATAAACGAAGAGCATCTTCTTCGGTTAAAATTCCGACCTTTTTTGTTCTTAAAGCTATAGTGGGATCATTTAAAAATATGTCCTCAATTTTTCCATAAACCTCTCTGTAATAATTTATCGTCTTTCTTATTGCAGAAACTTGCTCTGTAGAAATATCTCTTCTGACTCCTCCTATCATAAATATTCCATAGTTAATTCTATTTCCAGAAAGTATTTCCAGGGTGTCTAATACAACTTCTCTCGCTTTCCAGGAAAGATATAAAACCGAATCAAAACCTAATTCATGAGCAGCAACCCCTGCCCATAAAATATGTGAATGAATTCTTTCCAGCTCAGCAATAATTACACGAATATACTGGCCTCTTTCAGGAACTTCAATCCCGGCAGCATTTTCCACTGCCTTACAAAAGGCAAAAGGATGAGAAGCTGAGCATATACCACATATTCTTTCAGCTAAATATATAATTTGAACAGGATTCCTTTGCATACCCATGAATTCTATGCCTCGATGATTATCTCCCGGTGCCAGACATACCTCTTCTATATGCTCTCCATATATTTTAAAATTAAAAGTCATCGGTTCCTTTAGGGAGGGGTGAACCGGACCTATGGGTACAGAATAAGTCATTTTACTCAACTTTTTTTCACCTCTTCTTCTCTCTTGACTATGTTATCACCTACATATTTACCATTTTTACTTAAAGGATATATACCTTTCTCATCTCTTCTAAAAGGGTAGATATCTTTCGCAAAATCTTTCGGTAAAAATAAATTAGGCGAATCAGGCAATCCCTCTACTTTTATTCCAAACATTTCTATTATTTCCCTTTCAGCAGTTTGGGCTCCTGGTATTAAATCAGTAATGGTTGATATTTTAAGTTCTTTTTTAGACAGGGAAGTAGTAATATTTAGGGATATCTCTTTAAATCTTTCCCCATAATAAAGGGAAAAATAGTATGTTAGTTCAATTTTATCCCCCAAATCATCTCCGGAAATCATAGCAAAATGAGGAAATTGAATAGTACCTAAAAATTTTACTGCATCTTTAAAATTTTCTATTTTTATCTCTAACCAAATAGTATTATAACTATTCTTCTTTACTCCTTCTTTTTTACTCTCAATTTGGCTGTCAATAATTGAATCACCAAATTTTCCTTTAAATAATTCTACAATTTCTTCAGATTTCATATATTCCATTCTCTACCACCTTTTTTCTGGTATTTCGTATACCCTATTCCATTTCGCGGTTATTGGTGTATACCATATAATTTTTTAATGTAGGAGTCAGATTTATTCTACTCGGTTATTCTGGTAACTTTTTATGGCTCGATTCGTCAAGCCCCTACTACCTCTACTCTAAACGCTATATGCTAACTACTATTTCGCTGGAATAGCTTCCATGCTTTCTTTTAGCTTCTCCAATTTTATCCAGGCCTGTAATACTCCATTTATAATAGCCTCTGGCCGAGCTGGACATCCAGGAACATATACATCAACCGGCATTATTTTGTCCACACAACCTCTTAAAATATATGAATTATGAAAAACCCCTCCACTTGTTCCACATGTTCCAACCACTATTACTGCTTTTGGGTCAGGAGTCTGTTCATAAACACGTTTTACTCTATCTGCCATTTTTTCGGTAACTGGACCAGTTACTAATAATACATCCGCATGTTTAGGACTGCCCACTAATTTAATTCCAAATCTTTCTAAATCATACCGGGGAGTTAAAGCTGCTACAATTTCAATATCACATCCATTACAGGACCCCGTATTTATATGAAAAACCCATAAAGATCTATTAAAATATTTATTTAATTTCACTATCCGCTCACCCCTATTATAATCAATATAATTACGGTCACTAAAATTATCCAACTGCTATAATCATTTATATTCCCAGTATGCATTTTAACCAAAGGCTTATAATAACCTTTTAAAGCTTCAGTGAATCCCCAATAAATATGGCTCGCGCTTAAATGTGAATTTTCTTTGCTTCCTTCAGGATTACCGGAAATAAAAGGTTTGTCCTGTTCTGTATCTTTTTTATAACTATCTTCTCCTTTATTCCTGACATAAATAACTATACTGCCAATTACCAATACAATTATTACCCAAATTATAGCACTCCAAAACCCACTACCTGTTTCCAGTAAACCTAACATCTATTACATACCCCCTAACACTGTTCCTGAATATTTAAACTGTTCTATTAAAGCCATTACTGCGGGATGTACTAAATTTTTTACAATCAAATCCGGAAATAACCCAAAAAATATTATAATGCAAGATAATACTGCCATTGATAGAACCATGCTTTGAGGAACTTCTTTTACTTCTTTAAATTGGGATAATTTCGGTCCCAAAAATGCACTATGAAAAACCTTAACAAATGAAGCTAAAGTTAAGATGCTTACTACCATAGCAATTATAGAAAGCAAAGGATTAAATTTATATACCGATTCATAAATTAAAAGTTTAGAGGCAAATCCATTAAAAGGCGGAAGCCCTGCAATAGCTGCTGCTCCGACTATAAAAAAAATAGTAGTATATTTCATATGGTGAGCTAACCCACCCATTTTATTAAGATCTCTTGTTCCTGTCCTAAAAAATAAAGCACCGGCAGTTAAAAATAATAATCCCTTATACATGGCATGATTCATGATATGAAATATTCCGCCTTCCATAGCAGTAATGCCATATTCTTTCAAAGCAAGCGGATTGGATAGAACAGCTAACCCTACTCCTACTCCAAGGAGCATGTAACCAGTTTGAGAGACAGCGTGATATGCCATCAATCTCTTTATATCCTTCTGAATAATAGCCATAGTAACACCGATAAACATAGATAATACACCAAATATAATAATTATCCAACCTACAGCAAGTGTATTTGAATTAACGTTGTATAAGGAAAAAACTACTCTAAATAAAACATATAAACTAGCCTGACTAGCCGCAACTAATATCATGGTAATTGGTGCTGGGGCTTCTGAATAAGCATCAGGTGTCCACATATGCATGGGTACCGCTCCCGCTTTCATAGCCATAACCGGTATTAAAAGAGCAAAGGCAATTTTGTCTAATTGGGAATATCTAATTACTTTTGCCAAAGCAGCAAGATTCAAAAGATCATATTCTCCATAAAAAATACCTACGGCAAATAAAACCATGAGTGCAGATATTGAACTTACTATCATGTATTTAAATCCAGCTTCAGCCGGTTCACCCAAGTCAATTCCTCTATAGGCTATTAAAGCAACGGAAGCGATTGAAGCGATTTCCAAAAAGACGAAGAAGTTAAATATATCACCGGTAAACTCCATTCCAAACATGCCTACAGTTAAAAGTAATAAAAGGGAATAATATTTATCCATGCCATTTGCTTTTTGTATAAAAGACAAAGAATAGACTGCCCCTAAAAAAGATACAACTGCAGTAATTAAACCCATAAATATACCCATTGCATCTATCTGTAACATAATCCTAACAGGAAAATTTAATCCTGAAGGCAGGGTCAATGAAGGCAATTTCGTACCGAAAACATAAACCTGGGGACCAACCGTTATTATTTTAATTGCTAATAAAATGGTAAAAACTAAACTAATGGATAAAACGATAACTGAAAAAATTCCTACTGCTTTTTTATTTACCCTGCTAATAAAAGGAATTAAGAAAGCAGCTAATAAAGGTAAGGCCAAAATTAAAATAGGGCTATGATCTAATAAATTGCTCATCCTCTCAACCTCCTTACCTCATCTGTATCTAACGTACCATAATGCTTGTATATCATCATTGCAACCGACAATATTAAGGCGGTCGTGGCAATACCTATAACTATGCTGGTAAGGGTCAAAGCTTGAGGAGTTGGTAGAACCATATTTTGTCCCGAAGGCGCCATGGTATAAATTGGAGCAACTGCTCCTTTTCGATACCCTAAAGTAATTAAAAATAAATTTACTCCGTTCTCAATCAGACATACACCAATAGCAATTTTAATTAGATTCTTCTTAAACATAAGAGTATAAATTCCTAACCCGATAAATAATGCTACTGCGATATAAGGTAAATTGTTCATCATTTTATGAATTCTCCTTTTTCTTGGTAAATTCCGCTCCCTTAGCCATAACTAAAACAATAACCCCTAAAGCAGATAAAACTTCTAATCCAACTGCGATATTCATTAAGGGGATCAATCCTCCGGTATTCATATCACCGGGATTAACGCCGATTACGGCAGCATTACCGAACCAACCTCCACCATTAGCTAAAAAATTATAAAAAAAGGTAATTCCTATACCTAAAAAAGCTAAAACTATAAATAAAGTCAATCCAAGACTCTCAAAAAATGATAATATATCTTTTTGGAGAAATTTCTTAGAATTCGAGATACCATAAGAAATCAGCAACAAAGCAAAAGCCGATGCTGCTATAGCTCCACCCTGGAAACCGCCACCTGGAGTAAGATGACCATGCACTATTACATAAAAACCAAAGATAATAATAAAACCGTATACAAAATTAGTAACAGTTTTTACTATTTTAGACATTTCTTTCATTTTTTAACCCCCCTGAATAATGCCACAACTCCGACTACTGCAGTAAATAAAACCGTAGCTTCTCCTAAAGTATCAAATCCTCTATAGTCAAAGACGATAGATGTCACTACATTATTTGCCCCGGTTTCGCTTTGAGCATTTTCAATAAAATAATCATCCATTTCACTAAAAGCAGGTTCTCCAAATGTTCTCATATTTATAGCACCAACCATCAAGAAAGAAAAGAATATTAAAAAGGTAATAGCAAAAATAATTTTTTTCATTTTATCCTCCTGGCATACACTTGATTACACAGATTATTCTGTGATTACACCGATTAATCACACATTTCCTTCTTCTTCATCTTTAGATAAATATACTTTTTATAGGTATTATCTATGCTATCTAGTTCCTCTAATAGCAAATATAAAGATAGCCATAGTTAATCCAGCTCCAATGGCAGCTTCTGCTATCGCTACATCAGGTGCTTGCAATAGATAAAATTCTAACGAGAGAAGTAAGCTGGCTACTGATAAAGCAATTATTGAAGGCAGCAATTTTTTATACACTACTGCTAAAAAAGCAGAAATTATCATTATAATCATAGTAGATATTTGAATTAATTCATAAAAAGAACTCATTTTAACTTTGCCTCCTTCAATTGGTCTATCACTGCTTGTTTGGGCATTACCCCACTGCGATAAGCTGCTCTGGCAATAGCGTGTGCACCTGTAGGATTAGTAATTATTAAACAAACTAATGCTACAATAGTATGAAGAGCAAGGACTCCAAATTTAGAGTCTCCTACAACATTCCATTGGTAAAAACCATATATAATAACCGCTAAAGAAGTAAAAATTGAGCCAAAAGTTGTAGCTTTTGTAGCAGCGTGAAGTCGGGTATAGACATCTGGAAATCTTAAAAGACCAATTGAACCTAAACAATTAAACAATACACCTATTGCTAAAAAAATATATAAAACAGATAATAATATTCCCATTATTTTTTTGGCCCTCCTTCCAAATACTTTGAAACATACAAAGTAGCAATATAAGATAGCAATGCATAAACGATAGCCACATCAACATAAATAACTTCATTAAAGGCTGCCCCTACAAGAATCATTCCGGCAACTACTAAAGTATTTATAGTATCAAGGGCTACTATTCTATCGGGAACAGTAGGACCCAGGATTAATCTAATTAGAGACAACAACATAAACATCAACAGCAATCCGCCGGGGATAATAAAAATTTTAAAAAATTCGCTCATCCTGCAATCCTCCTTACCCATTGAGGAAAGTTAGAACAAATATGTTGAGTGGTAGGTGTTAAAGTGGTAACATTTATCCAATGGATATATAAATCATTATTTTCTTCATCGATATCAACAGTAAGGGTTCCCGGAGTCAAAGTAATAGAATCTGCTAATAAAGTAATGCCTAAATCAGTTTTTAAGTTTGGAGAAATTCTTACAATACCTGGATTTATTTTCCCTGTAATTACTCTGTAAGCAACATCGATATTAGCTTTAGCCATTGCCCAAAAAAATGGACCTATTAAATAAACCAAAAAAATAATCCATCTAAATGGATTCAACATTCTATAATTTCTTTTTTGGAATAATACTCTAAAAGCAATAATCGCTACAATAACTGAAAGGATGATCCCGGTTATAATTTCAAAAACACTCCATAACCCCCATACTTCTCCTTGACTTGCTGTAAGAAATAGATAAGCAATCATGCTAAGTAAAAAGGTTACAATAAAATCTATCATTACTTCACCTCTCTTAATTAAAATTAGTCACTGACGTTAAACACACGATCTGTATTTCAACTCTTAAACACAAATATAAAATAAAATCCTTAATACTTTTTTATTGGGTAGATACCTGTTAAATAGGGCATTTAAAAAAGAAAATTTCCATGTAATCAATTTCACAAAATAAAGTATAACATTTTACACTGCTTTATGTAAAGTATTTTTTTAAATATTTTACTTTCTATTCTATTTCAATATTTTCTACATATAAATCTTCGCCAGAAATTATATCTACCTCTACACTACCACATTTTGAACATTTAAACTCATCTTTTTTAATCTTAAACGTCTCATTGCATTTTCGGCATTTTCCTAATAAGGGTATAGGTGTTATCTTCAAAAAAGCCTCTTCTGCTAAAGTGCCTTTGCTATAATTTTCAAAAGCAAATCTCAAAGAATCCTGGTTTATTCCGGCAAAATCCCCTATTTTTAATTTAATAAGAGTTATTTTGTTTGCTTTACATTCCCTGGCTTTATCTAAAATAATCTCCAGTAAATTTTGGGCAATTGAAGCTTCGTGCATGTTTTTCTCCGTAATTTATTCTATCAGTTTACTTGTCTCCCGGATAATTTTGTTAGCTTAAATATAGCGTATAATATATAGTTTGGATTAGCAAAACTCTATTTTTTTCCTCAATATTATATTTTTAACTATGAGTTTATGTTTTGTGCTTTTAACCAATAACCTGTTAACCAAGCAACTTTCAAAAAAAGAGGAAGTTGCCTCTTCCTCTTTTTTTTGAAACATCTATTGGTGCCGAGAGGGGGATTTGAACCCCCACAAGCAATCTGCTTACCAGCCCCTCAAGCTGGCGCGTCTACCAATTCCGCCATCCCGGCACTATTTAAAAACAATTAAAATAAAACACATTTTTAAATTTTAAGTATATACCTAAGAAATTAGAGTTAAAAGCAAAAACTACAACTACCATTAGAGGATTCGGGGGCCAGTAATCAGGAGTCAAAGAATATAAAATAACTTAAAAAATATAATGTAACCTTATATTCTAAAATAATTCTGAATACTAAATTTTGGCTTCTGTCTTCTTGCTTTGTAAGTGACAAGCTACAAAATGTTCATTTCCAATATCTATTAATTCCGGTTCTTCCTTCTTACATATCGGTTTAGCATATTTACATCTTGGTTGAAAACGACAACCTGCAGGTGGATTAAAAGGACTGGGAACATCCCCTTCTAATACAATCCGATGCCTCTCTACTGTAGGATCAGGGATAGGCACTGCTGAAAGGAGTGCTTTCGTATAAGGATGCAACGGGTTACTGTATAAATCAAAAACTGAGGTTATTTCTACGATTTTACCTAAATACATAACTGCGACTCTATCAGATATATGCTTTACTACGCTTAAGTCATGCGCAATAAATAAATAAGTAAGCTTAAATTTCTCTTGTAACTCTTCTAATAAATTTATCACTTGAGCTTGAATGGAAACATCGAGTGCAGAAACAGGTTCATCACAAATAATTAATTTAGGGTTTAGTGCTAATGCTCTTGCAATTCCAATTCTTTGCCTTTGTCCTCCGCTAAATTCATGAGGATATCTCCTCATATGACCTGCGTTTAATCCGACAGTTTTTAATAATTCTACTGTTTTTTCTTCCCCTTCTTTTTTATTTGTAACAATTTTGTGGATAAATAAAGATTCTCCTACAATATCACCCACAGTCATTCGGGGGTTAAGAGAACCAAAAGGATCTTGAAATATTATTTGAATTTCGCGTCTTGCCTTTCTAATCTCTTCTTTACTTAGCTTGTAGACATCTTTCCCTTCAATTTCTACTTTTCCGGCAGTAGGTTCTAAAAGTCTTAAAATTGTTCTCCCTGCAGTAGTCTTGCCACAACCTGATTCTCCCACCAGGCCTAATGTTTCTCCTTCTTTAATATCAAAATTTATTCCATCTACTGCCTTTACATATCCTATTACCTTTGATAAAATACCTCCTCTTACCGGGAAATATTTTTTTAAATTCCTTACTTTTAGTAATGTATTATTTTCCAATCTTTTTACCTCCAACTTCTTAGAACTTAGATTAGTCGTTAGTGATTAGTGAATGGTCGTTAGTTATAAATACAAAGTTCAAGATACGCTTAATTCAACTCTTGAATACAACTATTTTATTTACTATAGATTTGCTAATATTAAATAAAATTCTACTGGAATATAAGTTAAGTAACAGGAAATATACAAAAAAATTCCCTTACAATCAAATTGTATTAATCTTGGGTGATAACTGCTGTTTCTTTCTTATTATTAAAATATTTTGCCTTATCTTTATTATACATCCAACAACGCACAAGATGATTATCGCCAATATCTTCTAATTTGGGTTCTTCTTTACGACAAATATCTGTAGCAAATTTACAACGAGGATAAAATTTACATCCAGAAGGCAAGGCTAAAGGGTCAGGTATGGTACCACTAATAACTTCTAATTTTTTTCCGGGTTTATCAGTCAATTGAGGAATAGACTTCATAAGAGCCATAGTATAAGGATGTTTTGGTTTCTTAAAAATGTTTGTTACATCTGCATACTCCATCGCTTTTCCAGCATATACTACCACTACATTATCCGATACTTCAGCAATTACTCCTAAATCATGAGTAATCATTAAAACAGCCATCCCAATTTCATCTCTTAATTTTTTTACCAATTCTAAAATCTGAGCCTGAATTGTAACATCTAATGCGGTTGTAGGTTCATCTGCAATTAATAAATCTGGGTTACAGGACAGGGCCATGGCAATCATAATCCTCTGTCTTTGTCCCCCGCTTAGTTCATGGGGATATTCGTATATTCTAGTTTCGGGATTAGGCATTCCTACTAATTTTAACATCTCTACAGTTTTTTTTAATGCATTTCTTTTATTTAACTTTTGATGCAGCGCTATAGCTTCAGATATCTGTTCACCAATAGTATAAACCGGATTTAAAGAAGTCATTGGTTCTTGAAAAATCATAGAGATATCATTTCCTCTAATTTTTCTCATTTCTTCTTCACTTTTCTTCAATAAATCTTTTCCTTTAAACCAGATTTCACCGGAAACAATTTTACCTGGCGGATTTTGAATTAATCTCAATACAGAAAGGGCAGATACACTTTTCCCGCATCCTGATTCACCTACCATCCCTAAAGTTTGTCCTTTTTTTAAGGTAAAATCGACACCATCAACTGCTTTAACTACTCCATCATCTGTATAAAAATAAGTCTTGAGATTTTTAACTTGAAGCAATGAATCTCCCATTTACCCTTTACCTCCATCTTAAATATACTTATTAAATAATCTCTTTTAATTTAAATTTTATTATATTTTTTGAATTAATAAAAATCTTTCTATTTTATTAAATTAAGCAAAAGGGAAGAGACCATAAAAAGTACGGCCACAACAGTTGTAAGTTTTACTAAAAATGCTTCCTTACCTTTCTTTCCGCCATGATCCGCGGTAGTTCCCCCTCCAAATATTCCTGAAGCTTTGCTTGATTTTCTAACCTGTAAAACTACTGTCAAAATCAATGCAAGGCTTATTGCAATCTGAATTAGCATTATTCCTGTTGACATCTTTAACTCCTCTCATAAAAAATAAATCATGGAATTTATTTGTTATTATTCTCAGACAAAAAACATTCTTTTGTAATCTTTTTATCTATAATTCCAGTGTTAAAGTTTAACATAATTACATTATTAGTTCAAGGCTAAAAAAGTATCGAACTACCCCACTAAAGTTTACACTAATAAAGTATCGAGTATATAGATAGGAAAAGAAAGAGAAAGAAATATAAAAAAACAGCATCCTTTTTTTATCAAACTACCTCAATACGCTACAGTTTACACTAACAAATGTAGTATCGAGTATGTAGCATTGGATATCGAGCTAAGAAGAAACAAGAAAGTTTAAGTTAATTTTAAAATATTTTAGCTGCATCTACTAATTGAGAAAAACTTAATGCATGCAAACTTGCTCCTCCAACTAATGCTCCATCAATTTCAGATTCATTAATAAATTCACCAATATTTTTAGAGTTTACGCTTCCTCCATATAATATTCTTATCTGCGCGGCTACTTTCTCCCCATATTCAGAGGAAAATAATTCTCTAATAAATTTAATAATTGAATTAGCATCTTGAGGGCTGGAAGATTTGCCGGTACCAATGGCCCATATAGGTTCATACGCAATAATTATCTTTCTTGCTAAAACTGAATCAATCTCAAGAAATAAAGCCTTGATCTGTTTTTCTATTACTTTCTTATATTCTCCGCTTTCTCTCTCCTCTAAATTTTCTCCTACACATAGGATAGGTATAAGGTCATGATTAAAAGCAGCTTTGGTTTTTTTTGCTACCTGTTCAGAGGTTTCTTTAAAATATTTTCTTCTTTCGGAATGCCCCAATATAACGTACTCACATCCAATATCTTGAAGCATTAAAGGTGATATTTCTCCAGTAAACGCTCCTTTTTCCTCTTGATATAAATTTTGTGCACCTAAGTGAATATTTGTTCCATCAATTATTTCTTTTATAACCCAAAGAGAAGTAAATGGAGGACATACTACAATATCTACTCCCTTTATCTCACGGATAAAATCTTTTAATTCTTTTACCATAGCTGCTGATTCTACGATCGTTTTATTCATTTTCCAATTTCCAGCAATAACAGGAATACGCATTACTTTTACCTCCATTTGTCTAATTTAGTCGTTATCAATATTGAGTTAATTAGTTAGATAGTTAGCTGATTTAATGCTATTCCTTAAACTGGCTAATCAATTAAACAGGTAACCAACTAACTAAATATATGTTTATTTCCAAATATATTTTGCTAAATCTAAAATTCGGCAGGAATAAGCCCATTCATTATCATACCATGCTATAATTTTAGCTAAATTACCATCTATCACCATGGTAGATAAACCATCAATAATGGAAGAATAACTATTCCCATTATAATCTTTGGAAACTAAAGGTTCTTCATTGTAATCCAAAATTCCTTTTAAATCTCCTTGAGAAGCTTTTTGAAAAGCATTATTAATTTCTTCCTCATTAGTGTTTTTCTTTAACAATACTGCTAAATCCACTACCGAAACATTGGGAGTGGGGATTCTAAAAGCCATACCATTTAGCTTTCCTTTTAGCTCAGGTATTACTAGAGTCGCTGCCTTTGCAGCTCCTGTAGTAGTTGGAATTATAGATAAGCCAGCAGCTCTGGATCTTCTTAAATCCTTATGAGGTAAATCCATTAGTTTTTGATCTGCAGTATAAGAATGAATAGTGGTCATAATACCTTTTTCAATTCCAAATGTATCGTTTAAAACCTTTACTGCTGGTGCCAAACAGTTTGTAGTACAGGAAGCATTAGATATTATATGGTGTTTTTCGTAAATATATTTATTCTCATTTACTCCCATTACTATAGTAATGTCTTCACCTTTTGCCGGTGCGGAAATAATTACCTTTTTTGCTCCAGCGGTTAAATGTTTTGAGGCTCCTTCTCGATCTCTAAAAATTCCCGTAGATTCGATAACCATCTCTACCCCTAAATCTTTCCAGGGAAGATTAGCCGGATCTCTTTCGCTTAGTACTTTTATCTTTTTTTCTCCAACTATAATATTATCATTTTCGAGTTTTACATTGGGTAATTTTCCATGAACAGAATCATATTTTAATAAGTGGGCTAAAGTTTTGCTATCTGTTACATCATTAACAGCTACAAAATCTATTTCCTTATCCTTTAAGCCTGCTCTAAAAACATTCCTCCCAATCCTTCCAAATCCGTTAATTCCTATTTTAATTGTCATTTTTTCCTCCTTGTTTTTGGTATTCAATTTTTGTATATTATCATTTTATTTTAATAGCATCTTTTTAAATAAACTTTATTTTCTTAATTGCTTAGCTTTTCTGGATATATTTGTACAACCAACCATTCAACCAAGTAATATCTCTAACTAAACGAACGTCTAATTAAACAATTATTTAGTAAATCTTTTGCGAAGATTGGAAGGTAAAATTTTTAGAATTTTTCTATATTTTGTTACCGTTCGTCTGGCAATGTTTATTTCTTCTTTTGAACTTAATAAATCTGCTAACTTTTGATCACTCCATGGTTTCAAATGATTTTCCTTTTCTATATACCCTTTTATTAATTTTTTTACTTTATCTGAAGAGATTGTGTTTTTCTTTGTTTTATCCACTCCCTGAGAGAAAAAAAATTTCATCCCCATAAGTCCGCGTGGAGTTTGAATATTCTTATTATGAATCGCCCTGGAAACAGTAGATTCATGGATTTCCAGTTTATCCGCAACTACCTTTAAAGTCAATGGTTTAATATATAAAATTCCTCTATTTAAGAAATCTTTCTGATAATCCACTAAAATTTCAGTAATACGATATATGGTTCTTTTTCTCTGCTCTACCCCTTTAATTAAAAATTTTGCGGCATTTAATTTCTCTTCAACATATTTCTTAGTATCTTCAATTTTACGATTAGGAAATTCTTTATTTTGAATTATTTTAACTCTCTCTCGAAATAAAGATTTACTACTTACATTTAATATTTTTCTATAAAGGGAATTTATTTTTATTTGGGGCAAGAAAGTATCATTTTGAATTATTCTATATTCACCTTTTAACCCCTTCTGTATTGTGACATCAGGTATTATATATTGGGTGTCTTTTATACTTCCTATTTTTCTTCCCGGTTTGGGATCGAATTTTTTTCTAATTACATCAGACACATATTGTACTTTCTCGACTGTTATATTCAACCTTTTGGCAATTTTTTTATATGATTTTTTAGCTAAATCAATTAAAAATAATTTTATTATTTTTTCTATATTTATATCATCAATTCCCAGATATTTTTTTTGAATCAGCAAACATTCTTCTAAATTTCTGGCCCCAACTCCGGGAGGATCAAAACTTTGTATCAAATATAATAATTCTTTTATTTTATCTCTATCTATATTTATATCTTGAGAAATCGTCTCTAATGTAATTTTTAAATAGCCATTTTCATCAATATTTCCAATTAAGTATTCGCCAATTTTATAATCCAGACTATCGGTTACTGTTTCACCTAATTGACCTAAAAGGTAATCTCTTAATGATTCTTTATAACATATAACACTCTCATATTTATTTTCTCTACCAAAAACCGGCCTACCTGGAAAAGGCTGATAATCTCTTCCTTTAAGATAACTTAGCCAGTCAATTGGATTATCTTTTTCCTCGTCTTTAGCTCTTTCTTCAATTAGCCTGTTATTTTCTTCTTTTTGCGGTATTTTTTCTGTAACTAAATTTTCTTCCTGATTAATTTCCAATAAAGGATTTTCTATCAATTCCTTATTAACCAAATCTCTAAGTTCAATTAAATTTAACTGTAAAATATTAATGGATTGATATAGTTGAGGAGACAAAGTTAGTCTCTGTTTTTGTGTTAACGATAATTCCTGTTTCATCCTTTAACTCACTTCTATACCATGGTTAGGCTCTCCCTTATACTATTGTTAACAAAGTTTCCGGATCAAAAATATGAGTCTTTTCCATGTCTAATGCTACTTCTATTTCTTGCCCAACTTCTACTTGAGTACGTGTATCCATCTTCCCTATTACGGAAATTTTCCCGCAGGTCAGGTATATAAAAATCTCTGCTCCCAAGGGTTCAATTACATCTACCATAGTTTTTATAGTATTAGATTGTGCAGCATTAGAAAAGAATTGTTTGTCATGAATGTCCTCGGGTCTAACTCCAAAAATTACTTCTTTCCCGGCATAATCTGCCATTTTAGAATAAAAAGCCTGGGGAGCCTTTACTTTAAAACTTTCTGTATCGATAAAATAGTCTCCATTTTCCTTTACAATTTTAGAATCTATAAAATTCATTGCCGGAGAACCGATAAAACCAGCCACAAATTTATTGTTCGGTTTTTGATAAACTTCCAAAGGCGCACCTGCTTGTTGTAAGAGACCATCATTCATTATAAACATTCTATCAGCCATAGTCATTGCTTCTACCTGATCGTGAGTTACATAAATTATAGTAGCTCCCAACCTACGATGAAGTTTGCTGATTTCTGCCCTCATAGCTACTCTTAGCTTGGCGTCCAAATTAGAAAGAGGTTCATCAAATAAAAATACCTTCGGTTTTCTGACAATAGCTCTTCCTACTGCCACTCGCTGCCTTTGCCCACCGGATAACTGTTTAGGTTTTCTCTTTAATAAGTTTTCAATCCCTAATATCTCTGCTGCTTCCTGCACTCTTTGGTCTATCTCTTTCTTGGGAAATTTCCGCAATTTTAATCCGAAAGCCATATTATTGTAAACATCCATATGGGGATAAAGGGCGTAGTTTTGAAAGACCATGGCAATATCTCTGTCTTTTGGTTGGACATCATTTACAAGTTTGTCTCCGATATAGATTTCTCCGGAAGTTGCTTCTTCTAACCCAGCAATTGCCCGCAAGGTCGTAGTCTTCCCACAACCGGATGGACCAACTAAGACTGCAAATTCTTTATCCTTTATCTCTATGTTAAAATTATCTACCGCAGTTACTTCTTTAAACTTTTTAGTAAATTTTTTCAAGATAACATTTGACATTTTAATCTCTCCTTTTTCATTTATTTGAATAAATTTTTTTATAATCCCATAATATTTCTAATTTTTATTTTTACAATTCATCGGCTATCTGATTAATTTTTTTTAAACGATGATAAATCCCCGATTTAGTAATTTTAAAATTTATTCCTTCGGCTAATTCCTGTAGACTTGCATAAGGAAAATTCTTTCTAATTTCTGCTATTAAGGCTAATTTCGGTGAAATATTTTTTAAGCCTATTTTTTTTTCTATCACATCTATGCTCTGCAATTGCCTTGTAGCAGAAAAGACTATTTTATCTAAATTAGCTGTTTCACAATTAACTAGCCTGTTTACTCTATTTAATACATCTTTCCTTGCTCTAATATCTTGAAAATATAGTAAGGCACTTTGTACCCCAATCAATCTCAAAAATTCAAATATACTATCTCCCTTTTTTATATATATTATCCATTTCTTTTTCCAAAAGGTTATCCGAAAATTCAAATCATAATAATTAAGGAGATTATGTATAAAATTTGCTTCTATTTTGGTATTTGCCGAAATTTCCAAATGATACATTTTCTCAGGATCATTTACGAAACCATTTACCAAAAAAGCTCCTCTTAAATATGATTCCTTAGAGAAAAAGTCATCTATTGTTAATCTTTTACTGACAATGAGTTGCCAATTATCCTTACAATTATCTTTCCAACTCAGCCCTATTTCCTTTATAATTTTTTTACTATCTTTTGATGAGCTAGTTTCAACTACATAATACTTTCTTTTATGAGATAGGTTTTTAGGTTGAACTAAAGAGTATATTTTAAAAATATTTTTTATTAAATTATAAACTGTTCGAGCAATGGCTGGATTATCAAGAGTAATCATTAATCTGATTTCTCTATTTCTTCTAATCACAACCCCTTTTAATACTATAAAGGATAGCAGTTCATCTTTCTGTTCAGAAATATTTTGAGGTATTACTCTGGTTAATTCGTTTTTTACTCGATAAGAAAATAACATTTAAATCTTTCTTCTTAGGCTAAATCAAAATAAAGGTGCTCGTAATCCATTTTCATTCACTCTTTCTTCTTTGCTCAGGTCTCTGTGTTTTATAGATGTTTTATAGCCTTCCCCCTGTAAATAACTTGCCAATTTATTTATTAAAACTACCGATCTATGTCTTCCTCCTGTACATCCGAAAGCAATGGATAGATAAGTTTTGCCTTCTTTGAGGTAATATGGTATTAAAAAACCAATTATATTAAAATAGGCCTCCATAAATTTCTGAGTAATCAAAAAATCAGTTACGTATTTTTGAATCTGTTTATCCGTTCCCGGCAAAGATTTTAAGGTTTCTACATAAAAAGGATTAGGAATAAACCTAACATCAAAGACTATATCTACATCGATAGGAATGCCATATTTGTACCCGAATGAAATAAGATTTAATTGGATATTTTGCGATTTATCTTTAATAAAATTTCGAATAAGTTCATTGCTTAATTGCTTGGGAGTTAAATCTGAAGTATCTATTATTAAATTAGCTTTTGATCTTAGCCCTTTTAATCTTTTTCTTTCTGCCTGTATATTTTCTAACATGCTATCTGAAATGTTTAAAGGGTGTTTTCTTCTAGTTCCACTAAATCTATGAACTAATACATCATCACTTGCTTCTAAAAAAAATATCTCTGTGTTAATTCCCAACTCTTTTAAGTGATCGAATGAACTAAATAGATCTTTGAAAAATATTCCTCCTCTTATATCTACCACTAAAGCAATTTTGGATAATTTACCTTTTGATTTTAAACATATCTCAGCAAATTTAAAGATTAACTGAGGAGGGATATTATCCACACAGAAAAAACCCGAATCTTCAAAACATTTAATTGCTATACTCTTTCCTGCCCCTGACAGACCAGTTATTATTACAAATCTCGTCTCATCCAATTAATCTCAACGCCTCCTCTAAAGTTGATAGTAAAAAACCATAATTTAAAATTTAAAAATCTTTTAAAATTAATTATGCATCCAGAATTCAGGAGCCAGTAGTCAAAAGGATACATAATAACTCCATACATAATATAATATTACAATTTAAGATTATTCTGAATACTGGATTCTGTGTACTGACTACTAATTTTTATCTTTTATTTTCTTAACTAGCTAACCAGGTAACCAACTAACCAGCTAACTAATGTTTTACATACTCTCCGGGGCTGAAATTCCCAAAAGATTAAAAGTATTTAGTAATATTATTTTAGTACAATCAATTAATGCTAATCGGGATTTAGTCAACTCATCATCTTCTGTAATTATTCGGTGTACTGTGTAATATTTATGAAATGTAGAAGCCAAATCATAAAGATAAGTAGTCAAAAGATGTGGCTTCCAGGAAAGAGCGCTTCTTTTTATTGCTTCTTTAAAAAATAATAATTTTTTAATTAATTCCAATTCTTCTTCTTTATCCAATAATTGGAAATTGATTTTGTCAATTTTGTCAAGTACTATATTTGCCTCTTCCGCTTTTCTTAATATGCTGCATATTCGCGCATAAGCATATTGAATATAATAAACCGGGTTTTCCATTGATTGAGATTTAGCTATATCAAGATCGAATTCTGTATGACTGTCATAGCTTCTCATCAAAAAGAAATAGCGGGCTACATCTTTCCCTACCTCTTTAATCAGATCCCTCAAGGTAATAAATTCTCCATCCCGGGTAGACATTCCAACTTCTTTTCCCTCTTTTATTAAAGTGACAAATTGTACGATTAGCACATCCAAAAAACTTTGGGGATATCCTAAGGCTTGTATTGCGGCTTTCATTCTCTCGATATAACCGTGATGGTCTGCTCCCCAAACATCTATTATCTTTTCAAATCCTCTCTGGTATTTATCTTGATGATAAGCAATATCAGAGGCAAAATAAGTAGGTATTCCATTTTCTCTGACTATTACTCTATCTTTTTCGTCACCAAAAACACTGGTTTTTAACCAAAGCGCACCCTTCTCTTTATAGATAAGCCCTTTACTGTTAAGTAAATCGATGATTTCTTGAATCTTGTTTTTATTAAAAAGTGATTTTTCGCTAAACCAAACGTCAAATTTTACTCCGAAATTTTCCAAATCTTTTTTAATTCCGTTTAAAATATTTTTTACAGTAAATTCTTTAAAAAAATTTTTAGTTTCCTGGTCTTCTTTTCCTTTAAATCTATCACCATATTTAGCAGCGATTTCTCTTGCGATATCCGTAATATATTTTCCTTTGTATCCGTCAGAAGGAAATTCCTTATCTTCCCCTAAAAAAATATTGTATCTTGACTGAACCGATTGTCCTAAAATATCTATCTGTTTTCCCTGATCATTGATATAATATTCTTTTTCTATTTTAAAACCCGCTGCTTTTAATATTTTGCTTAAAGTATCTCCAATCACTGCGCATTTACCATGACCGACATGCAATGGACCAGTAGGGTTAACACTTACAAATTCTAATTGAATCCGTTTCCCTTTGCCTACATCTATTTTCCCATAATCATCTTTCTGGTCTCTTATATCGTCTAAAATTTGATACAACCAGTCGTCTTTAAACCAAAAATTTATAAATCCCGGTTTTGCTATTTCAACTTTAGCTATTACGTTATTTTTTGCATCTAAATTATCAATAATAAAATGAGCAATATCCATCGGTTTTAGTTTTGCTATCCCCGATAACTGTAAAGCAATATTAGTGGCTATATCTCCATGAGATTTATTTTTCGTTTTCAATAATATTATTTCAGGAATTTCTCTAATCTGGAAATTGCCCTGTCTAATATTTTTTTTTATTGAATCTGCTATATTTTTTTTTATTTGTTCGCTTACATATGTTTTCATTTATAATTACCTTTGTTTGTTCTAAAATAATGACAAATAGGCGTGGTACGCCCGAGAAGAGTCGAACTTCCAACACAGGGCTTAGGAAGCCCCTGCTCTATCCATTGAGCTACGGGCGCACAATATTATTTCATACGTGGGTCTAAAGCGTCCCGTAATCCATCTCCTAAAAAGTTAAAAGCTAACATGGTAATAGCAAGAGCTAAACCGGGGTATAAAGCCAAATGGGGATTAGAACGTATTGCTTTGTATCCCTCTGATATCATCATTCCCCAACTCGGAGTTGGAGGATTTACCCCTAAGCCAATAAAGCTTAAAAAGGCTTCAAAGGTAATAAATCGAGGTATCCGCAAGGTTACTGCTACAACACAAGGGCCAATCAAATTAGGCAGTATATGTTTCATCATTATTTTAAAATTACTATTACCTGTAGCACGGGCAGCTTCTACAAATTCTTTTTCCCTTAATGATAATGCCATTCCACGGGCAATTCGAGCCATCCCGATCCAAGCAGTTATTCCGATACCAACAAAAATAAAGAACAATCCGCCAAAGGCTTTATCAATTGTGCTTAATGCTCCGGCAAAAGTTCCGGGTTCAGTTACTGCAAAAGTAGATTTAAAAAGCACCATCATTAAGATAATCAATAATAAGGTAGGAAAACCGTACATAATATCCACAAAGCGCATCATGAAATTATCGACTTTTCCTCCATAATATCCCGAAATAACTCCGTATAAAATTCCTATTATAAAAGAAGTTAAAGCTCCTATTATCCCTACACTCAAAGATATTCTTGTACCGTAAATAATTCTACTTAAGACATCCCTACCCATAAAATCAGCACCTAATAGATATTTGTCTCCCGGTTTAGCGTAATTATCCTTCAAACTGCCGTCAGCATAATGATAAGGGGCAATAAATGGGGCAAATATAGAGAGAATTAATAAGATAATAATGATTATTCCACCAATAACTGACATTTTATTTTTACATAATCTTCGAAAAGCATCTTTCCATAAATTTGTTTCAGGCCTTTGAGAAACAATATTTTTACTATTTACTCCAGTTTTTTCTTTTGATTTTGATTCCAAAATAATATATCCTCACTTTCTATTATCATTCTAAGAATATCTAATTCGAGGGTCGATCCAGGAATAGGTGATATCTACTAACAGATTTGCTACAATTATTAGAAATGCATAAAGTAACATAATACCTAATACTACCGGGTAATCACGATTAGTTACACTAGTAATAAAATATTTTCCACAACCGGGAATAGCAAATATTTGTTCCACGATTAAAGAACCTGTAACCAAAGTCGCGAACAAAGGGCCAATAATAGTGACTACCGGAATCAGTGCATTTTTTAGCGCATGGTGTACAGTAACATTTTTTTCCGATACTCCCTTTGCTCTGGCAGTCCTGATGTAATCTTCTCTAATCACTTGCAGCATGCTAGCCCTGGTTAACCGAGCTAAAATGGCAGCACTTCCTATTCCTAAAGTAAAAGCGGGTAAAATGGCTTGCTGCCAGGTCCCCCACCGGGCAACTGGTAATATATTCAGTTTTAGAGCAAAAACCCAGACCAGCAAAGGGCCTAAAGTCATGGATGGAACCGAAACTCCAAGTAAGGCGAAAAACATACAAAAGTAATCAATAAAAGTATTCTGCTTTAAAGATGCTATCATTCCCAAAGGAATTCCTATCACCATCGCTACAAGCAAAGCTAATACCCCCAATTGGGCTGAAACTGGAAAATGTGTACTAAGAATATCGTTAACTGTTCTACTTCGTGAAGTATAGGATGGACCAAGGTCACCATGAAGGGCTTTCCAGAGATAATCTCTGTATTGCTTCCATAATGGATCATTTAAGCCATAGTGAGCTTCCAAATTTTCAATAATTTCTGCTGGCAGTGGTTTTTCTTTATCAAAAGGACCTCCGGGAATAGCATGGCCCAGACCAAAAGTCACTAAAGATATTATCAATAAAACCGGTATGGCCCATAAAACTCTTCTAATAATATAATTTAGCATACTATATTCCTTTCTTTGAATATTTTAATATTTAAATAACATATAAACTAAAATGAGTAATTCAATCCATTTGAGTATTATATCATAAGTTAATATAAATTTTAATAATAATGGCGTAAAATAACCATGCAATCCTTTATTTTTTTAGAATTGCATGGTTATTTTTAGAAAAAATCAACCCTAATTATGTGAGTAAATTCTTTTTTATTTGTTAATTCTCCAATCCCTGAAATGTTCTCCACCCAACGGAGAATAGCTACGTGTAAGATATGGTTTGGTTATTTGTACAAAAGTATAGAAATAGATGGGAGCCATAGCAGCTTCTTCTTCACAGAGAATCTGTTCTGATCTCTTGTAGAGTTCTAATCTTTTCGCCGGGTCAGATTCACGAGCTGCCTCTTCCACTACTCTATCAAATTCTGCATTATGCCATTTAATTCTGTTAGAACTTAAAGTAGAATGGAAAACTTCTAAGACCCAGTTGTTGGAATCAGGATAATCAGCACACCAACCCAAACGGAAGATCTGAGGGGCATCTTCAGTTATAGTCTTAAGATATACCTTCCATTCCTGATTAGCTAAATTAACCTTTACTCCTAAATGTTCTTTCCACATTTGCTGGATTGCCTGGGCAATTTTACGATGGCCTTCGGAGGTATTAAACATCAAAGTAATTTCCGGCAAGCCTTCTCCTCCGGGATATCCGGCATCAGCCAGGTATTTTTTGGCCGCTTCCGGATCAAATCCTATACCGACTCCTTCTGAAGGTGAAACATGGCCAAAGATACCCGGACAGGCAAAAGTGGTAGCTGGTGTTTGGTTACCTTTAGAAACATAGTCTATTAAAGATTGTCTATCAATAGCAGCAGAAAAGGCTTTACGGACTAAAGGATTGTCCATCGGTGGTTTGCTATTATTAAATCCATAATAATAGGTACATAATCGAGGTGCAATAAATAATTCTTTGCTTAATACCGGATCTGTTTTTACCCTATCTATATCATCTAAGGGAACACCCACAGAATCCAATTTCCCATCTTCATACATAGCCATAGCAGTAGATTCTTCTACGATCATCACACAATGAACTTTTTCTATCTGTACCTTATCAGCATCAAAATAATCGGGATTCTTTTCTAAAATTAGTTCGTCTTCATGGGCCCACTTTGTTAAAACGTAAGAACCATTAGTGACGATATTTTCCGGTTCGGTCCATTTTTCCCCATATTTTTCGATAGTCCATTTAGGGACAGGTCTGTTCACCCACATCCCAGCAATAGCAGGGAAGTAACCGGCAGGTTGATTTAAGGCAAACTGAATAGTATAATCATCTATTGCCTTTACTCCTATGTGATTCAGGTCGGTTATCTCACCGGTATTTACCTCTTTAGCTCCTTTAATAATGTAAAGTACGTAAGCATAATCAGAGGCAGTAGCCGGGTCACAGGTTCTTTTAACTGCATATTCTATATCATGAGCAGTAACCGGTCTTCCGTCAGTCCATTTGATATCCTTTCTCATATGAAAAGCCCAAACCAGTCCATCTTCTGACACTTCCCAGGAAGTAGCCAGTTCCGGTATAACCTCCATAGTCTCGACATTAAAATCGGTTAAACCTAAAAATAGCTGTTCGACTACATCTACTGAAGTAGTATCAGTGGCTAAAGAAGGATCCAGAGTGGGGGGTTCGGTGCCTAAATTCCATTGAAGCGTTACCGGTGCTGTAAGAGCTGCCAAGCTAAATCCCATTATTAGACTTAAAGATAGTATTAATATTAAAATGGTTTTTTTCATTATTAATCATTCTCCTCCTTAAATTTTTAATTAATTATTTAAAACTAACTTTTAAAATCAAAATATTTATATTCCTTTTTTGCACCTCCCTCTTCGATTTAATTTGCCTTTTCGTTTTTTCCCGTTTTTATCTCTTATCAAGTAATCATACAAATTAAAATTATACTTTATTTAGAAGTCCTTTATATTCGAAAAGGCGAATCAATATTCTCTATTTCTATATATACTCTATTTTAAATTAAAAATCCTTCTTTTTTAAAATATTTTTTGCAAATATTTATTT
>JAYEGH010000237.1:0-1738 GCA_034659055.1 Candidatus Caldatribacteriota bacterium
AAAAATAGAAAAAATGGGAACACCTCAAGAAGTACTTAATGAAGAGAATTTACAAAAAGCTTATGGGGCTAAACCAATACTAATAAGTCATCCTGGCCTCAAAGTTCCCCAAATAATAATGTAAATATCCAAAGAAAAAATGAAAGAAACTTAACGTATACCTTCATAGTCTATTTGTGAACCTATTTTCGCAAATACTATTTGCCATAATTGGTTCTTGTGCGCCCTGAAAGCACCTGCACAGCTTAAAAGGTAGTAATTCCACATTCTATGGAAGCGTTCATCATAATTATTTTTAATTTTATCCCAATTTTTATTAAAGTTCCTATACCAGGCCATTAAGGTTTTATCATAATATATTCCAAAACTGTGCCAATCTTCAAGCCTGAAAATCCCTTCATATGCTTTAGTTATCTGTTTTGCAGAAGGAAGCATTCCATTAGGAAATATATATTTATCAATCCAGGGATTCACAGATACCACTGATTTGTTTCCTCCAATAGTATGTAATAAAAATAGACCGGTATCTTTCAAACAGTTATCAACAATTTTAATAAATTTTCTGTAATTTTTATAACCCACATGTTCAAACATACCAACAGAAACAATACGATCAAACTTTTCCTTAAGATTTCTATAATCCATTAATAGTATTTTAATATTAAGACCTTTGCAGAGTTCTCTTGCAAGTTTTACCTGATTTTTGGAGATTGTAATACCCACTACTTTAACCTGATATTTCTCTGCAGCATATTTTGCAAGACTTCCCCAACCACAGCCAATATCTAAAATACTCATACCCGGCTTTAAATTTAACTTTCTACAAATCAGGTCTAACTTAGCCTCTTGTGCTTTATCCAGTTTTTTTGCATTCTTCCAATAACCGCAGCTATATTCCATTCTTTTGCCCAGCATACTTTTATAAAGATCGTTCCCTATATCATAATGCTGCTCTCCAATCAAGTTAGCTTTTGATTTTCTTTGCTGATTTACTATTTTTGCTTTTATAACATTCCAGGCAAACCACTTTATAACTTGAATTTTCATATTAAAATTCAATTTTAATTTCAATCTTAAAATTCTATTAAAAAATTGGTCAAGGGCTTCACAATCCCACCATCCATCCATATAGGCTTCTCCTAAAGCAAGAGGACCTCCTCTTAAAACTCTTGTATATAAATTTTGATTATTTACCTGAATATCCCAGGGTCTTTTCCCATCAATTTTAACATCTGCACGATCAAGAAAATCCTGTACTGTTTGTTTTACACCTTTCACCATTTTTATCTACCTCCAAAATACAATAGTGACTTAATCTGTCCCTATTTCGCTGACAAGACAAGTCCGGATTTTATCTTTGTTAAAATATCATAAGGAATATCAGCTTTTTTTGTTGTCAAATTATCTTTTATCTTTATTTATATATACGACAAAAGTTTTAAAAATCCTCTTTTTAAAGAAAAATAATTATAAAAAATCCAGGCCTATTAACAAACCTCCGGGTTATTTTATAATAGAATACCTGGATATTATTCTTTATTACTAATTAAAATCATGGGTTTAACTTTTTATTTAATCCCTAAAACACAGAGAGCTAAAAGGATAAATGCCTCTACAATTTCATTTATAGCTCCCAGTATATCTCCACTTATGCCGCCAATCTTTTGTTGGCAATATTTCAATATCAATAATATTATTCCTATTGCTATAATCACCAGAAGCAGAAAGTATAATTCAA
>JAYEGH010000238.1:0-9099 GCA_034659055.1 Candidatus Caldatribacteriota bacterium
TTAGAAAATTTGGGACAGAAAATTCTCCGGGCACTAAAGTTTATGCAGTCTTAGGACATATAAAGCGTCCAGGTGTAATAGAGGTTCCTATGGGAGTTACTCTAAGAGAGATTATTTACGATTATGCGGGAGGAATGTCTTCCGGGAATTTTAAAATGGCCCAAATAGGAGGCACTGCCGGTAATATTCTTTCTTCGGAATTTTTAGATGTCCCCCTTGATTTTCAATCTCTGAAAGAAGTAGGTTATAGCCTGGGGTCCGGTGCAATATTAATTATGAATGAAACAGTTTCAGTTGTAGATTTTATAAAATGCTGTATGAAATTCTTTGTTCATGAGTCCTGTGGGAAATGTACCCCTTGCCGTGAAGGTACCAGATATATCTATGAAATATTGGATAAAATTAGTTTGAGGAAGGGCATAACTGACGATATAGAAACTTTAAAATTATTAGGAGAAAATATGAAAGAGACTTCTTTCTGTCCACTGGGCCAGAGTGCTCCTAATTCTTTATTAAATTCATTAAATCTTTTTCCCGAAGAATATGATAATCTTTTAATAAAGTAAATATTTTTTAAAAAAAATAAAAAGTCAATAAGAGGTTTTAAAAAAGTATTGTAAAAGATAAAAATTAAAAATCTTAGTTAAATAAAAGAAGGAGAATAAATTAATGATAAAAGAAGTCAAAATAACTATAGATGGACAGGAGGTAATGGCACAAGAAGGCAAGACTATATTAGAAATTGCCACAGAATTAGGCATTCATATACCCACATTATGTGCTATGCCTGAACTTGGATTTACACCCGGTTCTTGTCGGGTCTGTGTGGTTGAGGTAGAAGGTTTACCAACTTTAGCTGCTTCTTGTGTGTATCCTGTAAGAGAAGGCCTGGTTATTCATACACATAGCGAAAGAGTGATTAAAGCTCGTAAAATAGTATTAGAATTATTAATAAGTCGTCACCCACTTGATTGTATGACTTGTGAGAAGAATGGTGATTGTGCTTTACAGGATTTGGCATATGAATTAGGAATTAAAGAATCAAGATTTGGTAGAATAGAAAAAAATTTACCTTTAGATGACAGTAATCCTTTTATTGTGAGAGATTTAAATAAATGTATTTTATGCGGTCGATGCGTAGAAGTATGTAATGAGATTCAACAGGCTCATGCTATCGATTTTGGGTATCGAAGTTCACAAACAAAGATTATTGCTGATGGAGATGTTGATTTAAGATATTCTCAATGTGTCTCTTGCGGGCAGTGTGTGGCGGTTTGTCCGGTTGGTGCTTTAATTGATAAAGCTGCTCAAGGGAAAGGAAGAACTTGGGAATTTAAAAAAGTAAAAACCACTTGTAATTATTGTGGGTGTGGATGTAATTTTGATTTTAATGTAAAAGATGGAAAAGTAGTAAAAGTTACATCTAATCCTGATAGTGTAGTAAACGGAATTAATCTCTGTGTTAAAGGGCGTTTCGGTTATGATTATATTCATCGAGATGACCGTTTAACAACTCCTTTAATTAGAAAAAATGGGAAATTGGAAAAAGCTTCCTGGGATGAAGCACTGCAATTAATTAGCGATAAATTCAATCAGATTAAGAAAGAAAATGGTAGTGATAGTTTAGCCGTTCTTTCTTCTGCCAAGTGTACTAATGAAGAAAATTATCTTCTAATGAAATTTGGACGGGCAGTTTTGGGAACTAATAATGTAGACCATTGTGCCCGCTTGTGTCATTCCGCAACTGTGGCTGGTTTGGCTCAAGCCTTTGGAAGTGGGGCAATGACTAATTCTATAAAAGAAATTGCCGATGCTTCGGCAATTTATTTAACCGGTTCTAATACAACTGAAAATCATCCTATAATTGCCCTGGAAATCAAAAAAGCAGTTACAAAAAATGGCGCAAAGTTAATTGTAGCTGATCCTCGAGAGATAGAATTAGTTAAATATGCAACTTTATGGTTAAGGCAGCGTCCTGGTACTGATGTAGCTCTATTTAATGGGTTAATGAACGTAATTATAAATGAAGGATTAGAAGATAAAGAATTTATTGCTCAAAGAACTGAAGGCTATGAAGAAATGAAAAAAACCGTGCTTAAATATACCCCGGATATAGTTGAAAAAATAACAGGTGTTCCTGCAGAAGATATCCGAAAAGCAGCCAGAATTTATGCCTCATCTCCCAACGTTTCTCTTATTTATTCCATGGGTATTACTCAACATACGACAGGTACAGATAACGTTTTATCTACTGCCAATATCTCCATGATTACCGGTAATGTGGGCAAAGAGAGTACCGGTGTTAATCCACTTCGGGGGCAGAGTAATGTACAAGGGGCATGCGATTTGGGAGCCCTACCTAATGTTTACTCCGGTTACCAAAAAGTTGTTGACCCACAAGTTAAAGAAAAATTTTCTAAAGCCTGGGGAGTAGAACTATCCGATAAAGTCGGATTAACCGTAGTAGAGATTTTAAATGCTGCTTACAATGGAAAGATTAAAGGCATATTCGTTATGGCTGAAAATCCGGCCATGTCAGATCCGGATTTAAATCATGCCCGAGAAGCACTAAAGAGAGTGGAATTTTTAGTAGTATCTGATGTCTTTATGACTGAAACCGCTGAATTAGCTGATGTAGTTTTGCCCGGAGTTACTATTGCCGAAAAAGATGGTACTTTAACCAATACAGAAAGAAGAGTACAAAAGATAAGGAAAGCCATTGAACCGGTAGGTGAATCTAAACCTGAATGGCAGATTATAAGTGAATTAGCACAAAAGATGGGATATGACATGTACTATAATAGTCCGGCGGAAATAATGGAAGAAATTGCAAAACTTACACCAATTTATGGTGGAATGTTCCATGATAGACTAGATAATGGTGGATTACAATGGCCCTGTCTTGATGCCAATCATCCGGGAACTGAATATTTACATAAAGATAAATTTACTCGAGGAAAAGGAAAATTCTCTGCGGTAGAATTTAAAGAGGCAGCCGAATTACCAGATGAGGAATACCCGTTACTCTTGACTACCGGACGTGTATTGTATCATTTCCATACAGGGACCATAACGCGAAGGTCTAAAGGCTTAGATGAAATTTATCCGGAAGCATTAGTAGAAATTAGCCCTCAGGATGCAGAAGAGCTAAAAGTTAAAGATGAAGAATTTGTAGAAGTATCCTCTCGCCGAGGAAAGATTAAAGCTAAAGCGAAGGTTACTGAAAAATCTGGGAAGGGAGTAGTGTTTATGAGCTTCCATTTCCACGAAGCAGCTGCCAATTTACTTACAAATGCTGCTCTTGATCCGGTATCCAAGATTCCTGAATATAAGGTATGTGCTATAAAAGTGCAGAAAATATCTTAAAATAAAAAAATAAAATTAAAAAAGGAGCGAAATAAAAAATGGAATCAAAAGAAATTCAAGAAGTAAAGAATGTAACACCAAATTTTTTAGCACCCGGAGGAGTAGCCAAAGCTATAATTGGAGTAGGTAAAGCAAAAACCAGCTTATCAGTTATGCAAATGATTATTCTTGGTATTCTGGCTGGGGCATTTATCGGTTTCGGTTCAGAATTAGCGACTATGGTTAGCTTCGATATGAGTAAATATCTGGGAGTAGGTTTTACTAAATTTATCTTTGGAAGTGTATTTTCTGTAGGACTAATTTTAGTGGTAATTGCCGGAGCAGAACTTTTTACCGGGAACAGTCTTATTTTTGTAAGTGTTCTAAATGGTGATGTTAAAGTTGGTAAATTAATAAATAATTGGTTTTGGGTGTATTTAGCTAATTTTGCTGGTTCTCTAATATTAGTATGGATTATGTATGCCAGCGGACTTTGGAAAACCGGAAACCTTGGCGTAGGGGTTAAGGCATTAGCCATTGCTAATGGAAAAGTAAATCTTAGCTGGGGAGCTGCTTTTGCTCGGGCTATCGGTTGTAATTGGCTGGTATGTTTAGCTGTATGGTTAGCAGTAGCTTCTAAAGATATAGTAGGAAAGATATTTGCTATTTATTTCCCTATTATGGCTTTTGTTACCAGCGGGTTTGAGCATTGCGTGGCAAATATGTATTTTGTTCCTATGGGATTATTGCTAAAAAGTAATGTTGATGTAGTAGCCGCTGCCGGTCTTACTGATAAATTAGCTAATCTCACCTGGGGAGGATTTATTGTAAATAATTTAATTCCGGTTACCTTGGGAAATATTGTTGGTGGAGCTTTCTTTGTATCTACCTTATATTGGGCAGTTTATTTAAAAGGTAAAAAGTAAAAATACTTTATTAAAATAGTGCAAAGAGGGTCATATCTTTTCTATGAGATCTGACCCTCTTTTGAATTATAATTGTAACAAATATTTCTTATTTTATTTTTACTAACTACTAATTTGATTGATTAATTAGTTAATTTATTGGCAAATTATCTTATCTTGCATTTTGTATTTCTTTTTCCTGAGCCGATACTCAATACTCGATACTACATACTGTCTTAATCGGAGAATCGGTCAATTGGCAAATTATCTTATCTTGCATTTTTTTGTATTTTATTTACTAACTAACGACTAATTTAATAGCTGTATTTTTTGAAAACAAAATGGTATGATGTGTTAATATGGTAATAAAAAATAATAAAAAAAACATTCCCTTGAAGGCAATTATATTAGCGGGTGGAAAAAGTAGTAGAATTGGTCAAAATAAAAATAAGGCCCGGATTAAGCTATTTAATAAATCATTAATTGAATGGGTTATCTTGAAACTTACTTCTATTGAGAATTTATCAGAAGAAGATATTATTATAGTAGGACCAAAAGAAAAATATCCTCAATTCAAGCATGTAGTAGAAGATATTTTTCCTCAAAAGGGTCCTTTGGGTGGCATATTTTCAGGTTTAAAGGCATCTGATTCTCAATATAATTTAGTAGTAGGCTGTGATATGCCACTATTGGAAGTGGAATTACTTCAATACATGTGTGAAGGAATAGACTCGAATGACATTGTTATTCCAAGATATAAGGGGTATTTTATAGAACCTTTATGTGCTGTCTATAGTAAAAGATGTTTAGAAGTTATGGAGAAAAATATACAATCCGGAATTCTATCGGTTCGAAAAATATTTCCTTATTTAAAGATAAGATACATTAATGATGAAGAGATAAAAAGATTTGATCCTAAATTTTATTCTTTTTTTAATATAAACTTTAAAAATGATTTTAAAAAAGCAAAAGAATATATAATAAGCAAAAAGGGATTTGATAATTAGTGCAAGAGAGAAAAGGAATAAAAATAAATTTAACAAAAATTACTAAAGATAAAAAAGAAGGAATTTCCGATTTAGTAGCCAGGGAAGTTCCTTTTTCAATTTTTTTAAATGGAACCAAAATAGTTACACTTCAATGTACTCCCGAAAATTATAGATATTTAGGGCTGGGCTTTTTATATACTTCGGGATTTATGCAAAAAAAAGAAGACATTCAATCTATAAAGATAGATGAAAAACAGAATTTGATGAATTTGAAGCTTAGAAGTACTTCTTTTATTCCTGAAGATATAATGAAAAACAGTTTACAGATAGGAATTTATCAAACAGAGAAAAAGAAAAAGGAATTACTATTCAATGATTTTCCTTTATATATTAAGAAAAATCAAGTATTTGAATTAATTGCAAAAATGCAGGAAAAAGCTGAATTTTTTAGACTTACCGGTGGAACACATAGCTGTGCTTTAGCTGATAAAAATGGCTCGATATTAATATTTAGTGAAGATATTAGTCGGTATAATACAATTGACAAAATATTAGGTGAGGCTTTTATTGAGGATATCACAATGACGGATAAAATTATTTTAACTTCCTGCCGTATAACCTCCGGAATTTTATTCAAAATTATGTCGGCAAAGATACCAATCATAATTTCCCGTGCTGCTGCTACAGATTATGCCATTGGATTAGCTGAACAATCGGGGATAACTTTAGTAGGATTTGTAAGGGGAGAAAAGATGAATATTTATTCTCATCCCGAAAGAATAGAAATATAAATTATAATAAATAGAAGTGGGTAAACTATAATATGTCAAGAATAGAGATAATCTTAGCTATTGACCCAGGAACAAAAAAATGTGGTTATGCTGTAGTGGATGCAAAGTTGAAACTTAAGTTAAAAAAAGTTGTATCCACAAAAGATTTAATTGTAGACATTAAAGAAATTTCTCATACTTATAGTATAGACAAAGTAGTTTTAGGAGATGGAACAAATTATAAAATAATCGAAGCGATAATAAAAGAAAAATTTCCTCAATTAAATATTGAGTTAGCGGACGAGAAATTTAGTACTTTGAAAGCGAGAAAAAGATATTTTGAGTTATATCCCCCTCAAGGTATTTTTAAGTTTATTCCACTATCTTTGAGAATTCCTCCTTGTGATTATGATGATATTGTGGCTGTTCTGTTGGCAGAGAATTATTTTGAAAGTAAAATTAGTCGTTAGTAAAGATACAATGATCAGAAAAAACAGTATCGAGTAAAGAAAAGAAAGAAAAAGAAAAATACAAGGAATAAATTAAAAATTCGTAGGGGCAGATCTTGTGTCTGCCCTTCTTACTCATAGTTTTTAGTTTTAAGATGCAGCTAAAAATTTATCACTTTTTTCTCACGATATATACTGTAATGCGAGATACAAATTTTATTTTGTGATATAATCTATTAATTAATTACATTAAAAGAATTATATATGGGGGAAAAATAAAAATTGACTAAGGTAAAAATATATTCAAATATTTTAAAAGCTAATGATGCTCTAGCCAGTAAAAATAAAAAGTTATTTAATTCAAATGGAGTATATACCATTAATCTAATGAGTTCACCCGGTTCGGGAAAGACCTCGCTTTTGGAAAAAACGATTGCAGCATTGAAAGAGGATTTGAATATTGCGGTTTTAGAAGGTGATTTACAGACGGCAAATGACGCAAAGAGAATAGAAAAATATAATATCCCGGTAACTCAAATTAATACCGACGGAGCCTGTCACCTTGATGCAAATATGATAGATAATGCCTTGAATTATTATAATTTTAAAGAATTGGACCTATTTGTTATTGAAAATGTAGGTAATTTAGTATGTCCTGCCGGATTTGATTTAGGTGAGGATGATAGAGTGGTTATGGTTAGTACACCTGAAGGGGATGATAAACCAATTAAATATCCTGTCATGTTTCGCAAAGCTGCAGTATTATTAATTAACAAAATAGACCTTTTGCCTTATACTGATTTTAATTTGTCTAAAGCAAAAGAAGATTCTTTGAAAATCAAACCAGACCTGAAAATATTTGAAATTTCCTGCAAGACCGGGGAAGGATTAGATGGTTGGTTTGATTGGTTACGGGAACAGATAAAGAGAAAGTTAAATAGTTAAAATAGTCGTTAGCAAAGAAAATACAAAGAATAAATTAAAAAATTCGTAGGGGCAGACCTTGTGTCTGCCCTATTAATTCAAAAATCAAAGTATTTTCTTCAATTTTAAATTTTGAGCTATGGCTTTTCGTTTTTCGCTATAAAATATGTGCTATCAGCTAACATACTAAATATATTTTGTATTTCATGCCTTAAACTTTTTCGAAAGTAGTTATTAATGAAAATTAGAAAAAATATAATTATCAAAGGAATTGTACAGGGTGTCGGATTCCGACCCTTTATACATAAATTGGTCTCTTTTTACCACTTATTCGGATGGGTGCTTAATTCTGATCAGGGAGTGGAAATAGATATAGAAGGAGAAGAAGTAGAACTAAATCAATTTATTATTGATATTAAAGAAAAACTGCCTCCGTTAGCCCGGATAGAGGAAATGAAAATATCACATTTGCCTTTGGAGAATTATCATAATTTTACCATTAGAAAAAGTGTTGTAAATGAGATAAATAATTTTGTACTGGTTTCACCGGATATCAGCATATGTGAAGATTGTTTGAAGGAATTATTCGATTCGTCCAATAGGCGCTTTCACTATCCCTTTATTAATTGCACCAATTGCGGCCCTCGTTTTACCATTATAAAAGATATTCCCTATGATAGAGAAAAAACTACTATGGATGTTTTTAAAATGTGCCCACAATGTCAGAGTGAATATGAAAACATAGAAGACAGAAGATATCATGCACAACCGAATGCATGTGAAATATGCGGACCACAGGCATTTCTTTATCAGAATAAAAGAAAAATAGAAAATGTCGACCCGATAGAAGAAGTAATTAAAAAATTAAAAAAAGGTGAAATTGGGGCAATTAAAGGTTTGGGTGGTTATCATCTGGCTTGTGATGCAACAAACAATCAGGCAGTGAGCAGATTGAGAAGATTAAAAAATAGAGAAGTGAAACCTTTTGCCATCATGTCTCCGGATATAGAAAAAATTAAACGGTTTTGCCTGGTCGAGCCAAAAGAAGAAGAATTGCTTACCGATAGAGCCAGACCCATTGTCCTTTTAAAAAAGAAGGAAAATTGTCAGGTGATTTCCAAATGGGTTGCTCCTGATAACAATTATTTGGGTGTCATGTTGCCTTACACCCCTCTTCATTACCTTTTACTAAAAGATCATTTCCTGGCTCTGGTAATGACCAGCGGTAATTTTAGCGAAGAACCCATTATTAGTGACAATCAGGAAGCTTTTGACAAATTAGATAAAGTGGTCGATTTTTTCCTTGCTTATAATAGGAACATATGCAATCGATGTGATGATTCAGTTATAAAATTCATCAATAATGAGCCGATGTTCTTTCGAAGATCAAGAGGCTATGTTCCATATCCCATTACCCTTGATTTTAAAATAAAAGAAGTCATAGCATTGGGTGGAGAGCTAAAAAATACTATTAGTTTTTCTAAAGAAAATTATGTTTTTCCCAGTCAGTATTTAGGAGATTTAAAAAGTTTGGATACTCTAAACTTCCTGAAGGAATCGATAAAAAAATTAGAAAAAATATTCAGGGTGAATCCAAAAATAATAGCTTGTGATCTTCATCCGGATTATCTATCTACTCAATATGCGGAAGAGATTGCACAGGCAAAGAATTTAGAATTGAAAAAAGTCCAACACCACCATGCGCATATAGCTAGTT
>JAYEGH010000239.1:0-1701 GCA_034659055.1 Candidatus Caldatribacteriota bacterium
GATGGCAATAAGGGAGAAGTTATCATTGAAGAATCTCCTTATACAGAAATTGATACTTATCATTTAATAGAAGTATTATCGGAAAAATATGCAAATGATGATAAAGATAAAAGGAATATAAGCATAATCTCAGCAGGCATAGGGGCACAAAATACTAATTTTGGAATACTTAATATAAGCTGGTATGATAGTCGTCGTAAAAAAGTAAGAATTAAACAAGCTGGGCGGGGAGGAACCGGAACTGTATTTCGGGATAAGAAGATTGTTGCTGTAGTGATTAAATATAAAGGCATTAAAGCCGATTCTAATAATGTTGCCAATCTTGGTCTAATTAGCAAAGTGGGCCATAAATTAACTAAGGAAATCTTAAGTTTAGATCATGTACAAAATGGTATGAGAGAAACAGGAACGGCTCATCTGGTTGATCCTATGCAGAATCATGATTGTCTGCCAGTCCATAATTATAAGTTTGGTTCACATCCTGATGCTCATAAAATTGAAGATAAGGTATGGCATCAATATATAACTCAAAATCAGGCCGGTGATTCTTGTTGGATGGGTTGTGTTATGCGCTGTGCCCATGCAGTAGATAATTTTAAACTATCTACCGGTCCTTTAAAAGGAGAAAAGGTTTTAGTTGATGGACCGGAATACGAAACTGCTGCCGGGTTTGGCGGAAATTGTGGTTGTTTTGACCCTGATTTAGTTTTAGAGGCTAATTTTTACTGTGATAATTATGGGATGGATACTATCGGAGTAAGTACCACTATTGCTTTTCTTATGGAATGTTACGAAAATGATATTATTAATAAAGAGATTACCGGTGATTTGGAGCTGAATTTTGGAAACAGCGAAGCTGTTTTGGAACTCATTCATCAAATGGCTCAGAAAAAAGGATTTGGCAAAATTGCCGGCTTAGGAATTCGACAGATTAAAAAAATATTGGTGGAAAAATATGGTGCAGATGCGCAATTTTTACAGGATATTGGTATGGAATGTAAAGGAATGGAGTTTTCCGAATATGTTACTAAAGAATCTTTAGCCCAGCAGGGAGGATATGGTTTAGCCAATAAAGGTCCTCAACACGATGAGAATTGGCTCATATTTATGGATCAGGTAAATAATCAGATTCCTACCTTTGAGAATAAGGCAGAAGCTATACGTTATTTTTCTCTGTTCCGTACTTGGTTTTCACTTGTAGGTCTCTGTAAATTACCCTGGAACGATATTGAACCAGCAGATAATAAAAAGGAATATCACGGAATACAGGCAGCGAAAGTTCCTGAGCACGTGGAGAATTACTGCTGTCTTTTTGAAGGTGTTACCGGCAATCCTGTTACACCGGAAGAATTAATTTTACAGTCAGAAAGAGTTCATAATTTACAAAGAGTATTTAATTTGAAAATGGGTTTCGGTACCCGCGAACATGATGCGATTCCCTATCGGGCTATGGGACCAGTGACCGCAGAAGAATATGAATCCCGACAGGAAAGATTTGATAAACAACTGAAAGAGTTAGTTGGTTATGATCTGGAAAGTAAAACAACAGAAGAAAAATTAAAAGCTTTAAGAACCTATAGGGAAGACCAATACCAAAAATTGTGTGATGCCGTTTATAAGCAACGGGGTTGGAATTCTAATGGAGTACCTACTTTAGAGATTGTAAAGAAATTAAAAATAGATTTTCCAGAAGTAGTAGAG
>JAYEGH010000240.1:0-1700 GCA_034659055.1 Candidatus Caldatribacteriota bacterium
CATCCTGTTGTCATGGGAGGGGAAAAGATCGATGAGGAAATGAAAGCTAAGATGACAAATGATGCTGCAGCATACATTAAAAGCATTGCTGAGAAAAGGGGAAGAAATGCCGAGTGGGCTGAAAAGGCAGTAAGAGAAAGTGTATCTATTACTGAACAAGAAGCTATTGAGCAAGGAGTAATAGAATTTATTGCTGATGATGTAGATGAACTAATAGAAATCATTAACGGAGTAAGAGTAATTACAGTAAGTGGAGAAAAAGTTCTTAAGACTAAAAATGCAGAAATTATTCCGATAAAAATGAGCTTTAAAGATTTATTTCTCCATTCCCTAAGTAATCCTAATATAGCTTATATCTTATTATTCCTGGGAATTTACGGAATCCTGGGTGAATTCAGTCATCCTGGTACTTTTTTCCCGGCAATCGTAGGGGGAATTTGTCTCATATTAGCCTTTATTTCTTTCCAGAGCATCCCTATAAATATAGGAGGACTTCTCCTGATAATATTCGGTATCGTACTTTTTGTCATAGAAATATATACTCCTACTTTTGGAGTTCTCACTGCAGGGGGAGTTACCTCTCTTATCCTGGGTTCCTTTATGTTATCTAAATCTGCGGCTCCTTTTTTAAGAATTTCCCTGGGATTAATTATTTCCATGTCTCTTGCCACTGCAGCTTTCTTCGTCTTTGCTTTAAGCAAAGGGATTAAAATTCAATGGAAAAAGCCTGTCTCCGGCAGAGAAGGTCTTATCGAAAAAGTAGGAATTACCAAAACTGTCCTTGACCCCGAAGGGACTATCTTTATTCATGGAGAAAGATGGCAAGCTTCTACCAAGGGTGAATCAATCAAAGAAGGAGAGGATGTGAAAGTTTTAGAAGTTAAAGGTCTTAAACTTATAGTTAAAAAATATGAGCGAAAGGAGTAAACTAAAATGTATATGATTTATGATTTATCACTTTATTTGGGAATTTTAATAATAATTCTTGTTATATTATCTCAAGCTGTAAAAATATTACGGGAATACGAAAGAGGAGTAATCTTCAGATTAGGAAGATTGGTAGGAGCAAAAGGCCCGGGGCTGATTCTGTTGATACCTATTGTAGATAGAATGGTAAGAGTAAGTCTTCGGATTATTACTATGGATGTCCCCGCACAGGAAGTAATTACTAAAGATACGGTTCCGGTGAAAGTTAATGCCGTAATCTACTTTAGAGTAGTAAATCCGGAAGATTCTGTAGTAGAAGTAGAACATTTTATCAATGCTACTTATAAAATTGCCCAAACTACCTTACGCAGTGTCCTGGGAGAAATGGACTTAGAGGAGTTACTTTCTCAGAGAGAAAAAATAAACCAAATTCTGCAAAAAATTGTGGATGGACATACCGGACCCTGGGGAATTAAGGTTACTGCGGTAGAAACCAAAGATGTTGAATTGCCTGATACTATGAAAAGGGCTATGGCTAAACAGGCTGAGGCAGAAAGAGAAAGAAGGGCAAAGGTAATTCATGCTGAAGGAGAATATCAAGCTTCAGAAAAATTGGTTAAGGCGGCAGAAAGGATTAACAAACAACCCATAGCTTTACAGCTTAGATATTTACAGACCTTAACTGAGGTTGCCACCGAGAAAAACTCTACTACTCTATTCCCTATACCTATTGATTTAATCAAGCCTTTTTTGGAAAACTTTAGCAAAAAAGA
>JAYEGH010000241.1:0-8818 GCA_034659055.1 Candidatus Caldatribacteriota bacterium
TTGAATATGCAAACACAGTGAAAGAAGTTATGCAGAATGAGAAGTATAGAAGATAGTTTTCTATAAGAATCAAAGGAAATGGAGTACCAGGCGATGCCTCCAAGCAAACTAAAAAAAGTTTAAAACAAGCGGTTTAATTTCGGTCTATCCTGAACATATTGAAGCAGAAAAGCTTAAGCAAAAGATGGAGAAATCTGGTTTTTATCTAGAAAACAGGTTTCGAGGAAAAATTATCCATGAGGGTAGACCTGAGCAAAGTCAAATATTAAATTTTAGAAAGAAGTAAAAAATGATTAAAGTTGAAAAGAAAAATCAACAGGAATTCACAGTGAAAGTGGAAGAGAAAGAATATGATGTAATTTTAGATGATGAATATTGGCAAGATTTAACTGGAGCTAAAATTACTAAAGAAGAATTAATAAAAAAGTCCTTTGAGTTTTTGTTAGAAAGGGAATCTAAAGAATCTATTCTTTCCAGATTTAATTTAAAAATTATCAACCAATATTTTCCAGAATTTGAAGAAAAAATAAGGAAATTATAGGATGAAAAGAAGGTAAAATTATGAGTATTATACTTCCAAAACAAGCATGGACTGAAGAAGGTAGATTACTTTTTCAGAAATCAGAAAAAGTAGAGGATTTTGATAAGGGAAGAGAAATAGTAGATTCATTAAAGAAAACCTTAGAGCATTATGGGGGAGTTGGACTGGCTGCTCCTCAAATAGGAATTTCTCGGAGAGTATTTATTGTAAATATTACACCAATTAAGGATTATCCCCAATTGCCTAAGATAGATTTTCGTGCTTATTTAAATCCAGAGATTATAGCTGTATCTTCAGAAGTAAATAGTGATATGGAAGGATGTTTAAGTATATTTTATGCGACCCTTTATGGACAGGTGGACAGGTCGAGTTGGGTCAGGCTAAAATATAAAGATATTAAAGGGGAAGAGCAGATAGAAGAAATTAATCATCCTTTTCATGCAAGAGTAGTTTTACATGAGAACGACCATTTAGATGGTAAGGTATTTTTACAGCGAATAGGAGAAGGAGATTTTTCAAAATTATATTGGGAAGAGAATTTGGATATCAGAAAAAAAATTCAGAGTGAATAGCTGTTTTAGAATTAATTAGATTCAAAAGAGTTTTAAAGAATAAAAAACTTTCCTTGGACAAAAATATAGCCAAAGAAATTAAGGTGATATAGAATGAAAAAAAATTTGTTAGAGATTAAGGATTTATGGGTAAAGGCAGAGAATAAGACAATTCTTAAAGGGCTAAATTTATCTATAGCCGAAGGAGAGTCTCACGTAATATTTGGCCCAAATGGTTTAGGTAAATCTACTCTTTTAGGAAGTATAATAGGGTTTCCCCGACTTAAGATAATAAAAGGAGAAATCCTATTTAAAGGAAAGTCTTTATCTGATCTACCTATTTACGAAAGAGTAAAAAGAGGGATGGGAATCGCTTTTCAGCACCCTCCCACAGTGAGGGGGGTGAAACTGGGGAAGCTTTTAGAAGTTATAAATACATCTGGAGAAAAGATTCAAGGTATTGCCAAAGAACTTAAATTAGAAGAGCATTTAAAAAGAGATACAAACCAGGCATTTTCTGGAGGGGAGATAAAAGCTTCCGAAATAATGCAGTTGTTCTTACAAAAACCCGAATTGCTGTTATTAGATGAACCTGATTCTGGAGTAGATGTAGATAATATAAAAATTATTTCCAGTTATATCCAGAAATTATTACAAAAAGATTTACCCATAGTTAAGAGGAAGAAATCTGCTATAATAATAACTCATGGTGGAACTATCTTAAATTATGTAAATATAGATTTTGGTCATGTAATGATTGAAGGAGTACTTACTCCCCAAGCTAACCCTTATGACATTTTTGATAAGATAAAAAGGAATGGCTACCGAGATTGTTATGAATGTTTTTCTAATGGAGAAAAAAATGCTAAAAGAAAATAAGAATTTTATAGATGAAGAAAAATTAGATTTAATAGGATTTGATTCTTCTAATAAGAAACGTTCAGGGTCTTTTCTTATTACTGATAAGAATATTACTAAAATAGAAAATCAGAGTGAAAAATTAGAGATACTTCCTTTAAGTGAGGCAATAGAGAAATATTCATGGCTAAAAAAATATGCTAAGTCTATTCCTCAAAAATCCTTAGGATATTTTATGAGGGTATTGCCTAACAGTAAAATAAATTATCCTATACAAGCAGGTTTTTATATGAAAGAAAATAAGTATCAAACTACACATAATATTTTTGTAGCCGAACCAAATACTAAAGTCAATCTATTATCCGGATGCACAGCTTCTGTAGAAGAAGGAAAACATCTGGGAATTAGCCATTATTTGGTTAGAGAAAATGCCTTACTTTCGGTTACTAAGATTCACTATTGGCCTTTTCGTACTTCTTCTTTTTCAAAAAATAGCATAATAGTAGGGAGAAATGCAACTTTTATTTCTAATTATGTGGCACTTGATATAGGCGAAAAGGAGGAATCCTATTCTACTATTAATATTAAGGAAGGTGGTGTAGCCAGAATCAATTCTATTATTTATGCTAAAAAAAATTCTAATTTTAATATAAGTGATAAAGTATCATTAGATGAAAAAAATGCAAGAGCTGAGATTTTAAGTAAGACTATTTCTAATGGTGGGAAGTCTTTTGTTAAAGAATATATTTTAGGTCGCGATAAAGGAACAAAAGGGCATATAGAATGTGATGGGCTGTTACTTGATAATGAAGGGATAATACATACAATGCCAGAACTAAAAGCAATGCATCCACAAACAGATCTATCCCATGAGGCAGCCGTAGGAAGAATATCCGAAGAAGAATTAAATTATTTAATGTCTAAAGGAATAGATGAGAAGAGTGCAAAATCACTTATCATCCGAGGTTTTTTAGAAGTGAAAATTAAAGGTTTATCCCGAGATTTGCAAGAATCTATAGAAAGGTTGATAGAAAAGATATCCATTGAAGGTACTACCTAAAAAAAATTGAATAAAAGGCATAGGATATAAAAAATATTAAGATAATTTTAATTGCTCAGCCAAATATGGAAAAATTTTCCTTAAACTAACTCTAACTATACAATCTAACCCTCAGTAAAAAATTCAGGATTGATACTCTTCTTTGGGAATAAAGTGACCGCCGGTAATTTCTTCAGATATTTTTTGGTAATTTCTATCGAACTCCAAATACAAATTAATTCGGTTAGGACAAGATGCACCGATTAATTCTTTTCTTAGAATGAAAGCTGGTCCTTCATCTTTATATGTGGGGGCAAGGTCATTATATTTCCTAAATCTTCTACCGAACATTTTCATCAAGTTTTAACTAAAAAGATAAAAATTGACCAGCACTATAATAAGGAATATGCTATGGAAAAGCTAAATATAGATCCAATTATGATTGATAAAGTTTTTATTTCACATGCTCATTTTGATCATACCTGAGAACACAAATTTTACTTGAGAAGGTTCAAAAAATATCATAAGGGAGAGAACTGAGATGCATATCACGAAAGAGGCTATGCTGTATGAAAAACTGTCAGAGGGCAAGGTACGCTGCAACCTGTGTGCTCATCGTTGTGTTATCGCCGATGGCAAGAAGGGTATCTGTCAGGTTCGGGAAAACCGGAGCGGAAGTCTCTACACGCTGGTTTATGGACATACTATCATCCAGCACGTGGACCCAGTGGAGAAGAAACCACTGTTTCATTTTCACCCCGGCTCAGCCGCCTACTCCATCGCCACTCCAGGATGTAACTTCGGTTGCCGTTGGTGTCAGAACTGGGATATCTCCCAGGTGGTCCGCGAGCGACATCTTATCTTGGGGGAGGAGGCAAGTCCCGAACAGGTTGTTGCTACAGCTCAAAAGGCTGACTGCCGCAGCATTGCCTACACCTATACCGAGCCGACCATCTTCTTTGAGTATGCCTATGATACGGCTCGTCTTGCCCACAAGGCAGGGTTGGCCAACCTATATATCACCAATGGTTACATGACCGAGGAGATGCTGGAGACCTTTCAGCCTTATCTGGACGCAGCCAATGTGGATCTTAAAGCTTTTCGCGACAAGACTTACCGAAGGTATGTAGGGGCGCGGCTGCAGCCAGTGTTGAACACGATGAAAATGATGAAGCGGCTGGGCATCTGGCTGGAGGTGACCACTCTGGTTATTCCCGGTATTAACGATGATGATGGAGAGCTGAAGGACGCAGCGAATTTCGTGGCCGAGGAGTTAGGGGTAGATACACCCTGGCACATAAGTCGTTTCTTCCCGGGTTACAAGATGACTGATGTGCCTCCTACGCCTGTTGAGACACTGGACAGAGCTCGGGAAATCGGACTGGAAGCGGGATTGCGGTATGTTTATGTAGGTAACCTGCCTGGTGAGGCCAATACAGTATGTCACAAGTGTGGGCAGACACTGATTCGACGCCTCGGCTACCGAATTCTGGAGAACCGCGTCCAACCGAATGGTTGCTGTCCCAACTGCGGTACGCCGGTGGCTGGCGTGGGGATGGGATGAGATAGATGGAGATAGATAACTCGATTTGATTGTTTTATAACCTTGAAAGATGTGGTATTAATATGAATAAAGAATTTGGTATTATAAAAATAGTAAAAGAAGATATTTTAAGAATATTAAGCGAAAAAAAAGGAAAGGTTTCATTGAATATCATCAAAGAGGAAATTAAAGTTTCCCTTTCTTTTATCTATGAAGCGATTGAAGAACTTGAAAGAGAAGGATTGATTCAATCTCAGCAGAGTTTTTTTAGATTGACAGATAAAGGAGAAGAAAATGCAAAAGAAATTTTAAAGAAACATCTTGTTTTTGAAAATTATTTTAAAAAAACCAGAACCGAAAACGAGGCACATAAGATAGCTCATATTCTTGAACATTATGTTTCTGAAGAGGTTCTAAGCAACATAAAAAAATTATCTACATTTAAAGAAGAAGGTATTTACTTAACAAAGCTTAAGCTGGGTAAAAAAGGGTTAATTACCAATATTGTGATTCCAGGCAATGGACTATTTGAAAGAGTGGTCAGCATGGGGATAGTACCAGGAGAAGAGGTAATAATAACGAGTGAGGTGTCTAATGCTATTATCATTAAAATAAAAAATAAAAAATTTGCTTTAGATAAAGATATAGCAAGAAAAATTAAAGTGTTAGAATATGGTGAAGGATAAGAAAAAGGTCAAAGAAGGCAAAGAAGAAACAAAGAGACCATTCCTAAATCTATTGCAATTATAAAAAAGCGAAGCTTTGCATGATGTTAGAAAAATTTTTAATGTATTTAGTGATTTGAATTTATTGTAAGAAGAAATGGAATGAAACAATAAAAAGAGGGGTTATAGAATAATATGGAGAATCTTAAAATACTCTTAATTGGGCAGCCAAATATAGGGAAGTCTTCACTACTTAATGCCCTAGTTGGCTCAAGAGTTACAGTATCTAATTACCCTGGAACTACTGTTGAAGTGACTAAAGCCAAAAAGAAAATTAATAGCACAGAAATTGAGTTTTTGGATACCCCAGGAATATACTCTATTTCTGATAGATCAGAAGAAGAAAAAATTACTGAGAAGACTTTATTTGAGGAGGAAGTGGATGGAGCAATAGTGATTGCTGATGCAACTTCTCTGGAAAGAAGTCTTTATATGGTATTGCAAATATTAGAGGCCCGAATACCTGTTGTTTTAGCTCTTAATTTTATAGAGGATGCCAGAAAAAAGGGAATAAAAATTGATGGTGAAAAATTAGAAAGATACTTTAATATCCCGGTTGTCTTTATAAATCCCTTAACTAAAATGGGAATAAATAAACTTATGGATGTTGTATTAAAAATTAAAAAGATAACAAGGCAAAATTTTAAGATTAAATACGATGACCATATTGAAGAAGCAATAGATAAAATTTCTGTTCAAGTTAAAGGAAAGCTACCAAAAAGATTCGTTGCCTTAAGAGTTTTAGAAGAAGATGAAGATTTTTATAAATATTTAGAGGAGAAAAAAATAATTGAAGAAACTAAAAAAAGTTTAGTAAAACATCCAAAAATCGCAGAGGATATATCTATAACCAGATACGGAACAGCTTCATTTATAACAGAAAAAGTTACTCAAATAACTTCTTTAAAAAAAGAAAAAATTTTGCAAGAGAAAATAGACAATATTTTATTGCATAGAATTTTGGGGCCATTTATTACTGGTTTATTTTTTCTTGTTATCTTCGGGGCTCTATTATTTCTTGGTAACTTGATTCAAAACGTTCTTATGAACTTAACAGAAGGATTTTTATCTTCTTTTGATATAACAAAATATTCTTTTATTGCAATGATATTAGTTCAGGGCTTAACTGGGCTTGCAGCAGGTGTTTCTATTGCCTTACCTTATGTATTCTTGTTTTATTTGTTATTGAGTGTGTTAGAAGATATAGGAGTTCTTTCTAGATTTATTGTTAATATGGAAAGGTTCTTGAAAAGAATAGGGCTTCCCGGAAAATCATTTATTCCCTTAGCTTTGGGCTTAGGTTGTACTGCACCAGCGGTTAGAGCTACGAGAGTCCTATCGTCTAAAAAAGAGCAATTTCGTAGTGCCTCCTTGTTTGCTTTTGTACCTTGTTCTAGCAGGATCGCTATAATTATGGGAGTAGTTGGATTTTATGGAGGTATAAAGTTGGCTTTTTCTGTTTTTGCTACTATATTTATAGCAGGCTTAATATGGGCTTTTGGGATAAAAAAAGTTATTCCTTTAAAGAGTGAACCTTTACTTTTAGAGCTGCCTCCTTATAGGAGACCTTTTATTAAAAATATTCTTGCCAAAAGCTGAATTAGGATGAAAGACTTTGTGTATATAGTTATACCATTGTTAGTACTTGGGGGAATAGTTTACGGAATTTTGGATGTATCGGGTATTACCACCATTATAGTGAAGCCACTTTCGCCAATCACTAATCTGTTAGGATTGCCAGCTGTAGCCAATATTCCTTTGATATTTGGGTTTTTGCAAAAAGATTTAACCGGGGGAATGTTGGTGTCAGTTTTGGGCAGTGAAATATCTTCAGTTTTAACTCCTCTTCAAATATATACTTTTGGCGTGGCTTCTACTATTGGGATTCCCTGTATAATTGCATTAGGGATGCTTATTAGAGAATTTGGATTTAAAAAAGCAATATTTTTAACAAGTGTATCAATAATTTATGGTTTGTTAGTTGCCGGATTAATTTATAGAACAATTTCAATGATAATTTAAAAAGAGGATTAAAAATGATTAAAAGGGCAAATACGATGCTTAAGATAGAAAATTTGTCGGTAAGAGTGGACGGCAAGGATATTCTCAGGTAAATTAACTTAGAAATTAAAAAAGCAAAAATTTATATCTTGATGGGATTTTTAGGAGGAGATTGAACTCTCAAAAACTTATCTGAAGGTTTTTATAAGAAGTTTACTTTTATTTTTTATTTGACAAAAGTTGAGAAATATAGAGCAGAAAGTAGTAAGTGAAGAAGTTAGGTTTAACAATTGGGGGAGGTTAATTTTGTAATGATTGAAGTATTTTTTGATGTTGAAACAAAAAAACTATTCAGTGAAATTAATACCGGAGACCCTGGCGATCTTGGTGTTTCTGTAGTGTCAGTATACAAACGAGAATTAGATAGTAACAAAAAAGAGATTCAAGGTGAAATGTGTAGTTTCTGGGAACATGAATTTACTGATATGTGGAAGATATTTAAAGACGCTGACAGGATCATTGGATTTAACTCGTTAAAGTTTGACGTCCCAGCTCTTCAACCTTATGCATTATTTTGTTTAGCGAAACTTAGTCATTTTGACATTATGGAAAAGGTACGTAAATCATTAGGAAGAAGGCTTAGTCTTGATAACCTTGCGCGTAGTACTCTAAGGGAAACAAAAATTGATACAGGAACCAATGCAGTTCGGTACTGGAGAAGTGGAGATAAGGAGAGTTTGAGAAAGCTTAGGACATATTGCGAAATGGATGTACAAATCACATGTAAATTATATGATTTTGGTATGAAAAATAATTATCTTAAATTTACTGACAAATGGAATAATCTGAGGACATTAGCTGTTGATTTTTCTTATCCCATTAATAAAACTTACTCTGGTAAGCAGATTAGCTTATTCTAATTGATATTTAAGCTATTTACTTTTAAATGATAAATATGAGCAACTAAGAATCAACTCGGGACTTATGAGTAACCTTGAAAATCCACAATCTTTTTTGTTTATATAAGACATTTTTATAAAATTCAGGAAGAGTATTCTTCTTTTGTGATGAAATGGCCGCCAGTGATTTCTTCAGATATTTTTCGATAACCTCGGTCGAATTCTAAATGTAGATTAATTCGATTAGGACAAGATGCACCGATTAATTCTTTTCTTAGAATGAAAGCTGGTCCTTCATCTTTATATGTAGGGGCTAGGTCATTATGCTTTCTGATTAAAGTTCTAAATTTTTCTCCGCATTTATCACACTGAGTATAAATCCAAAGCATCTCCGAGGAATCTTCTTCTCTTTTTCCAAATAGTTTTTTAAAAAAACCGGGACTCATTTTGATGCCTCCTTAAAAGTTTGTAAATGAAAAAATATTTAAGCAGATTTAATCTTTGTTTTATTATAACATAGCGTAAATTTAAATTAAATCAGAATAAAAGAAAGTATCGAGTGTAAGAGTAAGTAATGAGTAATAAGTGATGTGAAAAGAGTTAGCTGGTTAAGAAAATAGAATAAAGGATTCGGGAATCAGGGAAAAAAGCAAGTATCGAG
>JAYEGH010000242.1:0-1649 GCA_034659055.1 Candidatus Caldatribacteriota bacterium
CCATTTCAATTAATTTAACCTTGATTCCTAGTTTGGATAATATCAAAGCAGTTTGAATGCCAATTTTGCTTCCTCCTAAAATAATAACATTTTTCATTATTAAAGGTTTTTTACTGATGATGGCATCTAAGTTTAATAAATTCTCTTTTCTGATCATGATATATAAATTGTCTTTAGCGAAAATCTTTTCTTCACCGTTGGGAATAATTATTTTATCATCTCGGTAGATAGCCGCAACTAAAATAGGGTATTTGAAGTTAATATTTTTCAATTTCTGGTCGATAAAAGCAAAATTATTTTCTTCGATTTTTAATTCGATAAGCAGAACTTTTCCTCCGCCAAAACTTTGAATTTGTGCTACGTTTTTCGGTGATTTGAGTAGTTTAACAATTTCCTTGGCAGTGACTTTTTCCGGGTTGATAATAAAATCAATTCCTAATTTTTCTCTGGATAAAACATTAGCATATAGATATTCGGAATTTCTGATACGAGCAATTTTTATAGGAACGTTAAATTGTTTAGCTGTCATACAAGCTAACATATTTACTTCATCACTATTAGCTACAGCGATTAACATATCTGCCTCTTTAATCCCTGCTTTTTCCAAAGTTCGTACATTCGCTCCATTACCCAGTATAGTAAGAACATCTAAATCTTCTTGAGCCACTTGCCGTTTTGTTTCATTTTTATCAATTAATACTACATCATGATTTTCAGAGGATAAGGTTTTGGTTATTTGTCTGCCCACTTTACCCCCGCCTATGATAATTATCTTCAAAGGATTCACCTCATTTATTCTTCTTCATTCTAAGTCTAAATTGTAATAGGTTTCTTTAAGTAAAAAAGAGAAACTACTTTGCACTTAGTTTCCCTATCTTTTTGAGAGGAATTTATTATTATATTTATTTCACCTCCAACGCTTACGAGGTTAGCTGACGGATTCGAGCTGAAAGGATTGCTCTATTCATTACACTAATTAAAAGTAACGAAATTCACCCCATGTTTACGGTTCCCCCGTTCTCTTTTATGAGAGACTCAGCGAGTAAAGTACCATAGTCCTTTTACATTTTCGAATTTTATACCCTTTTTTTAGATTTGTCAATCTCTTTTAGTTAACATCCCTTTTTTGTCATTCCCTCGCAGGCGGGAATCTAGGGAGAAAGCCAGAAGACGGAATAAAATACAGTAATGAAATAGTTATCCAGTTGGCCAGTTACCCGGTTAGTTGGTTAAGGAAAGAAAAGGCGACAGAAGTCAGGAGTCAGAAAAGAGGGAATAAAAAAATTCTATTCCCTCTATGTCATTCCCGCGCAGGCGGGAATCCAGGGAGAAGCCAGGAGCCAGAAGAAGATACAGTAATGAAATAGTTATCCAGTTGGCCAGTTACCCGGTTAGTTGGTTAATGACAGAAAAGGAAGGAGCCAGAAGCCAGGAGCCAGAAAAGAGGGAATAAAAAAATTCTATTCCCTCTTTGTCATTCCCGCGCAGGCGGGAATCCAGGGAGAAAGCCAGGAGCCAGAAGAAGATACAGTAATGAAATAGTTATCCAGTTGGCCAGTTACCCGGTTAGTTGGTTAAGAAAAGAGAAGGAGACAGAAGAAAGTACAGTAATGAGCGAAGAAAGAGGAGCCAGGAGCCAGAAAAGAGGG
>JAYEGH010000243.1:0-1635 GCA_034659055.1 Candidatus Caldatribacteriota bacterium
AATATTGCAATTACCCCGGCTTCTCCATAGGGGTCCTGACGCGGACCATAAACATTGCCATATCTCAATGCAACATAGTCGAGATTAAAATTTTTCTTATAAAAATTAAGATAATGTTCAACTGTAACTTTGCTTATTCCGTAAGGTGACAGTGGAAGCAGGGGTTGATCTTCCTTAACCGGAAATTTAGTTGGTTCTCCGTAAACCGTCCCTCCGCTGGAAGCAAAAACCACTCCTTTAATCCCGTATTTCACACAGCACTGCAATATATTTAAAGAACCAAGTATATTGATTCGGGCATCAAGGGAAGGATCTCTTACCGACAAAGACACGCTGATTTGGGCGGCCTCGTGAACAACATAATCAGGCTTTCCCTGCTCAAATACTTTTTCTAATTTTTGAATATCTGTAATATCGAATTTATAAAATTCAGCATTCTGGTTCAAATTTTCCTTCCGCCCCGAAGAAAGATCATCAACCACTATTACTTTATAATTATTTTTGATAAATAAATCCACAATATGAGAGCCGATAAACCCTGCTCCGCCGGTAACCAAAACCTTTTCTTTCATAATGACAACTTTTGTGCCAGGCACCAAAGTTGTCATAAATGTAAAGTTTTGTGCCAGGCTCCCCCTTTTCAGTATTCTATTTTTTTCTTTATCTAATATAGAAAACAAAAATCAGAGCCATAATACCAAAGATAAGACTAATTCCCCATAAAAGAAGAACTACATGTTTGTGTATTATCCCTCTGGCTAAAAGTCGATGGTGAAGATGTTCTTTATCAGCCTGAAATATGGGATGATGACCTCTATATCTCCTCCAGATAGCAAACATGGTGTCAAAAATAGGTAGAGCCAGAATAATAATGGGAATAAAAATAAAAAATGCACTTCCACTGTTTAGTACCCACAAGGCCCCTGCAGAGGCTAACATGAAACCGGCGAATGTACTTCCCGAATCACCTAAAAATATTTTTGCCGGATAAAAATTAAATTTTAAAAAAGCCAACATACTTCCCGCCAGGGCAATTAAAATAAGACTGAGAACCTCTAAATTTTGCATTAAGCCTAAAATAAGAAAAGTTAGTAAGGCAATCAGGGAGACACCACAGGCCAGTCCGTCCAAACCATCTATTAGATTGATGGAATTAGTTATTCCTACTATCCAGAAAATTAATATAGGATAAAGAAGATAACCCAATAGATCAAAAATTTCTAATTTATTAACTATAAAATTATTTATTAACTCACTGTTATATATAATCACTATTAAGGCAGGAACCATTTGAATGATAAATTTATGCTTTGGAGAAAGGTCTACTATGTCATCTACCACCCCTAACAATAAAATGATTACCCCGCCAATCAAGAGGGCTTTAACCTGCCCTTCTATCTGCACCACAAAGAGCAGACTCATTAAAAATCCAAAAAAAATAACTATCCCTCCTAAATTAGGGATAGCTTCCTTATGTATTTTACGATGACCGGGAATGTCCATCATGTTTTGTTTTTTCCCCACCCGAGCCATATAGGGAGTTAAAATATAAGAAACTATAAAGGCGATGACGCCTACTTCAATATATTTCAAAAAAATATTCTCCTGTTTTAATAATTAACCAATTAACCGATT
>JAYEGH010000244.1:0-1630 GCA_034659055.1 Candidatus Caldatribacteriota bacterium
GATTCTGTCTTCTGAACTTCTGGATTCTTCTTTCTTTACTACATACTCGATACTTTTTTCCTTCTTCTGGCTCCTGGCTTCTGACTCCTCTTTTAATACACAAATCGGGTAATAACTCCTAAAATAACAGCTATAATAAAGGTAAAAATTATGGTAAATAAAGTCCGTTTACTTCCTATCTCCCGCCATAAAACTGCAATAGTAGCTACACAAGGAACATAAAAAATTACAAAGATGGTAAAAGTCATAATCTGAGTTGTAGACATAACTGTAATAACATTAGAGGTTCCCAAGGCCTGAATTAACATTAGCATGGAAAGTTCTTTGCGAAGAATACCAAATATCAAAGTTGTTCCTACTACTAAAGGAAGACCAAGTAGGGATGTTAAAGGAGAAAAAAAGTTATTTACCAACATATCTGTTTTAAAATATTGTAATAAACTTAAGATTGTACTACCCACAATAAGTAATGGCCAGGCTATAAATATAAATTCTTTCATTCTGAGCCAGGTCTTGGCTAAAGCAACTTTTATAGAAGGAATATGGTAAGCCGGAATTTCCAAGATCATTCCCGGTGTTACTTCTGGTAGCAGGTGAGATAATATTTTTCCCGATATTATAATTACAATAATGTTTAATATATAAATGGCTAAAGCTGCTTTGGGACTAATATAAAAAGCCACTAACGCAAATATTATAGTCATTCGCGCAGCACAAGGAACCATGGTAGCTAGCACAGAAGCAATAAAACGATCTCTTGCTGACTCTAAAATTCGAGTAGCCATTATTGCGGGAACAGTACAGCCATAACCCAGTATAAAAGGTATAATTGCTTTGCCATGCAAACCAATCTTATGTAAGAATGCATCTAAAAGAAAAGCTATCCGGGGCAGATACCCCAAATCTTCCAATATAGCCAGACCAAACAAAAAGGGGAAAAGGTAAGGTAGTACAATAGCTATTCCGCCAGCAAGTCCTTGAATAATTCCGCTAATTATTGAAAATGATAGAGTTTCTGAACTAACACTTTTCTCCACTAAAGGTATCAGCCTATAAAAATATTCTAATAATGGCTCTTCTATTATTTTCCCCACACTGAAAACTAAATTAAAGAATAAATAAAAAATCAAACCTAAAAAAAGATATCCAAAAACTGGATGCATTAAAATATTATCCAAGTGATCAATTAAGCTTGCATGAGGCTTGCCAAGCAAAACTACCGATTCATAAATATTCATAGACAAATGGTGTAACTCAGAGGAAATAACTACATCAGGAGGTCTTCCGTGGGTATTGCTAAGTAAATTTTGAAAATAATCAATTTTTTTGAAAATATTTTTATCTTTATTCTTAAAATTTTCTATAAAATATCTATCATTCTCTAAATATTTAACAGCTAAAAATCGTTCAGGTACATTAAACTTTTTCCCAAGCTTATTCTTTTCAATTTGTAGCGATAATTGACTTATTACTTCTTCAACATCTTTACTAAAATTTAGAGTTTTGCCTGTTTTCTTTTCATTCCCTATTTTACTTGCAATAGAAAAAAGTTCTTTTACTCCTTTTCCTTTTAGGGCAATTGTCGGCACTACCGGAACGCCAAGAATTTTAGATAATTTTTCAATATCAA
>JAYEGH010000245.1:0-1616 GCA_034659055.1 Candidatus Caldatribacteriota bacterium
TGCCACTTGAAAAGGATGGGGAAGTAATCCATACCTATGGAAACCCAGAGCTATACCCGGGTCAAACAGTATTCTTTTACTGTTTGTTCTTACAAAACAGCAAAGACCTCTCACTCCTAAAGATTCAGTTCCTATGATCTCAATATTCATACCTTCCTCCAGCTTCTTTTCCCAGTTCCTTCCTCCAATTTTTCAATAGTTTATTCTTTGATCTTCCTCCTCTTACCTGCTAAAAATAATACTTATCTTCTTCCTGACCTCACTTTTATTTTTAGATTAATTAGATTTTCAACTTCTCAGTACAATTGGTACAGATCATTCGAGAAATGTTATAGAAGTTATGTTATCTGGTTTGAGTCAACAGAAGCATAAACCCGATATTTAGCTAAGTGAAGTATTTTATCTAATTTGCTATTTTATAATAGTATTATCTGGAATATTTCCACTTTTAAAGTGCTTATCCAACCAACCGGAAACAACATTATCTCGGCTATCAAAGTATTTAACATAAGGTTTTATATCAAGAAGAGGTGTTCCATCCAAAACGTCTACTTCTGTAAAATACATTTTATTTCCCTTTATGCTTTTGATTTTTACAATAGATAATCCTATATGATTGGGACGGTTGGGGCTTCTTATGGCGAATATTCCGTGTTTATCCTGTTCAAGAAATGGTTTCCCTTCGACTCCCTCTCTTTGCGACTTATGGAAATAGTATATTATTATGGCATAGGTAAATTTATCCAAATCTTTTAAGCCTTTAACATATTTATCTTTCAATTCTATCCAAGCTTCCACATCATCCTTAAAAATTCCCTGGATAGGAATATTCTTGCTTTCTTTATAAGGCGAGTGGATTATTCCAATTGGGTGCATTATTATTTGATTCATAATTTCTCCTATCAAAACAGGGGACGGTTCTTTGTTTCAAACTCTAAAAATCTTATTGACCGTAAATCCTGTTACTCTGGAGAGTTGCCTCAATGAGCTTCCCTCCAGCTTTTTTAAATATTTTAAAACCTCAATTTGCTTTTTTGCCTGCTTATTGTACTAATAGTTTTTATATTATCAATGGAGTGATGTCAAACGAAGAACCGTCCCCTGTTTTATTGCGTTGGTTAATTTAGTTGATTATAATTATATATACTAAATTCTACATAAGGTTCCAAAAATCCTCTTTTTAATATATTTTTTTACAATATATTGCTAATAAATTTTGCTTATTTTTTTTCTACCTCTATAATGAAAGAAAAGATTTACAATGTGCGTATTAAAAGATAGGAGGAAAATAAAATGACTAAAATCAAAAAACTTTTTTTAATCACTCTTTCGATATTGCTTGTAGGGAGCATGGGATCTTTGGCTCAAACTTCTGATACAAGTTTTAGCGGAGGAATCAATGAAGTAATTGCCACTATCGATAAAAATAATTTAGATGAAACCGAAAAAGAAGGGCTTCTCTTGATGAGGGAAGAAGAAAAATTAGCCCGAGACGTATATTTAAACCTTTACGAAAAGTGGAATTTAAAGACTTTCTATAATATTGCTCAAAGCGAAAAAACTCACATGGAGGCAATAAAGACATTGTTAGACCGTTATGACATTAAAGATCCTGT
>JAYEGH010000246.1:0-8552 GCA_034659055.1 Candidatus Caldatribacteriota bacterium
AGGTCTTTTCCACTTACCCATTTATTTAATTTTCCAGAATAAATAAATTTAATGGTGGGTGGCACTTTAAGCCAGACCTCACCAAGAGCCATAACAGCTGCCAAATCGGTACTGCCCACCCCGATGGCAAAGGCACCTAATGCCCCGGAAGTGTCAGTATGAGAATCTGCTCCCACTATTACTTCTCCAGGAAGAACTAATCCTTTTTCCGGCAAAAGTGCATGTTCTATTCCCATTTTTCCTATTTCAAAATAATTCTCTATTTCATACTCCTGAGCAAATTCCTTTAATAATTTACACTGCTCGGCAGATTTTATGTCCTTATTAGGAGTAAAATGATCAGGTATTAAGCCAACCCTCTTTTTGTCAAATACTTGTCTTGCGCCACTTTCTTTAAAATACTTTATAGCGATAGGAGCAGTAACATCATTGGCAAAGGCAAAATCAACCCTGACATTAATTATTTCACCTGCTTCAAATATTTTTTTATCGGTATGAGCAGCTAATATTTTTTCTGCAATTGTTTTCCCCATATATTTCCCCCCTTATCATTAATACTTAGTAATAGAAATCTTCTAAAACACATTACAATTCACTATTTTTATTAAACCTCATTAAACAAATCTTTTTGTTAATTTGTTCATAAGTTCTCTTTGTTGTCAAAAGATAACCCTCCAATTAATTATTCGCAATTCATTGAAAAGGTGTATGCAATACACCCCTACTACTAATTATAAGTAATATATCATTTTTTTTAATCTATTTCTTTGTAAATTAATTATCATTCTTCATCAAATACCTGCTCAATTTTAGATGTCTGAAATGCAATTATATTTAACATTTTCTCAGTTGCTTCTACCGCAGCTAAAACTTGATCACAGTTAATTCCCTTAGTAATAAAGGTTTTATGATTTTTCCATCCCCAGGTAATGGTACACCGTACCAAGGCATCTGTTTTTCCTCCGGGAGGAATATTAACCGTATAATCTAAAAGAGCTGGTAGAGAATAGTTTATTTTTTTTGATATTTTTCTAATCGCATTCATAAATGCATCATATCCTCCGTCCCCTTGAGCACTTTCTTCTAATTGCATTTCTTTATTCTTTTCCTTGTCTTTATATAATAATTTAACTACAGCAATAGGCTTTAATTCCATGCTGGTTACTATATTACATGATTTTAATTTAAAAGTCTTTTCTTGAGGTGCTTCTAACACATCTGAGATAATATAAGGCAGATCTCCTACTGTAATAGTCTCCTTTTTATCACCAAGATCAATAACTCTATCTAAAATATCTTTCTTTTGCTCTTTGGTAAGCTTAATGTCAATTTCCTCTAAATTATATTCTAAATTAGATTTTCCACTTAATTTACCCAGAGAATATTGTCTCTTGCGATCAAAACGTTCAGGAAAAAGAGAGGTAACATAAAGGTTTCCTTTTTTATCTCCATCTGCATGAATTCCAGCAGTCTGTGTAAATACATTAGTCCCACATATGGGTTTGTTAAAAGCTATTCTCTGTCCAGAAAATACTTCAACTGTTTTGCTAAGATGAAATAAGTGCTTTTCCTCAACTCCTGTTTTAACTTTTAAAAAATCATGAAAACCAACCACTACCTCATCTAAGGGAGCATTTCCGGTACGTTCACCCATTCCATTAACCGTACAATGTACTCCCTTTATCCCGGCTTCTACAGCTACTAAAGTATTTGCCATGGCTAAACCATAATCATTATGAGCATGAAAATCGAAATGAAGATCAGGATATCTTTTCAATATATCTTTAATAAATTTGGAAACCTGATTCATAGAAAGGATTCCAAGAGTATCGGGTAACATAAATCTTTTTATTGATTCTTTTTTTAAGTTATCTATAAGATAATATACATATTCTCGAGAATTAATCATTCCCTGAGACCAATCTTCAAAATATATGTTACAAATAATACCCTTTTTATTAGCATATTTAACAGTCTCTTTTATATCTTGAACATGCTGTTCTTTGGTTTTTCTCAACTGCTTTGTTAAGTGATTTATTGAACCTTTAGCTAAGATATTCATTACTTTACCACCACAATTATATATCCAATCGACTGATTTTGTCTTATCTATAAATCCTAAAACTTCTATTTTCTCGAGATGATTTATTTTTTTTGCCCAATTAACTATCTCCGTTACAGATTTTTCCTCTCCCTTACTTACCCTAGCGCTTGCAACTTCAATTCTATCTACTTTCACTTCATCTAATAAAATTTTTGCAATAGCTAATTTTTCTGGAGGAGAGTAACTCACACCCTTCATTTGTTCTCCGTCTCGCAAAGTAGTATCCATTATTTCAATTTTTTTAGTCATTTTATTCCTCCTGAAAAAATCTTGAACAATTGGGCTTTTCTAAACTAATTATAAATAGTTATATAGTTATAATTTTTAAATCAACAACATTTAATACTATCGTCTCTGTTTTTTATACATCAATTTATTAACTGCTTTTAGATAAGCCCTTAGACTGGCTTCCAGCGTATCGGTACTTACATTTCTACCACTAAAGATGTTTCCATCATCTTTTATCTTTACTAACGCTTCACCCTGAGCATCTTTACCTCTGGTTATAGCTCGGATATTATAATCAACCAATTCAACTTTTGCACCTGTAATTCGATCAATTGCTTTAAAGCTGGCATCTACCGGACCATCCCCACAGGAAGCATCTTCTAAATTTTTTCCCTCGCAAATCAAGCGAACCGTTGCGGTCGGCAAAGTACTATTACCGGTATTTACATGAAAATAGTCCAGTTTAAAAAGTTCCGGTATCTGTTCAATTATTTCTTCAGATACAATTGCTTCTAAATCTTCACAAAATATCTCTTTCTTTGTATCCGCTAATTTTTTAAAACTTTTAAAAGCCTGGTTTAACTGTTCACTATCCAAAGAATACCCCATCTTTTCCAGCCTATCTTTGAAAGCATGACGTCCGGAATGTTTTCCTAAAACTAATTCATTACTTTCCAAACCAATCGACTGAGGAGTCATAATTTCATAAGTAGACCGTTCTTTTAATATTCCTGCTTGATGTATACCTGCCTCATGAGCAAAGGCATTCTTCCCGACAATTGCTTTATTGGGTTGAATAACAAAACCGGTTAATCTACTGACTAATTTACTGGTAAAATGAATTTGTTTGGTATTAATCTTGGTAATTTTATCATAAATATCTTCCCGGGTTTTTAGAGCCATAACAACTTCTTCCAAAGATGCATTACCGGCTCTTTCCCCAATACCATTAATTGTACACTCAACCTGAACCGCTCCATTTTTTATGGCTTCCAAAGAATTTGCTACAGCAAGCCCCAAATCATTATGGCAATGGACACTAATTATTGCTTTTTCAATATTTGGGACATTCTCTTTTATATCTTTGATTAATTTACCAAATTCTTCCGGTTGTGCATAGCCTACTGTATCCGGTATATTTATTATTGTGGCTCCTGCTTTTATTGCCTCTTCGCAAATTTGGTAAAGAAAATTCTTTTCACTTCTAGTGGCATCTTCCGCAGAAAATTCTACTTCCGGACAAAGATTTCGGGCATGTTTCACTGTTTCTATTGTCTGTTTTAAAACCTCTTCAGGGGAGAGCTGCAGTTTATATTGCATATGAATGGGTGAAGTTGCAATAAATGTATGTATTCTCGGTCTATCTGAATATTTTACTGCTTCCCATGCCCGATCAATATCTTTTTTCACGGCTCGAGCCAAACCTGTAATCGTAGAATCTTTCACTGTTTCAGCTACAGCTTTAACTCCTTCAAAATCACCCGGAGAAGCAATAGGAAAACCTGCTTCTATTACATCAACATTTAAACTTTCTAATCTCTTTGCTATTTCTACTTTTTCTTTTGTATTGAGAGAAGCACCAGGACATTGTTCTCCATCTCGAAGTGTAGTATCAAATATTACTATATTCTTTTTCATTTTTATCTACCTTTTCCTTCCTTAAATTTTTAAAAAGCCTTCTAATATGCACATAGATGATTATTTAAACAGATTCTTTTATTCTTTTATCCAGGACATCATGCTTCGCAGTTTTTTCCCAACTTTTTCTATAGGAAAATTAGCTTCTTTATTGCGCATAGCCCTAAAGTAAGGACGTCCCACTTTATTTTCCATAAGCCAGTCTTTAGCAAATTCTCCACTCTGTATTTCCTCTAATATTTTCTTCATTTCTTTTTTGGTTCCTTCATTTATAATCCTTTTTCCGGATTTCAAATCACCATATTCAGCAGTATTGCTAACACAATCTCTCATGTGGGTAATTCCACCTTTATAAATCAGATCAACAATCAATTTGAGTTCATGTAAGCATTCAAAATAAGCTATTTCCGGCTGATATCCGGCATCTACCAAAGTTTTGTATCCAGCTTGAATGAGGGCAGTTACTCCACCGCAAAGAACGGCTTGTTCTCCAAAAAGGTCAGTTTCGGTCTCTTCCTTAAAAGTAGTCTCGATAACACCCGCCCGAGTTCCACCGATTGCCCAGGAATATGCTAAAGCAATTTCTTTTGCTTTTCCCGAATAATCCTGAAATACAGCTATTAAATTGGGAACACCCCTTCCTTCAGTATACACGCTTCGAAGCATTTGACCTGGACTCTTAGGTGCAACCATAATAACATCCACATTTTGTGGTGGAACAATCTGTCCGAAATGGATGTTAAATCCATGAGAAAACATTAGCACATTCCCTTTTTGTAAATTTTCTTTTATACCATTTTGGTAATATACCTGACTTTGTACTTCATCAGGAATCAATATTTGTACTACATCTGCTTTTTTAGCGGCTTCAGCAACACTCATAACTCTCAATCCATCTTTTTTTACTAATTCTACTGACTTACTGCCTTCATATAGCCCAACTATTACATCAATTCCACTATCATTCAGATTAAGAGCCTGTCCCCTTCCCTGACTTCCGTAACCAATAACTGCTACAACCTTACCTTTCAAGTATTCTTTCTTTACATCTTTGTCATAATACATTTTAGCCATTTCTTCAAATCCTCCTATTTTTTTATATTTTTAAACTATAGTCTGTCTCATAATACTATCTTAATTTAACATGTTAATTCTAATTAAATATTTTCTTGTCTCTTAGTTATTCGTAAAGCATTTGTTCCTCGAGACAAAGCAATCTTTCCGGTTCGAACAATTTCTTCCAACCCAAAAGGACGCAATAATTCGATCAGGGCATTAACCTTCTCTTCTGTGCCGGTTGTTTCAATTGTAATAATTTGGCTATTTACATCAACTACTTTTGCTCTAAAAATATCTACTGTTTGCATTACTTCTGAACGTATAAGCAAAGAATCAGTATTTACTTTAATTAAAGCCAATTCTCTCTCAACAGAATTAGTTGGAGATATATCCCTGACTCTGATAACATCAATTAATTTATTAAGCTGTTTGGTTATTTGTTCTAAAACCCGTCCATCTCCTTCGACTACAATAGTCATCCTGGAAATACCGTTTTTCTCGGTATGACCAACCGCTAGACTTTCGATATTAAAACCACGACGAGTAAACAAACTGGCTACTCTCGCCAAAACTCCAGGATGATCTTTAACTAAAACCGCTATAGTATGCCTCATAATTTATCAACTCCTATCATTTTAGATATGGGTGAGCCCGGACTCACCATAGGAAATACATTTTCTTCTTTAGGGACAAGACAATCAATTAAAACAAATTTATCTAAAGAAAGGGCTTTTTCTAAAGCAGGATAAAATTCTCGTTTTTTACTAACTCTTACCCCGGTTCCCCCATAAGCTTCAACTAACTTTATAAAATCAGGGTTACCATTTAAAGTAGTTTCTGCATACCTCTTATCAAAGAATAATTCCTGCCATTGTCTTACCATTCCCAAATAACCATTATTCATAATAATCACTGTAACAGCCAAATTATTATTAATGGCAGTAGCTATTTCTTGTTGGTTCATTTGAAAACTGCCGTCTCCTGAAATACAAATCACCTTTTTTTCGGGACAACCCATCTTTGCACCAATGGCAGCAGGAAAACCATATCCCATTGTCCCTAAACCCCCTGAAGAAATAAAAGTTCGAGGTTCGGTATATTGGTAATACAGAGCAGCCCACATTTGGTGTTGCCCCACACTGGTAACAATTATTGTATTATCTTTAGCAATTTTATTAATTGTTTCCATAATATATTGTGGTTTTAGCTCTTCGTTATTATCATATTTTAACGAATAATTTTTCTTAAAATCTTCTACTGTTTTTAACCATTCTGTTTCTTTTTTCTTATCTACATATTCATTTAATTTTTTTAATACATTCTTAATATCCCCTACAATGGGAACATCTACCAAAACATTTTTCCCTACTTCAGCCGGATCAATATCAATATGAATTATCTTGGCTTTTGAAGCAAATTCATCTAATTTTCCGGTAATTCGATCATCAAACCTTACTCCTAAACCAATAATTAAATCCGCAGCACTAACAGCATGATTTGCATAAGCAGTACCGTGCATGCCCAGCATTCCCAAAGACAAAGGATGGGTTTCGGGAAAACAGCCTAACCCCATTAAAGTAGTGGTAATTGGAATATTTGTCTTAAATACAAAATCTTTTAATTCTGAAAAGGCATTAGATGAAATTACTCCCCCTCCCGCATAAATAATCGGCTTTTTTGCATTTTTTATTTCTTGTACTGCTACTTTAATTTGTTTAACATTTCCACTAAAAGTTGGTTTATACCCATTCAGATAAATCTTTTTAGGATATTTGAATTCAGTCTGTGCTATTTGTATATCTTTAGGAAAATCTATTAATACTGGCCCCGGTCTTCCTGTTCGGGCAACATAAAAAGCTTCCTGCACAATCCTGGCCAAATCTTTTACATCTCTTGCTATATAACTATTTTTCGTAATTGGTACTGTAATACCGCTAATATCTACTTCTTGAAAGGCATCGGTCCCAACTAAACCAGTAGGCACCTGGCCGGTAAATGCTACCAAAGGGATAGAGTCAAGGTGTGCATTAGCCAAACCGGTTATCAAATTACTAGCTCCCGGCCCGGAAGTAACTAAGCAAACACCTACTTTACCGGTAGCACGGGCATATCCGTCAGCTGCATGGGCTGCTCCCTGTTCATGCCTGGTAAGTATGTGTTTTATAGAAGTTTCACCATAGAGTGCATCATATAGGGGCATTATTGCCCCACCCGGAATGCCGAATATTACTTTTACACCTTCCCTTTTTAAGCATTCCACTACTATTTGTGATCCAGTTAATTTCATTAAATTTTCCTCCTATCTTTTTTTCTGAAATATAAGTATAATTTTATAAATTTCTTAAAATAAATTAATCAAATTCTTTTATCGTAATATATTTTTATATATAAAAAGACCCCAGCAAATAAATCCATTTTGTTAATTAAAACAAAAGGGACCTTTCCGCTGGGGTCTTTTATACCCACGGTGTAATACTAATACATCCGCAATATTAATATTTTATGCCACTTGGTCCAGACTTTAAACATTAAAACATTTAAACGGAACCCTAGACATACTCCCGAATAATAAAAAAACTTCCATCCTTCTCTTAGTCTATAAAGACTAAAATAGGGACGAAAGTTATTCGTGGTACCACCCTAATTTAATAAAGAAAAGAAGGGGTGATCCTTTCCTGCCTTTATCCTTAATTAGTAGACAATATATAACGCTATTGAGACGTCACAGATTACTATGTAATTTCACCTGTGTATAAAATATTTGAAGGTGAGATTTTCGGCAAACTTATGTTACCAATTCACACCAAGCATTGGCTCTCTTTAACAATCTCGGTCTGCCTACTTTATCCTTCTTAGATTACAATTTTTATTTATTAAAAAATAGGTTACAACAATCAATCTTAAATGTCAAGCAAAATAATAAAAAAAATTATTTTTTTACTTTTTAAAATATAAGAGGAATAAACAATGGGATATAAGTAATAAATAATAAAACACCTATTAAGGCCAGTAATAATGGAATAGCTGCTTTGCTGATCTTCTCAATAGGAAATCCGGTAATACTACTGGCTATATATAAATTTATAGCTACGGGCGGAGTAGACATACCTATGGCCAGAGCAATGGTCATTACAATACCAAAATGAACAGGACTTACTCCTATTTCAGTTATAATGGCTAATAAAATTGGAGTTAAAATAATAATAATGGATGCGGTTTCCATAAATACACCTGCAATAAGCAAAAGGATATCAATTAATAAGAGAATTATATACTTATTTTGGGAAATAGAAAGTACTCCGGTAGCAATCAAAGAAGGTATACTCCAATTAGCCAAAACCCAACTAAAAACTCGAGCAGTTGCGATTAAAAACATAATTAAGGAGGCAGTAATTCCTGATTTAATAAATATTCTTACAATGTCTTTAATTTTTTTATCTCTATAGATAAATAAAGATACCAGAAGAGCCCAATCAACAGCAATAACTGCTGCCTCAGAAGGAGTAAAATAACCCGAAAAGAT
>JAYEGH010000247.1:0-1604 GCA_034659055.1 Candidatus Caldatribacteriota bacterium
TTACTTTTTTATTGGAGTAAAATTAATGGAAGAATTATTCTAATTATTTTATCTTCTAATAATTGTACATTATCTCTTATTTTAATTAATTTTACCATTTTTAAATACTTTTTGGCAAGTAAAAATAATCAGAATGTATGCTCAGAACTATTCTACCAGAGATATAGCCAGGGCTACTTCCCATGCACCTTCATCGGTGGATAGATATATCCGAGATTTTCAGAGGGTTAAAATCCTTCGGGAAAAAGGTATGATGTTAAGCGAAATAGCTTATATCACCTCATTATCTGAGAACCTGGTTAATGAATATATTGAAATTGCCAAAGAACAAGTTTTAAAAATTTAAATTTTATTATATAATTAAGGGAGACCTGGGGGCATATGCCCCCATTACTAAATATAGGAAAAGAAATAAAAAAAAGAAAAGATAGAACAATTAGATTTCTTCTTTTGTTCTAATTTTGTTCTAACTATCCCACTAAAGTTTACACTAACGAGGAAAAGGAAGCATGTAAAAAAGTTTATTTAAAAAAATTTCCATAAAAAGAGGATTTTTAAAATTTATGTCGAATAAAAAGGTAAACCATGGGAAGCAGTTCTAGATTTTATAATCTAATAAATATTGACACCGCTAAATAAAAAAGGTAGACTTACCTCAAGAACAAAAAAGAAAACCGCAATTAGTAATTAAAAAATAAAGGTGGTAAAATGAAATACAGGAATGTCCGTGAAATGTCAATGAACCTTATCCCCATAGCGGCATTCCTGCTTGCGCTATTAATTGGAACAATAATGATTGCCATTCTTGGAGTAAACCCCCTGATTGCTTATCAAGCCCTAATCAAAGGCTCTTTCGGGAGCATGAATGCTATTGCAGATACAATAGTTAAAGCAACCCCTTTGCTTTTTGTGGGGCTGGGAATCTGTATTGCCTTCCGTGCCGGTGTATTAAACATTGGCGGAGAGGGTCAGCTTGTAGTGGGAGCTCTCTCTGCTACCATAGTTTGTCTTGCCTTTCCAAATTTACCGGGCTGGGTGCTGATTATAATCTCTTTGTTTGTCGGGCTCTTAAGTGGAGCAATGTGGGCAGGAATTGCCGGATTTCTTAAAGCCTATTTTAATGTAAATGAAATTTTGAGTACCATCATGTTGAATTATATTGCGGCTTATGGGATGAATTATCTTCTTCGCGGACCGATAATGGACCCACTACAGATAGAACTTGGTTCCTTTATCCCTCAAACTGCCCGTTTAACTCATGTAGCTGATCTTCCCCGTCTTATTCCTACCCGCTTACATTTTGGAACAATAATAGTAATTATTTTCGCTATCCTGGTTTATATTTTTCTCTGGCGGACGACAATAGGGTTTCGTGTTCGTATGATAGGACAAAATATACAGGCCTCGCGAGCTTCCGGAATTAATGTAGAGAAATATATGGTTCTTGCTTTTGTCTTGAGCGGTGCGTTAGTAGGTTTGGGCGGAGCAGTTGAAGTGGTAGGTGTTCATCACCGGCTGTTCACTGACGGTTCTGTATCGGGTTTTACCGGTAGTGCGGGATTTAACGGAATTGTAGCTGCTTTATTTGGCCAGCTTCATCCTAT
>JAYEGH010000248.1:0-1592 GCA_034659055.1 Candidatus Caldatribacteriota bacterium
GGTTGGGGGATATTATAAAAAATCGGGTATGATTTGATTGATTGTCCTGAATTCCGGATTTTAATATTTTCATATGATATAAATCTGCTGCATAATGACTAGCAATAGCAGCAGTTTTTGTATCATCTGATTTTTTAATCATTTTTACGCTACCCGCAGTATCATAAATGGGGATTATTTGACAGGATGATAATTTTTTGGATAAATATCCTTCACACTGTGCCAGTGCCTGGGGGTGAGAATATATCCTCTTAATATCTTTAAAGTCAGTTCCCTCTTTTACAATCAAACAATGCTCAACTTTTAATATCGCTTCCCCTACCGCGAACAATGATTCATCCAATAGAATATCATGTACTTTATTTATACTTCCTGTTTGAGAATTCTCCACAGGCAAAATACCGTAATCCGCTTCTCCGTTAGTTACCTTTTTGCATACCTGCTGAAAGCGTTTACAAGTCAATAAATCTATGGAATTACCAAAAAAACGGACAGCCGCCATTTCACTGAAAGCACCTCTTTCTCCTTGAAATGCCACTCTTTTTTTCCTTTTAGATTTTTGTTGCTTTTCTTTCATTTATTTATCCTCTTTATTAATTTTTTTTAATAGGTTGGGGGGGGATTAATCATTTTTATATAATTTTCTAAATTTATTCGCCTGCTTAAAATTTTCCTTTAAATTATCCGGGTCGTTTTTTAATTTATCTTCTATTTTGTCAAGGTGTTTTTTAAACTTATCAATCATTTCGACTATGATTTCATTATTTGTTGTATATATATCTTTCCATATTTCAAAAGAACTTGATGCAATTCTGGTCATATCATAAAATGCAGAACCGGAGGCTTTAAAAAAATTTTCATTATTCTCTTTTTCAGCAAGGGAACCTGAAAGATTAACCATTGAAATAGCGATAAGCTGTGGCAGATGACTGACAGCGGCAGTAATTCTATCATGTTCTTTGGCATCCAATTTTAAGGTATAAGCACCTATCATATTTACTATTCCATACATCTTTTCCAATGCTTTTTGATTCAATTTATTCCGAGGAATTAAAATATAAGGTTTATTTTTAAAAAGATCGACTTTTGCCGCATCTATTCCAAATTTCTCGGAGCCGGCCATGGGATGTCCGCCGATGAAGTCAACATAAGAAGGTAAAATTCGATTGGCTTCCTCCATAATTTTTGTTTTTGTACTTCCGGTATCTGTAACCAAACATTTTTTCTTAAGATAGGGTGCTATTTTGCTCAATATTTTTAATATGGTTCCAATCGGTGTAGCAATAATAATTAAATCAGCATTTTTAATGCCTTCCAATAGGTTATCAGTTCCTTGATCAATAGCGCCCGAAGCAATTGCTTTTTCAATTGTCTTTGATTTATCGATCCCGACAATTCGGCTATTCATACACCCTGCCTTTATTGCCATACCCAGGGATCCACCAATCAATCCCACGCCAATAATAGTTATTTTTTTAAATCCACACTCCTCATTCATTCTAACTCTCCCCTTTTCTTTATCCTTTTGTCTTTTCTTTTTCCTTAGTCAATGCCAGCAACCCATAAAGCGCTAAAATATAACTATGGTAACC
>JAYEGH010000249.1:0-1578 GCA_034659055.1 Candidatus Caldatribacteriota bacterium
ACCCGAGTTATTTTGATAATTTTTACTTGCGGGTTCGATGAATCGAACCCCTACACTTATAATTCCACTATTTTTCTGTTATTTCCACTTTTTCCTATGTCATTCCCTTACCTCTTATGTCATTCCCTTACCTCTTATGTCATTCCCGCGAAGGCGGGAATCCATCTTATCTTATATTTTGAATTATGGTTTTTCTCCTTGCGCTTTACGTTTTTCGCTTCATACCATTCATCTATCACATTATCTTAGGAACTTTAAAATAACCTTTTTTAATATATTGTGACATTCGAAGAACCTCTTCTTGTGGCAAAGAAGATTCAACCTTATCTTCATTGAGTAAGTTTGGCATTTCTATGATATATGCAGTAGGCGGAATATTTTCAGTATTTAACTCATTTATTTTTTTAAAATAATCTAAAATTGAATTTAATTGAGCGGTATATTCTTCTTTTTCTTTCTTGTTAAACTCTAATTTTGCTAATTTTGCTACATATTCCACTTCTTTTTTGGTAATGATTTTTTTAGACATGTTAAAATTCTCCTTGTTAATTAGTTATTCAGTTTGCCAGTTAGCTTGTTAAGATTAAAACCAGATAATTTTGTTAATGGTTAACTGGGCAATCAGTCAATTTATCTCCTTGTGTTTCTCTTTCCTAATTTGTCAATTGAAAATTGATTTCTTCTCCAATTAACCGATTTACTTCTGAATTCTACTTTCTATTCTTTCCTTTATTCTGGCTCCTGAATTCTGACTTCTGGCTCCCTTCTTTCCTTACTCTACGCTCTACTCTATACCCGCTATTTTCTTAAATTCCTCTTCACTAATAATTTTTATTCCCAGTTTCTTTGCATTCTCATACTTCGAGCCCGGGTCTTCTCCTGCAACCACATAATCAGTATTCTTGCTGACACTACCGGTGACTCTTGCTCCTAATTTGCTGATTATTTCTTTGGCTTGAGCACGAGAAAAATCTTTTAAAGTACCGGTTAAAACAAATTTTTTTCCTTCTAAAATTTTTACCTCTTCTTTTTTTTCTTCCTCTTCCTTCCCAAATTCCTTCCCAAAATTTAAACCAGCATTTCTTAATCTTTCTATAACTTTCAAATTTTCTTCTTCCTTAAAAAATAGGATAATACTTTCAGCTATTTTGGGACCAATCTCCTTAATCTCTATTAATCCTTCTTCATTTACTTTTTTAAACTTATCTAAAGTAGAATAATATTTAGTAATAACTCCTGCAGTATGGATTCCCACAAAAGGAATTCCCAGACCATAAACCAAGTGAACCAGGGATTTTTCCTTACTATTCTTAATAGCTTCTAATAGATTATCCGCAGATTTTTCAGCCATTGTATCTAACAATATTAGATCTTCCCTTTTTAAAAAATATAAGTCGGAAAAATCTTTAACTAATCTTTTTTTCACTAACTGTTCGGTTATTGCCGGCCCTAATCCCTCTATATCCAAAGCATCTCGAGAAGCAAAATGTCTAATCCTTTCCTTTATCTGAGCCGGGCAGGATAAACTTTCACAACGGGACACTGCCTCACCTTCTGCCCTAAATATATTTGCTCCAC
>JAYEGH010000250.1:0-1567 GCA_034659055.1 Candidatus Caldatribacteriota bacterium
ATGCCTTTGTCTATGAGTTTAACTGCAAGTTATTATGATTTAATAGCCTATTTGGATAGGTTAGAACATCTGCCACGTATTATTGATACAAAATCATTAAGATTAACTAAATCAGGGAAAGAAGCAGAAAAATTGAATATTTCCATAAGTATGCATTCCTATGTTTTAAGAAAAGAGGCTTCCAAGTAAAGTGAAAAAACTATCATTCAAAAATATATTTAAAAAATCGGAAGCCAATACCAAATTAGGTAGTAGGAAGATATTGTTTATTATGTTAATTATTTTACTATTGGCAGGAGCTGGTTATATAGGTTATCCTCTTTTATTTCCAGCAAAATCTCCTGTTGTGCAAACCAAAGTTGTTAAACCCGCTCCAACTGAAGTAGTTTCAAAGGATGAAGCTGAGCCGGTAGCAAAAGAAAAAACTAAATTTGATATAGAGGTAGAACAAAGAGAAAAAGGATATGAAGACAAAGTATTTGCTTATGAACCATATGAACCACCAAGCAATCGGAATCCATTTCAGAAAATTAGCAATTTTTACGCTTCAGAAGAAATTGAAAGTGAAGAAGAGGAAGCAAGGGGAGAAGCTTTAAGGTTTCCTAAACCGGAATTACCACCGGGAACAATGTTAACCGGGATAATAAATTCCAAAGACAAGAAGATAGCAATTATTCAAATGAATGAGGAAATTTACATTGCTAATTTGTATGATATTATATCAGAAAGATATATTGTAAAAGAAATAAACAAGGATGAAGTGGTAATTGATCTTAGTGGACATCTTTTTTCATTAAAAATTGGAGGTGAAGATTCATCAGATGAATTATAAAAACAGAAAAGGAAACGTAGTATTTCTTATTTTGATATTATTTTTAATAACTTCATTTGTAGTAAACGCCAATTCTCAATGTATTTCTTTCACTAATATTTGGTATAAAAAAATGCCAAATTATACTCATCTTACCATTAAGGCAAGTGAAGCTATTTCAGAATACGAGGTTTCTTATTTGGAAAAACCTGAGAGAATAATCATTGATGTTAAAAATGCAGTTTATAATATCGAAGAGTTAAGCAAGAATATATTATTCCTAAATATGGGAGAAGTTAAACAGGTAAGGTGCGGCCAATTGGAAAGTGAACCCATTCCCGTAACTAGATTCGTAGTGGATCTATTTCAAAAAGCTGATTATGAAGTAACATTAGCCGCTGAAAACAGGTTAATCTACATTGATGTATATGATTATGATGAATTTAAAAAACCGGAAGAACAGGTTTTTACTGTTACTCCTGTTAAGGGTGAAGACGTAAAGATTGAGAAAGAAGTAGAACCAAACATTTCTATTTTAGATATCTATACAGAGCCCATTAATCTAAATGTCTTTGAAGAGGATGTGATTAATGTAATTAGAGGATTATCTGAATTAACCGGTATAGATATAATGCTTGATGATTCGGTAACCGGACAATTAACCCTAAACCTTAAAGATAAAACTTTTAGAGAAGCAATTGAGCTTCTTATGTTGAATAAAGGGTTAAGTTATACTGAGAGAAGCGATACTCTAAT
>JAYEGH010000251.1:0-1561 GCA_034659055.1 Candidatus Caldatribacteriota bacterium
TTTTCTATCTCTCTAATCATTTTTTGATTAATGGTTACAGAATATTTTCTATCTATAGTATGGATGATAGATTTTCTCTGTCCTTTAAAATGAAGTATTACTTGACTACTACCCTGATACTTTATAAATACTTCTTTTAATTTGGTTAACATGTCAGATTTATTGCGCGTAGCATTAATTTCAATATGAATTTCTTTAAACATTTTTTGAGGTTTTTCGTTCCTAACCTTGAAATTAGATTTTTTATTTTTTTTATACTCATTTAATGCTGATATATTTTTTGATATTAATTTTACTTTTCCTTCTGTAATATCTAAAGAGCCTTCTATTACAAGAATTTCGTCTTTTTTTATCTTATTATTATTTTTTTCATATACTTTCGGAAATACTATTACTTCAATAGTCCCTTCCAAATCTTCTAAATTTATAAAAGCCATAGGATTGCCATTTTTAGTATTTTTTTTCTTGATTTTATTAATAATCCCGGCTAATATTACTTTGCTTTTATCTGGAAAATTTGCTGCTTCATTTGAAGTTACAGTTATAATATCCCTTAATTTTTTCTGATAATCTTTTAATGGATGTTGAGAGATATATAATCCTAACATCTCTTTTTCCATTGATAAGAGTTCATTTTTAGAAAATTCTTCTATATTTGGCAATTTACATTGACTACTATTATTTGTTTTTTCTTTTTGATTAACCTCAAAGAGATCAAATATTGAAGTCTGCCCATTTTTTTTATCTTTTTGATATTTTTGTCCCTGCTTTAAACATTCATCTAAAACAGATAGTAATTGTGATCTTTTTCCCCTTACTGAATCAAATGCTCCGCATTTTATCAAACTCTCAATTACCCTTTTATTCACTAATCTCAAATCCACTCTTTGGCAAAAATCAAATAATGATTTATATTCAGAATTTCTTTTGCGTTCTTCTATGATCCTTCTAATTGCTTTTTCACCAACATTTTTCACTGCTGCCATTCCAAAACGTATTTTATTATTTCCAACTACAGTAAAATCTATTAAACTTTGGTTTATATCTGGTGGCAATATTTGTATTTCCATTCTTTGGCATTCTCTTATATATAAAGCAACTTTATCATTAATTCCCATTATACTTGTAAGCAGTGAAGCCATATATTCAACCGGATAGTTTTTTTTCAAATATGCTGTCTGATAAGATATGAAAGCGTAAGAAACGCTATGTGATTTATTGAAACCATATCCGGCAAAATAGGCAATTAAATCAAATACTTCAGCTGCAATATTTTTTTTGATCTTATTTTTTTGTGCTCCTTCTATAAATAATTCTCTCTGTTTCTCCATTACTTTCTTCTGTTTTTTACCCATAGCTTTTCGCAGAATATCTGCTTGCCCCAGAGTAAAACCTGCCAACTCACTAGCTACCTTCATAACTTGTTCTTGATACACAATTACTCCATAAGTTTCTTTTAAAATTGATTCTAATTGCGGATGGGGGTAGGTGATTTTTATATTCCCTTTTTTTCCATTAATAAAATCCTCAATCATACCACTTCCTAAAGGCCCGGGCCTAT
>JAYEGH010000252.1:0-1559 GCA_034659055.1 Candidatus Caldatribacteriota bacterium
CAACGGTGAATCTAAGGGAATCATCGGTACATATATTGATTTTACCGAAAGAAAAAGGATGGAAGAAAAATTAAAAGAACTTGCCCGCATTGATACATTGACCGGTTGTTATAGTCGAAGATATGGCATGGAGCTGCTTGACAGGCAGCTTAAATTATCCCAGCGTAGCAAATCTCCTCTATTACTATCTTTTCTGGATATAGATGGCTTTAAATTAATCAATGATAATTTTGGCCATGACGAAGGAGACAAGGTCTTAAAACAAACTGCCGATTTATTCAAATCTACCCTAAGAGAAGTTGATATTATAACCCGCATGGGAGGGGATGAATTTCTACTGATATTCCCGGATAACTCTCTAAAAGAAGTTTCCCTGATAAGGAACCGTCTACAAAAGAATTTGTCTAAGCTAAATAAAAGCATAAAAAAGAATTATCGAATAAAATTCAGCATGGGATTTTCCGAATACCTTCCTGATAAACCGAAAATCATGGATGAACTTATAGCTATTGCCGACCAGAAGATGTATGAAGAGAAAAAGAAAAACAAAGAACAAAGATAAATAAAATTTTGACAAGAAGAGTAATTAAAACTTATAATATTAGTAACACAAGTAACACAATATGATGTAAGGAAAAAATAAAAGGGAAAAGTAGGTAGGCAGTAAATTTTAGAGAGCTGATGGTTGGTGAAAATCAGTATTGAGTTTATCGAATTCCACCCTTTTTAATATTTTCGGTGAAGTGACAGTATCCGGAAACGCACCAAACGGTGCTATAAAATATTGCCAATGAAGGATAGGATATTTTCCTATTAAATCAGGGTGGCACCACGTGATTAAACTCTCGTCCCTAGTAGTAGATATTACTAAGTGATGGGAGTTTTTTATTTAATTGTCATTGCGAGCAAAGCGAAGCAATCTCGTATGACAGCGTAAAATTTAAAAAGGCGATAAACATTTATGAAAGAATTTGAAATGTTAGAACATACTGCTGATATCGGAATAATAGCATACGGTAAAAACAAAAGAGAAATTTTTGTAAATGCTGCAAAAGGAATGTTTAAAATTATCGTCGGAAATAATAGCGGCTTAGCAAATGAAAATATTTCCTACAAAATTACACTTAGAGCAGAAAGCCTTGAAGATTTACTGGTAGCCTGGCTTAATGAACTTATATATATCAGTGAAACAAAATTAGCAATTTTAAATAAATTTAATATAAAGGAATTATCCAATAATAATATTAAGGCAGAAGTTGAAGGAATAAAGATTAATCGATCTGGCCTTAAAATAGAAAAAGAGATAAAAGCGGTTACCTATCACTGTTTAGAAATTAAAAAGATTACAGAAAGCGGACTCCTGAGTGCCCGGATAATTTTTGATATTTAATTATGATTACGCAGATTACAAAAAAGATTACACAGATGTAAAGGAAATAATATGAAACAATACTGGGAAGGACCCTTAAACAAAATAGATGATTATCGTTGGGAGATTCCTCAAGATTATCGTGTGGGAATGCGAGTTCCCGGATTGATTTATGCCTCTTCGGAGTTGT
>JAYEGH010000253.1:0-1554 GCA_034659055.1 Candidatus Caldatribacteriota bacterium
TTGCGAGGAGTGAAACGACGCGGCAATCTCGTAAATTTAAATCATTATTATCTGCAATGACTGATTTAAAATTTTATGATTATTTTTTTATTACAACCAAATATTAAGTTATAAGTAATCATTCGTCGTGCTAATATCCCTTCCCCATTTTCATAAACACTTTTTTATCTATGGCTTTATTTATTGCCTCTTCCCTACTGATCTTTCCATCACTTAACAAGATTTTTAGTGATTGATCCAGACTTAGCATGCCATCTTTTTTACCCATTTGAATTAATGTAGTCATTTGGTGAACTTTCTCTTCTCTTATTATATTCCTAATTGCAGGATTAGCAATCATTAGTTCAACAGCCGGAACTCTTCCTTCTCCATCTATAGTGGGCAATAAAGTCTGAGCGACAATTCCTAAAATAGATTCAGACACTTGAATTCTAATTTGCCCTTGTTGATGAGGGGGAAATACATTTATTATTCTTTCTATGCTTTCAGCAGCACTATTAGTATGGAGTGTAGAAAATACCAAATGACCGGTTTCTGCAGCAGTTACTGCCATGGAAATAGTATCCAAGTCTCTCATTTCTCCGACTAATATCACATCAGGGTCTTCTCTTAATGCACTTCTTAGTGCGTAAGAAAAGGAATTTGTATTTGCCCCAACTTCTCTCTGATCGATGATGCAATTTTTATGATTATGGACAAATTCAATGGGATCCTCAATGGTAATTATATGTTCATATCTCTCCTGGTTAATAATATCAATTAATGTTGCTAATGTAGTAGATTTACCGCTTCCTGTAGGTCCTGTTACTAATACAAATCCTTTTTTCTTATTAGTAAAACTAATAATCTCTTCCGGTAAGCCTAAGTCTTCAATGGATTTTATCTTTTCCGGTATTAATCTAAAGGCAGCCGCTTCTCCCCTTCGATGCTGGAAAATGTTTACTCTAAATCTCGCTACGTTTTTGAGCTCATGCGAAAAATCCAATTCGTGTAATTTTTGATACATATTTTTCTGTTCTTCTGAAATTATTTCACTAATTATTTCGTGAACATCATTTGCGTCCAGTTCTGGTAAATTCATTTTTTGCAATTTTCCGTTTATTCGCAATACCGGAGGTACTCCAACGGTAATGTGTAAATCTGAAGCATCCTTTTCTTTTGTTTCTAATAATAACTTATCTAATTCCATTTAATATAACCTCTCTCTTTTTATGTTGATATATTCATAAACACGAGCAGGTTTCATAAAGAATCTTTTGCTATTTTATCAGACATAGCCATAATATGCAAAGTGTCATACCGCAATAACCTTTAGCACCTACTCTATCTGCTCCTCCATTTTCAAGCATTAATACCACTTTTTCGGGCTCTGCTCAAAACAAAAAGTTAAAATTTATACTATTATTATTTTAATCCCGCTTGTTCTTTTAAGGTTTCAGACATATCTGTCTTTTCCCAAGTAAAATCACTATCGTTTCTTCCAAAATGGCCGTAAGCTGCTGTCTTTTTATAGATTGGCCTTCTTAGATTTAATCTTTTAATGATTGCCTCAGG
>JAYEGH010000254.1:0-1547 GCA_034659055.1 Candidatus Caldatribacteriota bacterium
TTATTTTTTATGCCCATTCAGTAACATATTCTCTTAGATGCTTGGTTTGATTTAATTGAATCAAACAATACCCTTTTCCTTCTCTATGTGATAATAAGCTGTAAGAAGCCGTATCTAAATGAATCCTCCAGAAATAAGGTGAAGCAATATTTAAGCAGGCAGCAATAAGCGGTTTTAGAACCGCCCTGTGAGTAACCACTGCTAAGGTTTCCCCTTTATGTTCTAACACTAATCTATCCAAACATTCTTTAGCTCTCTTTTGTACCTCATAAATTGTTTCCATATCTTTTACCAATAGTTTCTCCGGATTACTTATCCATAACTTCCATTCTTCGGGAAATTGTTCTTCAATCTCTTTTTTATAACGTCCTTCCCAATTTCCCAACTCAATATTATTAAATTTCTCCTCAATTTCAACTTCTACCTTACATTTTTTCCCAATAGCTTCTGCGGTCTGTTTCGCACGACTAAGCGGACTGGAAAAAATATATTTTATAGGATAATCTTTAAGTTCTTGTGCTAAATCTTGAGCTTGTATAAGCCCCCTTTCATTTAGAGGAAAATCTGTTCTCCCTCTAAACATTCCTTTAATATTTCCTTCGCATTCTCCGTGTCTGGCAAAAATAATCAGCGTTCCTTTAAAATTTCCGTACATAATCTCCTCCAATTTTAAAAAAGATGTAGAAAAAAAATGGATAGCACTTCTCTTTACATCTTTCCCTTCCATTCTTTAAAAAATTCTTTCAAATAAAGCTTTAAGACCCGGTGTCTTTTTCTGGCTATTTTTTTGCCTAATTTAGTATGCATCATACTTTTAAGCTTTAACAACTTCTCATAAAAATGATTTATGGAAGGTGCATCTGTGGTTTTATATTCTTCTTGAGTGATATTCCTGTTCAGCTTAATTTGCGGATTGTAAATCGCTCTTTTATAAAATCCTCCATAAGTAAAGGTTCTTGCAATCCCTATCGCTCCCATTGCATCAAGTCGGTCGGCATCACATACTGCCATAAATTCTTTGCTTAATATTTTTACAGAATTCTTATATTTTTGATTTTTAGATTCCGGTAAAGTATTTTTAAACGATATTTTAGAAATTATTTCTAAAATTCTCTCTATTAATTCATCTGATATTTCAAGAGAGGAGAGCCACTTTTTTACAAATAATAATCCCTCTTTTTCATCTCCTCCAAAGAATTTATAATCACCTACATCATGCAAAAGAGCAACAATATCTACAATAAACAAATCTGCCTTTTCATCACGGGCAATCTTTTTTGACAAAATTCTTACCCGATGTGTATGCCACCAGTCATGCCCGGTGTTTTCCTCTTGGAAAGTTTTCCGTACAAAATCTTCTGTTTTTTTTATAATCTCTTCCTTATTCATAATTCTCTCATTTGATAATGATTTAATCATTAAACCCGAAATAGTTAAAAATGTTTCTAATTGTAATCCAAACGAAGCTTTTTATTTGACAAAGTTGGTTTAATTATTTTCTGCCATTTTGGAGAATCCCATGTTCCCAGCTTTTTATGTATATCGTA
>JAYEGH010000255.1:0-8222 GCA_034659055.1 Candidatus Caldatribacteriota bacterium
TTATCTTGAGATTAATTGCAGCCATTCAGATCTGGCTTATTGTGGTTATGCTTTTTGGATTTGACAGAATTCCGCTTTTACTGGAAAGGGTAATCTATTATAAAGAAGAATTATCACGACTCGACAACAGCTATCAAATAGCCTCGACATATGCGGTCATAACTTCTGTAATCGTAACTATAGCGGCAGTAGTATATTTAAAAGCTTCAGGTGCATTTGATAAAGATAAGAAGGAAGTGATGTAAGAAAAATGTGGGAAAGTACTGTCTCTAAATTTGCCAAAAAAACTATTTTTTATATTTTAATAACAAGTTTAATTATAATAATACTTACGCCATTATATTTTCTGGTTTCTTTATCATTTTTATCTTCAAGGGAAGCCTATCAATTTCCCCTTCCTCTGGTACCGGCAATTTCTTCTGAATTTAAATTAGAAAAAGGGGATAAGGGTTATATTCTGTCCATCTACGAGAAAAAAGATGGAGAATATCAGACCATGCTTGATACCAGTAATATGGAAAAAATGTCAAGATATATGAAAACGCAGTTAAATGTGGATATTTCTATAGAAAAGCTGGAAAATTATATTTCGAAATTAGATCAGCAAAATGAGGTTTATTTTAAAAACTATAAAGGTCTTCTACATAATTATCAAACATTTTTTGCTATAACTCGTGATGCCGTCCCTGCCCTGATTAGAAGCCTTCAGGTAGCCGGCCTTACAATTCTTATTTCTTTATCAATCGGAGGAATGGCAGGATATGCCTTTGCCAGATATATTTTTAAAGGGAAGAATGCCTTGAAAGTTAGTGTTCTATTTGTAAGGGTTTTTCCGGCTGTTGCCATTGCTATGCCCATGGTTATAATCCTTGCTACAATAGGGTTTTACGATAAACCGATTGGTTTGTCATTAGTATATTCGGTAGGAACCATTGCCCTTACCATCTGGGTTACTGCAAGTATTTTTTTGGGCATCCCCGTTGAATTAGAGGAAGCAGCACAGGTATTTGGAGCAACGAAATTAAGGACTTTTATTAATATAACCATACCGCTCGCCTTGCCCGGTTTAGCTGCGTGTGCAATGTATGCTTTTATTGGGGCATGGAATGAAACTGTTTCGGCGATTATTTTAACCCAATTCAATCCAACTTTTGCTGTTGTTGTCTATCAAACCTTACTTGGGGCAAGCGCTCAGGTAAATTTGGCAGCAGCAGGTGGAATCTTAATGGCTCTGCCAATGGTGCTCTTTACCCTATTTATTCGCAAGTATATTAATCAGATGTGGGGCGGAGTTACAGCTTAAAATTATTTATTAATGGGAGGAAACTATGGCTAATTTAAAATTAAACCATATTACCAAGAGATTTGGTAAAAATGTTTTAGCTGTGAAAGATATAAGCCTGGAAGTCCACGATGGAGAATTTCTGGTTTTGTTAGGTCCGTCAGGATGCGGTAAAACGACAACTTTACGAATGATCGCCGGTCTCGAGGAGATTACTAAAGGAAGAATTACCATAGATGAAGATGATATAACAAATTTACCACCCTGGAAGAGAAATATGAGTATGATTTTTCAAAGTTATGCAATCTGGCCTCATATGACGGTTTATCAAAATATATCTTATGCTTTAAAATTGAAAGGGATGTCTAAAAAGGAGATTGATAAAATTGTTAAAGAAGTCGCAGAAATGACTGACATATCTATATATCTTGAACGTTACCCCAATCAATTATCGGGCGGTCAAAGACAGCGTGTTGCTGTAGCAAGAGCAGTTTCAGTTAAACCCAGGATTTTTTTAATGGATGAACCTCTCTCCAATCTTGATGCGATATTAAGGGTTTATATGCGAACAGAACTCAAGTCTATTCATAAAAAGACCAAGGCAACCACAATTTTTGTAACCCATGACCAATCTGAAGCCATGAGCCTGGCTGATAGAATTGTAATTATGAAAGATGGGGAGATTGTTCAGACCGGAACAACTGATGAGGTCTACCACAATTCCAAAAATATGTTTGTAGCTAATTTTATAGGTGCCCCTCCTACTAATTTTACAGAGGTTACCATAACCGTAAAAGATGGCAAATATAATCTGGTTAATCCTGATTTTAAAATTATCTTAAAGGATAAAATAGCTCACCGATTAAAAGATTATAATAATAAAAAAATGATAATCGGTGTCAGGCCCGAAAATATAATGGTTGTTGACGAAAAGGATGCTGTTATGTCAGTAAAGTGTTTATTAGTTGAGCCTCAAGGGTCTCATCAAGTAATTATTTTTAAGATTAATGATAAAATAGCAAAATTAGTTATTTCGGGTGGAACAAAAATTAAATCCGGGGACACATTTTTTCTTAATTTTAAGCAGGAAAAAATATTATTTTTTGATTATGAAAGTCATGAGGAGATATAAAATTATTACACAAAGGAAGGACAGCATGAATATAGCATTGTGTCATTACCGGGTTGGTGAAACTGATGGAGTTTCCCTGGAAATGGATAAGTGGAAAAAAGTTTTAGAAAATATGGGGCATAAAGTATATTTTATTGCCGGCAGTATAGGTACATCTGATGGTTACATTATACCGGAAATGAATTATAGATTTGAAGAGGATTTGAAAATTGAAAGAAATGCCTATTTAAAATTAGAAGATTATCAGAGTGAGGATGAATTAATAAGAGCCGTAAGAAGGCAAACTTTGAAGATTGAAGAAGCTTTGAAAAAAATCTTAATAGAAAATAAGATAGATTTAATTATTCCCAATAATATTTTATCAATCGGTAGAAGCATCCCTACTGCTATAGCCTTTGCTAACATCATTAAGGAATTGGGCATTAGATGTATCGGACATCATCATGATTTTTACTGGGAAAGGGATAATTTTTCCCATCCAACATGTAATTTCGTCCGCAAGTCCCTGGAGGAATACTATCCTCCAAAAGATAATTTAATTTCACATGTAGTAATTAATAGTATTGTACAAAAGGAATTAAAAGTAAGAAGAAATCTGGATTCTACTATTATACCCAATGTATTTGATTTTAATGAGAAGTTATGGGAGATGGATAATTACAATAAAGATTTTAGAAAAAAATTAGGCATCAAAGATAATGATATCCTTATGTTACAGGCAACCAGGGTAACTAATAGAAAAGCAATCGAACTGGCTATAGATGTGGTTGGGGAGATGAAGAAAAAAGAAAATAGGAAGATACTTGAAGAAGCAAAATTATATAATGGAAAAAGTTTTAAAGAGGATAGCAGGATCGTACTCGTTTTAGCGGGAATGATAGAGACTGCAGATGATTATGTTGAGAGGCTTAAAACCAGGGCTGAAGAAAGCAATGTAGAATTAGTGTTTGTTAATAATTTGGTTGAACATTCAAGGTGTGTTAAAAATAATGATAAGATATATTCCTTATGGGATACATATGTTTTTGCAGATATAGTAACCTATCCGAGCATTCAGGAGGGGTGGGGAAATCAGTTTTTAGAAGGGCTATTTGCCAAAAAACCGATGTTAGTGTTTGAGTATGATGTTTACAAAGAAGATATCAAAGGAAAAGGATTCAAGGTTATTTCTTTGGGGGATAAATACGAGCTTGATAAATACGGTCTGGCAAGGGTGGGTGAAGGAGCAATAAAGCATGCTGCCGGAGAATGTATAAAGTTACTTATAGATAAAGATTGCAGAGAAAAGATGGTTGAAGAAAATTTTCAATTAGGAAGAAAATATCTTTCATGTAAAAGTTTAGAAGAAAAATTGAAAATGATTGTGTAGTGATTTGTGGAGGTGGTTTGAAATGAAGGAATACAACATTAAAGATATCGCAAAAATTGCCAATGTTTCTCCGCGGACGGTTTCCAGAGTTGTCAATAGAGAAAAAAAAGTAAAGAAAGAAACAAGAGATAAAATATTAAAAATCATTAAATCAACCGGGTACCAGGTTAATCTTATTGCCAGGTCACTTAGAAAAAAAGCAACCGGGATTTTGATAGTCTTTGTAGAAAAAAATGCGGCAAATTATATAGGGAATTTTCACAATGTTTTTATCCGGTATTTAGATAGTGAAGCCAATAGAGTAGGGTATAAATTAGTAGTTTCAAAGTCTTCAGCTTCCAAGGTTGAAGAAAATAAACATGATGGTTTCTATTTGCTGAAAAATAGCTTTGCAGACGGTGCTATAATTTTTGATACTCGAGAAATTGATCGGCGGATTGACTATCTGGTGAAAAGAAATATCCCTTTTGTTATTGTTGGTAGGGATAATGTCTATAAGTCTACTTCTTTTGTTAATCTTGATAATGTTAAAGCGGGTTATTTGGGAGCTGAGCATCTTATTAAAAGAGGGAACAGTTCTGTTCGGTTTTTTCTGGGGGATAAAAATTTTACGGTAAATCAGGATAGAACAAAGGGATTTATTCAAGCCTTTAAAGATTATCACATCAAGAGTGAGTTAACGCATATTGATTATGGAATTATGAACCCCAAAATTGCCTATGAGAAAATGAAGAATGTTTTAGAAGAAGAAGCTCCTGATGCCCTTTTTGTCTCCGGTGATCAGAGGGCAATAGGGGTTTACCATGCTATTCAGGAAAAGGGGTTAAAGATACCCCGGGATATTGCGGTGCTTGGTATTGATAATATTCCATTATCAGAATACTATTATCCGGCACTGACAACGATTAGCCAGTCTGTAAGAAAGATGGCAGAAGGAGCAATAGAAATTTTGGATCAAAAGTTAAAAAATCCAAAGAAGCATAAAAATCAGAGAACTATTTTTCAACCAAAATTAATTGTCAGAGATTCTACATAAAATGGGAATTTTATTAAATATTATATTTATTCTAAGAAAATATGCAGGAGAAGTTTTTTAATATGCCCCTATCAAATAAAAATCGAGAAATAATTGAAGAGAAACTTAGCTTTATTTATGGAGAAAAAAGAAGTAAAAAAATAATTAGTAAAATTAAAAAATTACTCAAAAAACATTCTAAAAATATTTTTTTTCAAAATAAAAAAACATTTTTAGATGAAAAGGATATTGTTTTAATTACTTATGGAGATAGTATTAAAGAAACCAATAAAAAACCTCTGAAGACATTATGTAAATTTATAGACAAATATCTTATCAGGCAAATAAACATTGTTCATATATTGCCATTTTATCCTTATTCTTCTGATGATGGATTTTCGGTTATAGATTATAAAAAAGTAAACCCGGTTTTAGGAAAATGGAAAGATATCGAGGATATAGGACAAAAAATTAACTTAATGCTTGATTTAATAGCCAATCATATTTCATCCAAGAGTATCTGGTTTAAAGAATATTTAAAAGGTAACCCTGAATATGACAACTATTTTACCAGCGTTGATAAAGATGCTGAGATATCTTCAGTTACAAGGGCAAGAGCACATCCATTATTAACCAAATTTAAAAGAAAAGGCAAAGAAATATATCTTTGGACTACATTTAGCCCTGACCAAATAGATCTTAATTATGCTAATGAAAAAGTATTAATAGAAGTTATTGATGTAATATTATTTTATGCCGGTAAAAAAGCCAGAGTTATTCGTCTTGATGCAATCGGCCATATCTGGAAAAAATTAGGGACAAGTTGTATTAATCTAAAAGAAACACATTATATAATTCAATTAATTAGGGCTATTCTTGATGAGGTTTATCCGGAAGTCTTACTGATTACAGAAACCAATGTACCTCACAAGGAAAATATTAATTATTTTGGTAATGGCTATAATGAAGCCCAATTGATATATCAGTTTGCCCTTCCTTTATTAGTGTTACATACATTTTATACTGGTGATGCATCTCGTCTTCTTGAGTGGGCTTCTAAGATTAAGGATATTTCTGATAAAACAGCTTTCTTTAATGTGCTTGCTACCCATGATGGTCTGGGAGTTGTTCCGGTTACAAATATTTTGACAGACAAAGAAATAACCGATATTGCAAATGATGTAAAAGAAAAAGGAGGATATGTCTCTTATAAAATTGCAAAAGATAGAACTAAAAAACCATACGAAATGAATATTACCTATTATAGTGCTATTGCCGATTCTAAAAAAAGTGAAGAATTAAATATAGAGAAATTTATAGCTTCTCAGGCAATAATATTATCACTAATAGGTATTCCTGGGATCTATATCCACAGCCTGTTCGGAACGGAAAATTATCTGGAAGGAGTAGAGAAAACAGGTCAGAAAAGAACTATTAATCGAAAAAAATTTCAATATGATAAATTAAAAGAGGATTTAGTAAATTCGGATTCCAGAGAACATAAAATATTTACTGAGTTCATGAAATTAATTCATAAAAGAAAATCTGAAAAAGCCTTTCATCCCAATGGAAAACAAGAAGTATTATTTTTAAAGAAAGGAATATTTTCTTTATTGCGGACTTCTCCGGATGGCAAGGGAAAAATAATAGCATTACATAATATTACAGATAATAAACAGGAGTTGTGCCTTGCAAAAAATCAGTATAACTTAAATAATAAACAATATTATGATATAGTTTCTGAGAAAATAATAAATATAGAAAAAATATTTTTAGAGCCATATCAAATAATGTGGTTAAAAGATTTTAAATAGTTAATTTAAAAAGAAGAAAGTAAATTGAATGATAAAACTAAAAAGACTATCAAAACAACCTATCTTACTACCAAAAAAAGAGCATCCCTGGGAAGCTTCTGCCGTATTTAACTGTGCCGCCATTTATGACAATGGCCTGGTACATATGATCTACCGAGCTACCGATATTGCGCCCAATAGGGAAGAAGGGCCCTATATTAATTGTCTGGGCTATGCAGTAAGCAAAGATGGGATTCACTTCAACCGCTTAGAAGAACCAGTTTTATCCAATGATACAGAACAAGAAGCAAGAGGACCAGAAGACCCCCGGGTGGTTAAAATAGGTGATACCTTCTATATGATGTATACCGGATATGGGGGTAGATTCCCGGAAGACTTCAGAATTTGTCTGGCAACTTCCAAAAACCTTATAGACTGGGAGAGACAAGGCATAGTCCTTGATGAACCCAACAAAGATGCTTCCCTGTTCCCCGAGAAAATCAAGGGCAAATATGTAATGTTTCACCGAAGAGAACCGGATATCTGGATTGCCTATTCTGATGACCTTAAAACTTGGTATGAGCATAAAATCATAATGAAGCCCATACTCGATTCGGGTTGGGAATATAATAAAATTGGAATAGCAGGTCCTCCCATTAAAGTGAAGCAGGGTTGGTTCTTAATATACCACGGTACAAGCAAAGAGAAAGGTTACTGCCTGGGGGCAGCCTTACTTGATTTAGATGACCCTTCAAAAGTTCTGGTCAGACAGACTGAACCAATATTAGAACCTGAGCTTGATTGGGAAGTAAATGGTTATATCCCCAGAGTAGTATTTAGCTGTGGTCAGGCAGAGATCGGAGACAGAATCCTGGTCTATTATGGCGGAGCAGATACGGTAATTGGAGTTGCTGGTATTGACAAGAAGGATATAAAATTCGATTAAAACCATGTATTTTCCTCTCCCTTCTTTTTTAATTTTTTAAAATTAACCACAACAACAACAGTATCTTTTTCTCTATTTGTTGTTGTTATATTGGTATTGTTAGTATTGGTATTGTTAGGGTGCAAAATTTGAACCTGGCGGAGTTCAATTTTTGCACTACCCTCCATAGGAGTAACCTTATAGAAGTTAGATTGATAATTTCCCCGGGCAGTTCTTCTTTTTATTATTTTTTTAATCAGTCCATATCTAAAAAGAGTCTTTCGATAACTGAGCAGGCTATTTTTAGATATGCCTAATTTGCTGCTTAAGGTAGCCAAAGTAGGCCAGGCGATATACTTTTCTTTATGGCAGTAAGTAAGCAGTCCCTGATAGAGTACGACAGGACCTACCCCCAATACCCGAAAACTTTTCTTCCAAAAAGCAGGACTTTTAACCAGCGATGCAGTATATAGATAACAAGAATCATGGGGGACATTCTTCTTTAGGAAAATGGGGACTGGCTACTTTTTTCATATTTTTCAAATTATTTTCCTAATTGTTGCCATACAGTAGTCGCAACGCTATGATATAATTAAATAAATTTGTGAATATTGAACCCTTGAAGGAGAATTTTAATGAACAAAGCCGAACTAATTAAAAAATTAGAAGATATTGAGTGGGAAGATTTTGAAGTAAAAGAAGCAAA
>JAYEGH010000256.1:0-8169 GCA_034659055.1 Candidatus Caldatribacteriota bacterium
TAATTTTGAAATTAAAAACTATATCTATGAAAGTAAAACAAGATATTCATCATAATTATAATCTTGCAGGTATAAAAGGACTAAAAAAACCTAAAAGAAAAAAATAGTATCATAACAAGATACAGTTCTTTATTGTACATTTTTCTCTAAATTATTTTAGAGTATATTATATAAAGATATTCTTTTGGAATATTTCCGTTTGGTTTTTTAGAAAATTTCTAATTCCGCTACTTCGAGAAGACCGCAAAAATGCCATGAAAAAAAGAGGTATGAGGCATAAAAAAAGAAGCAAGAAGAATCAAGATTAAATCATCAAGAACAGCAGCTTTAATTGCATATCAAAAACAAAGGGACGGTTGTATTAGCTCAATAATTCGGTAATTTCTTCTAACTTTTTATTCATATAGGAATTCTGATAAGCACAGGTTCCCAATGTCTTCTTAAATATTTAGAATATTGCAGTGGGCAGGACTTCATTGCGCTTTTATCCTATTTTAAGAAATTACAGTATATCAAACATGAAGATGCACTCCCTCTATATACTCTGCATAATTTAGAAATCTCATCGTATACTACGGCCAAAATCACACAATTCCCATTGTACAACCCTATAAAGAAATAGTATAATTTTATTAATCTGTTTAACAGCACTACACAAATTAATTCAAGGGATAGGAAGAATCAAAAATGAAAATATTAGCAGTGGATTTTGACGGGGTCATTAGTGACAGTGCTTTAAAATCTTTATTTGTAAGTCATAATGCCTATTGTAAATATTTCGGTTCGCAAGTAAAAAAAAATTTTGGCGGGGAATTATTTACTTTTGATAATTGGGAAGATATGAAAAAACAATATAAAAAGGAAATGGATTATTACCGGCGCTTAAGATCTTATCTCAAATTATCGGGTGATTTTTTCCTAATTATTAAAATTGTGGAAGAGCAGATTCAGATTAAGGACCAACAGGAGTTTAATTCTTATCGTAACCAGCTTAAATTTGATTATCAATTTTTTCTAGAATTATTTTTTCAAGAAAAAGAGAAATGGCAGAAAAAGAGTTTTAGAAAATGGTTTTTTCTGTCACCTGTTTTTCAGGAAATAGTAAAAGGGATTCAGCGATTTACAAAGGAAGGGCAAAAAATTGTTATTGCTACCTCCAATCTTGGGAAAGCCATTCATCGTGCATTTCAACCGGAATATCTTGGATTTGAGATAGACATTGAAGATATTTTTGATAAAAACTTTGGTAAGCATAAAGCAGAGCATATGCAGGCTATCGCTAAAAAATATGGTGCCGAATTAAATGAGATTTATTTTGTTGATGACCAGCTGAGCTATCTTGAAGGAACTAATGCCCTGGGGGTTAACGTTTTTTTAGCCGGATGGGGTTATTGTACCGAAAGCCAGAAAGAGGAAGCAAAAAAGGAAAAAATTACCGTTATTGAGGAAGAAAAGGATTTTTATCCGGTGTTGAAGAAAGCTTTGAGTTAGTTCGAAAACTTTTATCTAAGGAATGATAAAATTTTTTATTTTACATTAAATGCGAGAGGATAAAAGATACTGGATTCCCGCTTTCGCGGGAATGACAGAGAAGAGAGCGGAAATGACATAAGGGAGGCCCTAAACCCAAAGGATTCCAGGAGAGACCTGACTCAAAGGATTCTCTCCCGATATTCTGCCCAATGGAAAATACATTAATCAAAATTGATTAAGTCATTGTGTATGTTATAATAAATTAAAACTTAAATGGATAGACAGCAATTATTGGAGATGTTCGAATGGATAATAAGAAAATAAATCGAGGACAAATAAGAGCAATTAGGGGAAGTGTTATTGATGCTTTTTTCCCGCAGTTCCTTCCCGGGGTAAATAATCAGTTAAAATCCGGAGAAGCAATTATCGAGGTAACGCTTCATCTTGATGCTACTACGGTTAGAGGAATAGCCTTGACTTCTACTCAAGGATTAAAAAGAGGAGATGAAATTGTTGATAGGGGCCATCCTTTGCGGGTGCCGGTGGGACGTGAATTATTGGGGCGGATGTTTAATGTTTTTGGAGAACCGATCGACGGTGGAAAAAATCTGGCTGCAAAAAAATCAGTTCCCATTTATAAGAAATCACTTTCTCTTGCTGAACGGACTACTTCTACCGATATTTATGAGACCGGAATAAAAGTTATTGACGTTTTAGCTCCTTTAGAAAAAGGTGGAAAGGCCGGTTTGTTTGGAGGTGCCGGAGTTGGCAAAACGGTGCTGATTATGGAGATGATTCATAATATGGCTTTGGAGCATGAAGGAGTGAGTCTCTTTTGCGGGATTGGAGAGCGGTCTAGAGAAGGGGAAGAATTGTATCGGGAAATGCAAACAACAGGAGTTTTAAAGCAGGCTGTTTTGATGTTTGCCCAGATGAACGAACAGCCCGGTGCCCGATTTAGAGTTGGACATGCTGCTTTGACTATGGCAGAATATTTCCGTGATGAAGTCAAACAGAACGTTCTTTTATTAGTTGATAATATATTTCGCTTTGTCCAGGCCGGGGCTGAGGTTTCTGGTCTGTTGGGAGAGCTGCCTTCCCGGGTAGGGTATCAGCCCACTATGGCAAGTGAAATTGCCGATCTTGAGGAAAGAATTTGTAATTCCGCCACCGGGTCAATCACCTCCATCCAGGCAGTATATGTGCCTGCTGATGATTTTACCGACCCTGCTGCTGTTCACACTTTCAGCCATCTTTCTGCTTCAGTGGTTCTTTCCCGACAGCGAGCCAGCCAGGGTTTATATCCGGCTGTGGATCCCTTAAAATCTGCATCAAATATGCTGACACCGACGGTGGTTGGTCAAAGGCATTACCAGATAGCCCGGGAGATTAAACAGACCTTATCTGAATATGAGGAATTAAAGGATATTATAGCCATGTTGGGTTTAGAGGAATTATCTAAAAAAGACCAGAGAACGGTCAATCGTGCCCGGCGTTTGGAAAAGTTTTTAACTCAACCGTTTGTCACTACAGAGCAGTTTACCGGCAATAAGGGGCGTCGGGTGAGTCTAGCAGAATCTCTGGAAGGTTGTGAGAGAATCTTAAATGATGAGTTTACCAGTTATTCTGAACAATCCCTTTATATGATTGGTTCCATAGAAGAAGCGAAAAATGATTGATTTAAAGATATTATTACCGGAAAAAACCTTTTTAAAAAAGGAAGTGAAAAAAATAACGGCAGAAGCAGAAAACGGATGGTTCTGTTTAATGCCCAAACATGTTGATTTTACCACCTCCCTGGTGCCGGGGATTTTAATCATAACTTTGGTGGATGGGGAAGATGTTTATCTGGCGATTGATGAGGGAATTCTGGTAAAATACGGAAAAGAAGTTATTATTTCGACCCGGAATGCGATAGAGGGAGAAGATTTGGGAGAGCTGAAAAACCGGGTGGAAGAAATATTTATAAAGACAGATGAAAAAGAAAAAGACGCCCAGGTTGCTTTGAGTAAATTAGAGGCAGATTTTGTGCGTAGTTTTTTAAATTTGGAGACACATGAATAATAGAGAAAAACCGGAAGATATAAAGAAGGGCTTTATTAAAAAAATTGAGAAAAAAGAAAAACGGAAATTAAGAGCCCAAAGCAAGAAGAATCAGGCTATATGGTTTGGAATGGGTCTGTTCGGGGTGATTGGTTGGTCAGTGATGATACCGACCGTGATTGGTGTTGCGGTGGGTATCTGGGCTGATAAGAAATGGTCGGGACAGATTTCCTGGACCTTGACTTTTCTCTTTGCGGGGATTATTCTTGGCTGTCTCAATGCCTGGTACTGGGTGGAAAAAGAAAGAAAATCAATTGAAAAGGAAAACGAAGAATGAGTTTTAGTATTTATAGCTTATTATATCTGTTAATTGGTTTGGGACTAGGGATATTATATTTTGCCGGTTTATGGCTGACTCTTAAAAATATGAATCAGGTTCGCTCGCCCATTCTATTAACTCTGGGTAGTTTTATTTTAAGAACCGCAGTCATTTTTTTGGTGCTGATTTTTGTTGCACGTAAGGGAGAATGGGTTAATATTTTAATCCTGCTGGCCGGATTTATTATCGGACGTATTTTTTTAAGCAGAAGGATAGGGACAAAGGAAGATAAGACAAAGCCTAATAGTAAAATAGAGGATGGGAAATAAACATGGAAATTACTCCGGATACAATTATTATCTTTCAATGGAATGGTGTTCATATCAATGCCACTATATTTTTTACCTGGGTGGTAATGGTGTTATTGATTTTCATCAGCTGGCTGGCCACGAAGAATTTGACCATTGGACCTAAAATCAGCCGATGGCAGAATTTTCTGGAAGTCATTGTGGGTTATATCAGGCAGCAGGTGAGAGAGATTACCCAGCAGAATCCCGACCCTTTTATTCCTTTTTTGGGAACCCTGTTTTTATTTATTTCGCTATCCAATCTACTGGTTATCATCCCCGGTTACCAGCCGCCGACTGGTTCCTTATCTACTACCAGCGCCCTGGCAATCTGTGTATTTTTTGCCATTCCTATTTTCGGGATTGCAAAAAAAGGGATGAAGGCCTATTTTAAACAATATCTGGAGCCTTCTATAATTATGGCGCCTTTTAATATTATCGGAGATTTTTCTCGTACGCTGGCTCTGGCAGTCCGGTTATTCGGAAATGTGATGAGTGGTACATTGATTGTGGCGGTTTTGTTGATTATTACCCCTCTGTTTGTGCCCATAGTTATGCAGGTTTTGGGATTGTTAATCGGTCAAATACAGGCCTATATTTTTACCGTGCTGGCAACGGTTTATATTGCCTCTGCAACACGGGTGGAAGAAAAGTTAGAAAAAATAGAACAAAAGGAAGGGAGTAAAGAAGATGAGTAGTATAGATATTATTGGTGCAGTTTCCATTATTACAGCGGGAATCACCATTGCGCTTGGTTCTATTGGACCCGCTATTGGAGAAGGGATGGCCCTGGCACGGGCGTTGGGAGCAATTGCCCAGCAGCCGGATGAGGCCAATACCATTACCAGAACATTATTTGTAGGTTTGGCCATGGTTGAATCGACGGCGATTTACTGTCTGGTCATTTCAGTCATTCTTATTTTTGCCAATCCTTTCTGGAATTACGTTTTAAGTCAGGTAGGTTAATTATGCTGATAGATATGTTTACCGTTATTGCCCAAATTGTTAATTTTTTAATCCTAATCTATCTATTGAAACGATTTTTGTTTAATCGAATTATCAAAATTATGGATGACCGGGAAAACCAGATCACGGGTCATATGAAAGACGCGGAAACAGCTAAAGAAGAAGCCCGGAAAGAATTGGAAGAACAGCGCGGGATAAGAAAAGAATTAGAACAGAAATGGAATGAGATGCTTGCCAAGGCCAAGAAGGATGCCCGGGAGAAGCGGGAAGCAATGGTGAAGGATGCCAAAGAAAGAATCGAGGAAGAACAAAAAAATTGGAGAGAGGCGATGCTGAAACAGCGAACTGCCTTTTTAAGAGACCTTCGTCATTTGTCCTGTGAACAGGTTTGCCGGATAAGCCGAAAGGTCTTGTCTGATTTAGCCGGTGAAAAATTGGAAAATCAACTGATTGAAAATTTTCTTATCCAGCTGGGAAAATTGAACAAAAAAGAAAAAGATGATTTTGTCCGCTTTATTCATCAGGATAAGGGAAAGCTCCAGGTGAATAGTAGTTTTAAGCTGATCCCGGAAAAAGAATCTGAAATCCGAAAGACATTGGAAGAGATGATAGGCGATAAAGTGAAAATCGATTTTCAGGTATCTCCTGAATTGATTTGCGGGATTGAAACCCGTTCAGAAGGCAAAAAGATTTCCTGGAATATTGAAAACTATCTGGACGGGCTGGAGGAACAGCTCAAAAAAGCTTTCACCGAAGTAAGCTTTCAAGAATTGGCTTCTGAGAAAAAAGAAAACTGAGATAATTTGGATAGATTAAATAGATAAAAATTTAATGGTTAAATGAGGACATCAATGGATAATCCAACAAAAGAAATCAATAATTTATCTTTGGAAGATAATTTAAAAACAACTTTTTCCTATATGGACGATATTATTAAAAAACAGAAAGTCTCTTTGTATGTGGAGGAAATAGGGATTGTATCCGCGGTAGGCAAAGATATTGTAACTGTGAAAGGGTTGCCGGAAGTCAAGGCAGGGGAAGTGGTTATCTTTAAAGACCGTAAACGGGGCATGGTCTTCAATCTGGAACCGGGCAAGGTGGATATTATTCTATTGGATGATGCGAAAGGAATTAAAGCCGGAGATGAAGTGAAGAGAACCCGGGAGGTCATGGATGTACCGGTCGGTGAATCATTACTGGGAAGAGTTATTGACCCGGTTAGTCGTCCTTTGGATGATTTAGGAGCAATCAGAACGATGGAGAGATATCCTATTGAACGTGAATCTCCTCCCATTATGGATAGGGAACCGGTCTATATTCCTTTACAGACGGGAATATTGGTCATTGATTCCCTGGTGCCGATTGGACGGGGTCAGCGGGAACTTATTCTTGGTGACCGACAGACCGGAAAAACGGCGATTGCCGTGGATACTATAATCAATCAAAAAGATAAAAATGTTATCTGTATTTATTGTGCTATCGGTCAAAAGATGTCTTCTGTAGCCAGGGTAATTGCTCAACTTAAAAAGTCAGAAGCCATGGAATATACTATTGTTATGGTGGCATCAGGAGAAGATACACCCGGCTTGAATTATATTGCCCCTTATGCGGCTACCAGTATCGGTGAATATTTTATGGAAAGAGGGAAAGATGTTTTAATTATATATGATGATTTAACTCATCATGCCCGAACTTATCGGGAGTTATCTCTTTTGTTAAGAAGGCCGCCTGCCCGGGAAGCCTATCCCGGAGATATTTTTTATATCCATTCCCGCCTTTTAGAAAGAGCGACCCATTTAAAGAAAGAAAGAGGCGGCGGTTCTTTGACTGCTTTACCCGTTATCGAAACCCAGGCTCAAAATTTATCAGCTTATATCCCTACTAATCTTATTTCCATTACCGATGGTCAAATTTATTTATCTCCCCAGTTATTCCAGGGAGGACTTTTACCGGCAGTTGATGTGGGGAAGTCAGTATCCCGGGTGGGAGGAAAGACGCAATTGGCTTCCTATCAAGCGGTGGTGGGTAGTCTGCGCTTGACTTATTCCCAATTTCAGGAATTGGAGATATTTTCCCGCTTCGGAACCCAGCTGGATGAGAATACCAGAAAAATTCTGGAAAGAGGAAGAAGAATCAGGGAAATCTTAAAACAAAATCAATATACTCCTTATTCCGTGATGGAACAAATTGTCATTCTGCTGATGGTGAACCGGGGATTATGGGATGAGATACCGGTTGAAGCGATTCAAAAAAAGATAGCAGAAATTAAAAAGAATTTAAAAGACCAGTTTCCCGAACTGGAAGAAAAAGTGATGGATAATAAGAAGCTGGATAGCGAGGAAGAAAAAACGATTCTTGATTTTGTTGAAACATCCATTTTAAAAAGAGAGGAAAGCAAGCCGAATGCAGATGCTGGAAGCGATTCAAAGAAAAATTGAAAGTGCCCAGGATTTATATTCTGTAGTAAAGACGATGAAGGCATTGGCTGTGGTGAATATTCATTATCATGAACGTGCTGTAGAGGCTATCGGAGCTTATCATCAATCCATCGAGACGGGTTTTCAGGCGCTGTTGAAAGATAATCCGGAAATATTAAAAGACCCGGGCTCAAGAAATAAAGGTAAAATCGGGGTGATTGTCTTTGGTTCACAAAGAGGGATGGCAGGTAAGTTTAATGTGATGATTGCCAATGCCTTTATGGAATGGGAAAAAGCGAAAGCCTTTGATTATGCACAATTAAAAATAGCGGTTATCGGAGAAAGAGCCGAAGAACAGTTGAAAGAAGTAGGATATTATCTGACAGAAAGAATTGATTTTCCTGAATCCAGATATCATCTGAATAGTGCCATTCAGGAATTGCTGGTGTTTATCGATAGCTGGCGGTTTCAGGAAAAAATAGATGACATTTATTTATTTTATAATAAGCCAAAGAGAGGAATTATATTTGAATCCTTTCAATTTCATCTATTCCCTCTGGACCCAACATGGTTAAGGGAATTGGCCTCAAGAAAGTGGCCTTCT
>JAYEGH010000257.1:0-1507 GCA_034659055.1 Candidatus Caldatribacteriota bacterium
TCTACTGCTCTTGCAACTCTTTGAAGAGAAATAAGATAGGCAGCATCTCGTGTATAGACATTTTTCTCTCTTGCCAAATCATCAACTGCATTAAAAGCATTGGTCATAATGCGATCTAATTTTTCAATAACTTCTTCTTTTGACCAATAGTAATTCATATTATTTTGTACTTCTTCAAAATAAGAAACAGTCACTCCACCCGCATTACAAAGGAAATCAGGTATTACGTAAACACCTTTTTCTTTTATAACTTCATCTGCCTCCAAAGTAGTAGGAGTATTTGCAGCTTCAGCGTACACCTTAAGTGTTTCAAAGTTAATAGCATTGACGTTATCTTGAGTAACCGATTGACCTAATGCAGCAGGAATAAGAACAGTAACATTCTTTTTCAACCAGGCGTCTCCGTCTTCCTGTATCCAACCAAATGCTTTGGCTTTTTCAGGATCAATGGTTCCAAATTTATCCAAGGTACCGGGAGCAAGTAAATCTTTAGGTTTAATTCCTGCTTCACAACTATAAGTATAGGCTTTCTTATCATTAGCATCCCAACAAGATATGGCTACAACTTTACCACCATATTGACTAAATTTCTCACAGGTATATCGAGCAACATTTCCCGCACCCTGAATGGAAGCAGTGGCATCTTTAAAATCAATGCCTAATTTCTTTAAAGCTTCTCTAACACAATATACTGCACCATAACCAGTAGCTTCAGTTCTACCTAAAGAACCTCCAACGCCAACTGATTTACCGGTAACGAACCCAGGCTTACGAGATCTGGCAAGAGTATCATATTCATCCATGATCCAGAGCATATCCTGAGGATTAGTACCTACATCCGGAGCTGGAACATCTATCTCCGGACCTACAAAATCATATACTTTTCTAACCCAACCTCGACACAATCTTTCAGTCTCTCTATCGGATAATTTTCTTGGATCTACAACGATTCCACCTTTGCCTCCACCTAGAGGAATATCTACAACTGCACATTTCCAAGCCATCATCATAGCTAATTGTTTTACCATATCAAATGTTTCATCTTCTGCAAAACGAAGACCACCTTTTGCTGGTCCACGAGCAGTAGAATGTTGAGCCCTATAACCCATAAAAGTCTTAGAGGTGCCATTGTCCATATCAATTGGAATAGTAAATTGTATAGCCCTTTCCGGTTCTCTCATAAATTCTCTTAATGAAGGATCAAGACCCAATAACTCTGCATTGTGGTCAAATTGTGCTTGAACTAATTCAAACGGATTCATTTCTTTAGACATTTTTATTTCTCCTTAATTTTTTTATTTGATACTAAAAATTTAATTAAAAAAATATTTGTTTTTCCCTATACTAAGCCTCCTTTAGTATATAATTATTTAATTTTTCTCAATCAGCTTCATTATTGCTTAAATTACCTAGGCCTTCAATAAATTGAAATACTTTACCACTTGAACTAAAACTTAATTTTTTTCAAACTCTTGCCGGAAGATAAAAATTTATCAATAGCCCGGGC
>JAYEGH010000258.1:0-4987 GCA_034659055.1 Candidatus Caldatribacteriota bacterium
AAAACTAATTAGTTTATTAATTAGTGTCATGGCTCTGTTATTAGCCGGTGGCGCTAAATTTAGCTGGAGATAATATAGAATAATAAAGGCTTACCGACCTAATTCATTTATAATTAAAGAGGTAATATGATTTGTCTTTAAAATTAAGAACTTATGTTGGAGTAGTAACAGCATTAGCTATCACTCTTTTTATATATTTAATACCTTCCTTGCCTCCATTATCTGATATATGGGTGGCATTTATTTTTTTTCTTGCCATATCTGCCTTCGCTGAATTTATTCCTGTCGATTTACCCATAGGAGGAGTTATAAGTATCGGTTTTCCCATAGATTTTGTGCTGATTTTAGTCTATGGGCCAGCCTTAGCAATGTTAATAACTGCTTTGGGTGCGTTAATAGGTGAAATAATTGAGAGGAAAGTGTCGTGGTATAAAATAATATTTAATGCCTCTCAATATGCTTTAACAGCTGGTATTGCTGGTATTGCCTATCAACAAGCAGGAGGAGTTGTAAGAGCGCAAAATATTTTTAGATTTATCTTGCCTGCTACCATATGCGCATTGACTTATTGCATTGTTAATATAACCTTATTTGTTATGGTTGTTTCATTTTCTCGAAATGTTAGAATAAAAACAATATGGAGAACAAGCATCAAAGAAATGGTGCCAAGTTATATAGCAGAAGCCCCCATGGGTTTTCTTATGGCTATTGTTTATGTAGAAGTTGGAATTATAGGGATTTTGTTATTTTTCCTCCCTTTATTACTGGCTCGTCGTTCTTTTGAATTATATACTAAAATGCGAAAAGTATATTTAGATACTATTCGTGCTTTAGCAGCAGCCATTGATGCCAAGGACCCCTATACTAAAGGTCATTCAGAGAGAGTGGCGGAAACTTCTGTAGCTATAGCCCAAGAATTAAATTTATCCGATAAGGATATTGAGAATATAGAATATACTGCTTTACTTCATGATATAGGAAAGATTGGCATAGCGGATAACATTTTAGGGAAGAATAGTAATTTAACTAATAAAGAATTTGATAAAATAAAAGAGCATACAGTTATGGGAGCTAAGATTATAGAACCGGTAGATTTTTTAAAAGATTCTTCCAAGGCAATTTATCATCATCATGAAAAATATAATGGAAGTGGTTATCCGGATGGTTTAAAAGAAAAAGATATACCTTTACTTGCGAGAATAATTGCAGTTGCAGATGCTTATGATGCCATGAACTCTGATCGTCCTTACAGAAAAAAGTTAAACAAGGATAAAATATTGAGAGAGTTAAAAGAACAATCCGGAAAACAGTTTGACCCTGAAATAGTTAAAGCTCTTATTTCGGTTTTTGATAGAAAGAGAGAAGAATAAATGTTATATGTCTATATTGTAATTATTTCTATTATAATAGGACTGCTTCGTAATGGTAAATTAAGCAGTTTGAGCCAGATTTCTTTAAAGAGAATAGAATTAATAGTATTAGCCTGTTTAATTCAGGCTGGATTAATTTTTCTCGGGTCAAGAAAGGTACAATTTATTCTTGATTACAGTTCTTTTGCAATGATATTTTCTTACATATTGCTTTTAATAGCCATATGGTATAATAAAAATTTAGAAGGAATGAAATTTATCGCTTTAGGTATAATTTTTAATTTTTTGATTATTCTGGCTAATGGTGGCCATATGCCGGTATTATTGAGCAGTTTATATAAAGCAGGATTAAATGATTTTGCCCTCGTATTGAAAGAAGGTACTTATGTTACTCATACTCTGATAACTGGAAAAACTCTATTTAGTTTTTTAGGTGATGTTATTCCATTGCCTCCGCCTTTTCCTGATCCTTCAGTAGTAAGTGTGGGAGATTTTTTAATGTTTTATGGGGTGTTTAATCTAATTCAAAATGCAATGGTGAAGAAAGAACTGAATCCAGGAACCAGAATCCAGGAGCCAGAATAATTTCGCTTTGCGTATTATGTATCAAGCATAATGTGGAGATGCCGGAAACAAGTAAACAGAAACCGAATTTGTATCTCGTAAATTGTGTCTCGAAAATAAGATGGGGTTCAGAAGTCAGTACCCAGAATGATCTTAAATTATAGTTTATATTGTATGTGGAATTATTATAATCCTTCTGATTCCTTACTCCTGAATATCTGAATAATTATATATATATATCTCTCAACATTTCACTAATAAAATAAAAAGGAAATTTACAAATTATGTTTAATTGGACAAAAAAAATATTTGGTGATCCCAATGAAAAAGAATTAAAAAAAGTACAACCCCTTGTCGATAAGATAAATGGTTATGAACCGGATATTTCAAAGTTAAGTGATGATGCCTTAAAAAGTAAAACTGATGAATTTAAAGAAAGATTGGGCAAAGGGGAGACCCTGGATGATTTATTGCCTGAAACTTTTGCAGTAGTTCGTGAAGTAGCAAAGCGAGTAACTAAAATGAGACCATTCGATGTTCAGTTGATTGGAGGAATTGTCTTGCATCAAGGCAAAATAGCAGAAATGGCGACCGGAGAAGGTAAAACATTGGTTGCTACAATGCCTGCATATCTAAATTCCTTAACTGGAGATAGTGTACATATTGTAACGGTAAATGACTATTTGGCCAAACGGGACAGATATTGGATGGGCGGAATTTACGAATTTTTAGGATTAAAGGTAGGCTTTATTCAGCACGATATGAATATTAATGATCGAAAAGAAGCTTATATGGCAGATATTACTTATGGAACTAATAATGAATTTGGATTTGATTATTTAAGGGATAACATGGCTGTTCGCTTGGAAAATATAGTTCAAAAAGGTTATAATTTTACTATTCTTGATGAAGTGGATAGCATCCTAATAGATGAAGCAAGAACTCCTTTAATTATTTCCGGCCCCTCTGAAGCATCGACAAAGATATATCAACAAATAAATCGAATTGCTACCCGGTTACAAGAAGAAACAGATTATAAAATATTTGAAAAAGAAAAAACAGTTACTCTTACCGAAAAAGGAGTTGCTCATATTGAGGGCTTGTTACAGATAAATAATCTTTATGATGAAAAAAATATGAATTTGCAACATCATATTATTCAGGCTTTAAAGGCCCATAAGCTATTTAAGAACAACGTTAATTATATAGTTAAAAACGGGGAGGTAATTATAGTTGATGAGTTTACCGGGAGATTAATGTTTGGGAGACGTTATAGTGATGGTTTGCATCAGGCTATTGAAGCCAAAGAAGGAGCAACAATTGCTCGTGAAAACCAGACTTTAGCTACCATTACTTTCCAGAACTATTTTAGATTATACAAAAAACTTGCGGGGATGACCGGAACAGCCAAAACTGAAGAAGAAGAGTTTGTTCATATATACGACTTATCCGTTGTAGTAATCCCCCCAAATAAACAATTAGTAAGACATAATTTTCCTGATGTAATATATAAAACCGAAAGAGAAAAATTCAAAGCGGTAGTTCAGGAGATAGTAGAAATTCATAAGTTGGGAAGACCTCTTTTAGTAGGAACAGTATCAATCGATAAATCAGAAAAGTTGAGCAGATTATTAAAAAAAGAGAATATCAAACACAGTATATTAAATGCAAAAAATCACGAGAGTGAGGCAGAAATAGTGTCTGATGCCGGACAAGGGGGCAAAGTTACCATTTCTACTAATATGGCTGGCCGGGGAACTGATATTGTCCTTGGTGAAAAAGTGGCTGAATTAGGTGGTTTGCATGTAATTGGAACAGAAAGACATGAAAGCAGACGAATTGACAATCAGTTAAGAGGAAGATCTGGAAGACAGGGAGACCCTGGCTCTTCCCGCTTTTTCCTTTCTTTGGAAGATGATTTAATGCGGCTTTTTGGTTCTGATCGAATATCAGGAGTAATGGGGAAATTAGGTATGGAGGAAGATGTTCCCATTGAGCATCCTTTAATTACCAAATCAATAGAGAGTGCACAAAAGAAAGTGGAAGGAAGAAATTTTGGAATAAGAAAACAACTTTTAGATTTTGATAATGAAATGGAATATCAAAGAAAGATAATCTATGAACAGCGAAGAATGGTTTTGGAAAGCAAAGATATTAAAAAACATATTCTGGATATGATAAAAGATACTATCGATAATATATTAAAAAATTATACCAACAAAGAAACATTTCCTGAAGAATGGGATTGGGAAGGACTTAAAGCACATGTAAAAGAGATATTTTCCCTGTCATTAATTATTGCCAAGGAAGATATTCTCAATTTATCTATTCCCAAATTACAAGGAATATTAAAAGAACAGACATTTAAACTATATGAAGAAAGGGAAAAAGAATTTACTTCTCCCATAATGAGGGATATAGAAAAAATGATAGTACTAAGGGTTGTAGATCGAGAATGGAAAGATAATCTGCGACGTTTAGATGAATTAAAACAGGGAATAGGATTGAGGGCATATGGTCAGAAAGATCCTTTAATGGAATACCATTTTGAAGCTTACAATATGTTTCAGGATATGGTTAATAGTATTAAAGAAGAAGTGGTTAAATTTATTTATAAAGTTAGAATAAAGAAAGAAGAACAAAACAACACTAAACAAACAATAAGAAAAGAACCACCATTTATGGTTGATAATTCGAGTAAAACCGTTTCTTCCATTAAAAGCAAAAATCCAAAGGAAAAAAAGAAAAAAAATAAAAGAAAAATAGGAAGAAACGATCCTTGCCCTTGTGGAAGTGGATTGAAATATAAATATTGTTGTGGCAAAAATAAATAAATAATACTTAGTCGTAGTTGAAAAAATCAAAGGTTGGATTTAAGAAACAGGAGAGGCGTTCCCCCTTTTTATTATTGGTCATTTAGTCGTTGATTAGAGGCAGATTGGAAAAAGATTAATGGGAAGGGGTAGAGAAAAATGCAGATTTTCAGTTGTCAAATAAAGTAAATGCAAATGTAAATGAAAAAGAAAAGGCAAAATAAAATAGTTAGTTTGTTA
>JAYEGH010000258.1:4997-8043 GCA_034659055.1 Candidatus Caldatribacteriota bacterium
TAATTGGAGAATTAATAAATAGTGTATAGGTATTAAATTTAATGGAAAAACAAGAAAGGAAATAAGAATGAATACAACTAAAGAAGAATTAGAAAGTAAAATAGAGCAATTTCAGAAAAAAATAGATGAAATGTTGGTATATCTTTGACCTACCTGTCAAAGAAAAAGAAATAAAGAAAATAGAAAGTAAGATGTCTAAAAATACTTTTTGGACTAACCAAAAAAAAGCCCAGGGAATTGTTAAAAGGATTAAGGGTCTAAAAAGTATTGTTGATAAATTTAATAACCTGCGTAATATGCTGGAAGAAATAAACATACTATTTGAGCTTAATAAAGATGAAAATAAAGAAGATATTTGGGATGAGATTGACCAAAAAGTAGATATTTTAGAAAAATCAATTCAGAAACAAGAATTAATATTCTTATTTGACAGTAATTATGATAAAAGTGATGCCATAGTTACTATTCATCCGGGAGCAGGTGGTACAGAATCTCAAGATTGGGCAGAAATGCTTTTAAGAATGTATTTGAAATGGGCTGAAAAGAATGGTTATTTAGCAAAGATTGTGGAAATATCTTCTGCAGAAGAGGCCGGAATAAAGAATGTGACTTTTACTGTTGCAGGAGAATATGTATTTGGATATTTAAAAACAGAAAAAGGAATACACCGCTTAGTGCGAATATCTCCTTTTGATGCCAATAAAAGAAGGCATACTTCTTTTGCCTCTGTGGAGGTTATACCGGAAATTGATGAAGAGATAGAAATCGATATCAAAGAATCAGACTTGCGAATAGATACTTATCGTGCTACCGGAGCGGGTGGTCAGCATGTTAATACTACTGATTCTGCAGTCAGGATAACCCACCTACCCACCAATATAGTAGTACAATGTCAAAATGAAAGATCACAATATAGTAATAAAATAACTGCTATGAAAATATTAAGAGCCAGATTATTTGAACATTACCAAAACGAAAAAGCCAAGGATTTAAAAGAAATCAGAGGAAAGAAGAAAGATATTGCCTGGGGAAGTCAAATTCGTTCTTATGTATTTCATCCCTATCAAATGGTAAAAGACCACAGAACAAAAGTAGAAAGTGGAAACGTAGAAGCAATAATGGATGGAGAGATAAATAATTTTATTGAAGCTTATTTAAAGAATAAAAGAAAAAAATAGATAGGAATGGCATGCTTTTAGTTTTTCGCTGAATATTATATACCCCTTTTTTTAAACTCATAACCAGTAACCTGTTAATTATTACTATTTTAAATATTTTCTGCTCCGAGCTAGTTTTAGGTTTTGAGTTATAGTTTTGCGTTTTTCGCTTTTAATTTTAAATTTTACTAAATAATATACATGAAATATAATAAATGTTTTTCCTAAAAATCATATTAAAATAAACCAAGTGGAGGGTATTTATGTTAATTGAAAAAAAAGTTAGTAATTTTGTAAACGAGTTAGCTTCTTCTTCGCCAACACCTGGAGGTGGAAGTGTAGCGGCACTGGCTGGTGCATTGGGAGCAGCATTGCTTTCGATGGTAGGGAATTTAACATTAGGGAAAAAGAAATACCAACTCGTAGAAAAAGATTTTAAAAGTATTGTAAGTACTTCTGAGAAATTACGTTATGAATTGAGCCAGTTAATTGATGAGGATGTCAAAGCATTTAATAATTTTATGGCTACTTATAAGATGCCCAAGGAAACCGAGGAGGAAAAAGAAATTAGGAGAGATAAAATACAAGAATCTCTAATTGAAGCAGCGGAAGTACCTTTAAAAGTAGCATATAAATGCTTAGATATTTTAATTCTTTCTCGAGAGGTTGCAGAAAAAGGAAATATTAATGTGATTAGTGATGCAGGGGTTGCGGTCTTAATGGCAGAAGCAGCATTAGAGAGTGCCATATTAAATGTGAAGATAAATTTGAGAATGATTAAAGATGAGAAAGTAAGAACAGAACTTTCCTCTTCTATAAAAGAATTACTATCAAAAGAAAAAGGGCAGAAAGAAAAGGTGCTGGAAATAGTGGAGGAGAAAATAAAATAAAAAATATTTAAAAAAAATAATGATTTTTTTTTATTTATATGATATTATAAACGAAAGTGTGGGAATATTGCACTAAAAATTATTTATGATGCAATTCTTGCATTAAAGTAAATATTCGCTAGTTTAAAATTTATGATTGGGAGATATAGAGTGATTCCCAAAAAAGAGAAAAATCAAATTGATTTACAATCTCGTATAAAAAAGAATTATAAAAAATTTAGTGAAGGCCAAAAACTAATTGCCGAGTATTTATTAAACCATTCCGATAAAGCTACCTTTTTAACTGCTGCAAATTTAGGGAAAATAATAGGGGTTAGCGAATCTACTGTTGTAAGATTTGCTAATTTTTTAGATTATAAAGGTTATCCCTCATTGCAAAAAGACTTACAGAACAGGATTACAAATAAATTAAACACTGTTAGCCGTTTAAAAAAATCTATAAAAACAGCTAATAGTGGAGAAAGCATCTTATACGAAGTATTTCGCAATGATACGAATAATATTCAAAATACTATAAACAATATATCCCAGAAATCTTTTGATCGATTGGTAAAAGAAATGTTAAATGCAGAGTATATATATATTATAGGTCTAAGAACAGCTACCTCATTGGCTTACTTTATGGGATATACCCTTCATTTGATATTAAAAAATGTGACCACTATTACTTATGGAGTTAGTGATCTTTTCGAACGATTAATTAACATAAATGAAAAAGATTTACTAATAGGCATTACTTTCCCTCGATATACCTTGCAGACTGTGGAAATTATGGAATATGCCAAAAAGAAAGGAGCAAAGACCGCTGCAATTACCGATAAGGTAATTTCACCTTTAGCTCAACTAGCCGATGTCAGTGTATTTGCCGAAAGCAATCTTAATTCTTTTATCGATTCTTTTACTGCTCCTCTTAGTTTGATAAATGCCTTGGTAACCGCAGTAGGTGTAAGAAGAAAGAAGGAAAACTTAGAATCTTTGTCTGAATTAGAAGAAATTTGG
>JAYEGH010000259.1:0-29676 GCA_034659055.1 Candidatus Caldatribacteriota bacterium
CTTTGATTTAGATGTTTTCCTTTTTGGCATTGGCATAACACATATCTCCTTTTGCAATAATATATTCTTGTTTTCTTAATAACCACAAAAGTATATTATTTTTTGATAAAAAATGCAAATTATTTTTTATTATTCCTATTATATCTACAGAGGAATTAGAGAAAAAGAAATAAAAAAAATATTAAAGCGTATCCTTCTATTGCTCTTACTATCCTATTATTATACTTTTACTTGTTGTACTTTGTTATCTCCGCTTACGAATTTAATCAAATATTGTATCTCGCTGAAAAACTACCATAGTCAATGAATAAGACAATAAGTAGAAATTATTACTTTATCAAATTATTTCTGTTATTTCTTATAAATGTCTTTACTTTTCACCTGCTTGTAATACAGTAATAGCAACTACATTTACTATATCCTCAGCACTACAACCACGAGAGAGATCATTAACCGGTTTTTTCATTCCCTGTGACACTGGACCAATAGCTTCAGCTCCAGCTAGCCGTTCTACTAATTTATAACTAATATTTGCAGCTTGTAAATCAGGGAATATTATTACATTTGCTTTCCCGGCAATTTCACTATCAGGTGCTTTTCTTTTCCCAATTGAAGGGATTATAGCGGCATCACCCTGTAATTCTCCATCAACAAGTAAATCCGGTTTCTTTTCTTTTACAATTTTAGTTGCTTCAACAACTTTGTCAACCAGGGGATGTTTTGCACTTCCTTTAGTAGAAAAAGATAACATGGCAACTTTCGGTTCAAAACCAACCAGTGCTTTTCCTGTAGCAGCGCTTGCAATTGCAATATCTGCAAGTTGCTCAGCATTAGGTTCCGGATTTATGGCACAATCTGCAAATACTATGATTCCATTTTCGCCATAAGTGCAATCAGGTATTACCATTATAAAACAACTTGAAACAATATTTATTCCGGGTGCAGTTTTAATTGTTTGTAAGGCAGGTCTAAAAACATCTCCTGTAGCGTTAATTGATCCGGCTACAAGGCCATCTGCGTGCCCATGATATACCATTAAGGCTGCAAAATAGAGAGGGTTTTCCAGTAATTTATAAGCTTCGTCTTTGCTTAATCCTTTATTTTTTCTTATTTCATAATAGGATTCTGAATATTCCTTTATTTTTCCAGAATTTTTTGGGTCTATAATTTTTACGCTATTTGGAAATTTAATTTTTAAATCTCTTGCAACAGCTTTAATTTTTTCTTCTCTGCCCAGGAGTATCAATTTAGCAAAACCTTCTTGTACGATTTTCTCTGTAGCTTTGACCATTCTCGGTTCTTCACCTTCCGGAAGTACAATAGTCTTTGGATTTTTCTTTGCCTTTTCTCGAATCATTTTAGAAATATTCATTTAATTCCTCCTCTTTTTATATTAAATACTACCATTTATATGATAATTTTTGTATAATTATAACATAAATATTTTTAGATAGCGAGATTAATTATGAAAACATTGGCAATAATTGCCGAGTATAATCCTTTTCACAATGGCCATCTTTATCAGCTTTCTGAAGCAAAAGAAATAACAAAAGCCGATTATGTTATAGTCGCCATGAGCGGTAACTTTGTTCAACGTGGAGAACCTGCAATTATCGATAAATGGGCCAGAACTGAGATGGCTCTAAATGCAGGAGCTGACTTGATAATTGAAATTCCTTTTGTTTTTTCCACACAAGATGCAAATGGATTTGCCTTTGGAGGAATCAAATTACTCGACTCACTTAATATTGTTGATTATTTATGCTTCGGATGTGAAAATAGTGAACGTAATATACTTTTTCCCATAAGTGATTTTCTAACAAATGAACCTCCGGAATTTATTAATTTATTAAAAGAAAATAGCAAAAAGGGTTTTGAATACCCCAGATCGAGGTCTAAAGCATTATGTGAGTATCACAAAATATTCGGAATAAATAATCTTAAAAATATTTCTTCCTCGAAACTGCAGAAAATATTACTTTCTCCTAATAATATTTTAGCTTTTGAATATATAAAGCATCTTTTAAATCTAAATAGCGATATTCAACCAATACCCATAAAAAGAATTTTAGCTGATTATCATGAAAAAATCATTAATGGTAACATTTCGAGTGCTACTTCTATAAGAAATGAGATATTTAATAATTTAAAATATTCTTCTTTATTGTCTCAAAACATCAATTCAAAAGTAAAATCTACAATCCCTTATTCTGCTTATCAAACACTAACTAAAGAATTAAAAGAAGGTAGAGCTCCGATTTCACTTAACTCTTATGAACAACATATTATCGCAACTTTAAGGAGCATGCCCACAGAAAATATTTCTTATATTCAAGGAGTAAATGAAGGATTGGAAAATAGAATAAAAAAAGCAGCCTTAAAATCTACCAATATCGATATTCTATTAAAATCAATAAAAACCAGAAGGTACACTCTTACTAAAATTAAAAGAATTATTCTTCATGTTGTAATGGGTTTATTGAAAGAAGATACCATGGTTTTTAATAATAGCGGACCTTTGTATATTCGCTTATTAGGATTTTCTAAAAAAGGCAAAATCCTACTCAATCTTATTAAAAAGAAATCATCTTTGCCTATAATTACCAAACTATCAGCATTCACAAAATCTGCATACTCTTCCGACAAAGACATTAGTAATTCATCGTTAAGGATGATTCATTATGATATTCTTTCTACAGATTTATATAGTTTAGGTTATAAAAAGGAAAGTAAGCGTGTAGCAAGAACAGATTTTACTAATAAGATAATTAAGAAGAATGATTAAATTTTCTTTTCTATGTCATTAGATATTAAATATTGTCTTTAAATCTGCATTTTTATTAATTTCATTATCGCTTCATCAAAATTTTTTACTGGAATAATTTTTATATTTTTACTATATTTAATAGTTTCTATATAGTTATCCGCTGGTACTAAAAAAATATCTGCTTTATTTTTCTTTGCCAATATAATTTTTTGTTTAATTCCGTCTACTTGTTTTATGCTCCCATCAATGTTTAAAATACCTGTTCCTGCAATCATCAAACCATTACTCAGATCATTTTCAGTCAACTGATTCAGTATTTCCAATGCCATAATCAACCCAGCAGACGATCCCTTTATCTCTTCTATGCTTATCTGTATATCTAAAGGGAATTTGCAATCAATCTCTTTTGTAGAAACATAGATACCTATCCCCAATTTATCCTCTTTATTATTATCACTCGAAATATCTATCATGTGCACTTTGGTAGAAAATAATTTATTGTTTCTTATAAAACTAATTTTAATTATGCTGTTAACATCATATTCATAAATAGAATTTGAAAAATCTTCTACAGTTCTAATTGGTTTTTCATTTACCTTTACAATTAGATCACCGGGTTTTATTTTTCCTTTTGCTGGGCTTTTACTTAATACCTTATTAACTATTACTCCTTTACCGGTTATTTCGGAAAAATATCCAGCTTTTCTTAAGGCAATAATTTTAGATATCATCTGACTCTTCTGCATAAGTTTATCCATAATTTCTTTGTATTCTTCCTGGTTTATGTTGTCGGGAATAGTTCCGTTTATCTCTTTTGTTTCGATATCAGGGTCAATAAAACTATATAGATATAATAACAGGCTTGCCTTCTTTAAGGCGATTGATGTTAAATAGAAACTTCCTTTGGCGTCTTTTTCACCATTCTCAACGCTGATATGTTTACTAAGGTCGATACACTGCCCTGGAATTACAAGATAATAGGACGTAGGAACAATACTCAATATTACAATGGCTATAATAATTATTATTAAATATTTTTTTATCATATTTTACATTTTCTCAAATTATTTAGTTATTGCAGATTATATTATGTTAATATATATTTTGCAAAATGATTATTTTTTTACTTAAATATTTTCTTTCTAAGAGATCTCTTAACAACTTCCGGAACCAATTCTTTAATGCAACCATTTAAACTGGCAATTTCTTTAACTATACTTGAATTTAAGTAAGAATATTTTGAACAAGTTACCATAAATATTGTTTCAATGTCTGGAGCTAATTTCTTGTTCATTAAAGCCAATTGTGATTCATGCTCAAAATCAGATATTGCTCTCATTCCTCTTACTATAATACTTGCACTATTCTTTTTCATAAAATCAGTTAACAACCCATGAAATGATTGTACTTTTACTCTTTTTATGTTTTTTACAGATTCCCTTATCATATATGTTCTTTCTTCTACATTAAATAAAGTTTTTTTATTCAGGTCAACCGCTACTACGACTATTAATTCATCTATAATACTTATTGCTCTTTTAATAACATCCAAATGACCATTAGTGATAGGATCAAAGCTGCCGGGATAAACTGCTCTTTTCATTTTTCTCTCCTTCATGTTTGTATTTATTTTTTATATTATTTCATATTTTTCTTAATTTTACCAAAACATTGTCACAAATTATAATTATAGACTAATATCCTTTTTTATTTTTTTAAATAATAAATTAGTTGTCTATATATTTATAAAAAGACAACATAGATTCACTATATTTTTTTTGCCTAAACATCTTTAACCCATTATAATTATTTTTTACAATTTCTTTTTTATGGTGTTGAATAATTATTATACCATCTTCTTTTAAAATGCGTAGCTCTGATATTTCTGTAATAGTAGAATTTACCATCCCTTTATTATAAGGAGGATCCAAGAATATATAATCAAATAGATATTTCTTCCTCGATAGTAATCTTAGTCCTGTTAAACATCTTTTATTCAATATTAAAGAAAATTGGTAATTTTTCGTCTTTTTAAGATTTTCTATTATTATCTTTACACATTTTAGTTCTTTTTCAACAAATACAACTTTTTTTGCCCCCCTACTTAATGCTTCAATACCTACTGCTCCTGTGCCGGCAAAAATGTCCAAAAAAATAGTTTCTCCTATACCTGGCATAATAATATCAAACAGAGCTTCTCTAACCTTTTGAGATGTAGGCCTAATAGATATACTCTTAAGAGGTTTTAATTTGTTTCCTTTATTTTTTCCAGCAACAATTTTCATAATTTTACCTTTTGAATATCTTAATTCATCGATTCATCAATTAGTCAATTCACAAATTAACCGATTGACCAATTTGCCAATTGACTAATTGACTTCTTGCTTTTATTCTCTATTCTTTCCTTTATTCTTGATTCTGGCTCCTGACTTCTGATTTCCATTCTTTATTCTTCTCTTTATTTTCCCCTAATTTCTGAACTTCTTGCTCCTTTATTCTATTTTCTTAACTAGCCAACTAACAAGTGATAAGTGATAAGTAACCAGTAATAAGTACTGTTTTTATAACTTATAGAAAATTCAATCTTATCACTAATTAACTATTATTTGTTACTGTATTTTATTCTGTCTTCTGTCTCCTGAATTCTTTCTTTTTCTTTCTTGACTCGATACTCAATACTCAATACCCGATACTGTTTTATTCTGGTTCCTGAATTCTGTATTGTATTCTTTATTCTTAATCAACTAGCAACTAACTATATTATAAATTTTAATTATAACTTGCCAAAATACTTACTAATATGATAGAATACTCTACGTTATTAATTTAATTAAAACGGAGGTTTCTAAAATGGCAAAATGTGATATTTGTGGTAAAGGACCACAATTTGGTAATAAAATAAGTCATTCCCATAAAATAACCAAAAGAAAATGGTCACCTAATATTCAAAAAGTAAAAGTATCTGTCGGTAATACAGTGAAAAAAATTAATATATGTGCTAAATGCCTAAAGGCTGGAAAAGCAAAGAAAAGCTTTTAAAAGTACCATTTTTTCAGTTGTTCTATTACTTCATTTGTAAGATAATCAGGAGTAGAGGCACCACTACTAATTCCGATTTTATAATTATTTTTAAACCATTCATTTTTTAACTCCTTCTTTGTCTCAATATGATAAGTCTTTACTCCTTGATTTTTACATATTTCTGCTAGCCGAGAAGTATTAGCACTCTTCCTTCCCCCAATGACTATAACAACATCAACTTTTTTTGATAATTCAAAAGCACCTTCCTGCCTTTTTATTGTAGAATTACAGATAGTATTAAAAATTCTAAGTTCTTCTGTTTTTTCTATTAGAGCATAAGACAATTTTTTAAAATTATAGATATTTTTTGTAGTTTGTGAGATAAATCCTATCCTTTTCTTCCGGCTTATTTTATTTATTTCATCAATTCTATCAATAACTAATGCATCATTATTTACTATCTCCAACACAGTTAATATTTCAGGGTGTCTCTTATCTCCGTAAATAATTAAATAATATTCATTTTTATTTAGAAAAGAAGCTATTTCCTGCAATTTCTTTACATAAGGGCAAGTGGTATCTACAACAGATAATTTTTTATTTTTCGCTTGTTTGCTGATTTCAGGTGATATACCATGTGCTCTAGTTATAACTGTTTTTCCCTTTGGTATTTCACTCAAACTTTCCACAACAATCACGCCTTTTTTTTTATAATTATCTATCACCTGAGGATTATGTATTATTGGTCCTAACATATAAACTTCACCTTTTTCTTTTATTACAGTGTCATCGGCCAGCTCTATTGATTTTTTTACGCCAAAACAAAAACCCATTTTCTTTGATAATATTATTTTCAATTTATTATTTTCCGTTTTCTTTATATTTTTTTACTATATCCAATATTTCTTTTTTTATTTCAAATATAGTTTTCTTTGTAGAATCAATAACTATTGCATCTTTTGCTTTTTTTAAAGGTGAATATTTTCTTTTACTATCGATTAAATCTCTTTTTTCGATTTGTTTCCTAACTTCTTCGTAATCTATTTTGTAACCCTTATCTATCAATTCCCTATATCGTCTTTCCGCTCTTTCTTTTTTGGAGGCAGTAAAAAATAGCTTTATATCAGCATTGAACAATATTTTTGATCCGATATCCCGTCCTTCCATTACTATATTCCCTGATTTGGCTAGATTTCTTTGAAAGGAAATCAATTTTTTTCTTATCTTTGATAATTTGGCTAAATTAGATACATTTTGGTCAATTTCAGGATTATGTATCTCTTCAGTGATGTCCTTCCCATCTATAATTATTTTAGAAGAACTGTCTTTTTTATTATTTGAATGTCTTATTTCCATTTTAATTTCTGAAATCATTTTCAGAAGTGATTCTTCATCTTCTAAATCAATTTTTAATTTTAAAGCTTTCCAAGTTAAAGCTCTGTAAATTGCCCCTGTATTAATGTATAAAAAATCTAAACTTTGGGCAATTAATTTTCCTATTGTGCTTTTTCCTACTGCAGAAGGTCCATCTATAGATATTATTAATTTATTTTTCATTTTACTAAACTTTACTAAATCCTTTTTAAACTATTTATTTCTTTTCTATTTAATTTTCTGTATTCTCCTGGTTTTAATTCCTTTAAATATATTGGACCCATTTGGATTCTTCTTAGCCTTAATACCGGATGATCTATATATTCACCCATCCTTCTAACTTGTCTTTTTTTACCTTCTTTTATTTTTATTTTTAATATTGCATTATTATTTTTAACTTCTATTCTTCTAATCTCACAAGGCAATATTTTATAATTATACTGAAGGGTAGCTCCCTTTGAAAGCATTCTCAATTTTTCCTGAGAAGGAATGCCTTTAACCTTTGCAATATAAGTTTTTTCCACACCCTTTGATGGATGAGTAAGATTATAAGTTAACTCTCCATCATTTGTTAAAAGTAATAGTCCTTCTGAATTAAAATCCAAACGTCCAATTGGGTGAATTCTCGTTTTAATGTCTTTTATGAGTTTTAGAATAGTAGGTCTATTGGAGGGGTCAGATAAAGTGGTTAGATATCCCCTGGGCTTATTTAGCAATATATAAATATTTTTCTTTTTTTCTATATATTTTACTATCTTATTGTTTACTTTTACCGTATCTTTGTTTGGATCAATTTTTGTTCCCAATTTTGTAATTATAGAATTATTAACTTTAACAAAACCTTTAAGAATCAATTTTTCACAATTTCTTCGAGAATCAATTCCGGTACTTGCCATATATTTTTGTAATCTTTCATACATTTTTAATCAATCCCTATTTCCTTTAGTTTTGGAAGGTCAGAAATATTTTTTAAACCAAAATGTATCAAAAAACTATCTGTAATTTTATAAATCAGTGGATTACCGGGAGTTTTTTTCCTTCCGGTAATTTTTACAAATTTATGCTTTAACAAATTGTATAATACGCCCGAACACCCTACACCCCTAAATTTTTCAATTTCCAAACGAGTAACTGGTTGATTGTAGGCAATTATTGCTAAAGTTTCCAAAGATGCTCTTGATATTTGAATTTTCTTTATATTTTCTGCTATTTTTTTCACCCAAATAGAATATTTTGTTTTAGTTCCTATTTTATATCCTCCAGCAATTTCATATATCCTGAAAGCTTGATTAGAGCTATTGTAATCTAAAATCAATTTTTTAATTAGATATTTTATCTTATCTTTCTTTAATCCGGTTATTTCTTCAATTTTTTTTATGTTTAGAGGATTTTTTGAAACAAATAGCAAACTTACTATTATATTTTTCCATTCGGATTGATTTTTTAATTCTTCTTTAAATTTGATGCACCTCCCCTGTTTTTAAATACAATATTCCCATATTTTTTATTTTGGTAACAATAAATTTTTTTTAAATTAACTAATTGCAATAAAGCAAGAAAAGTGATAATAATTTCCAATTTAGTATTATTAATTTCCATAAAATAATTAAATGATGTCCCTTTTTGATTATTTTTTAACAAATCGATAATTTTTTTCATCTTTTCTGCTACCGTAAAAACTCTTTTCTTAACCGGAATATATTCCATATTTTTTTTATTTGATAATACTTTTTCCAAAGCAACCAAAAGGTCGGACAATTCCACTTTTTCTATTTCTATATTATCTTCTTTAATTTCATCATCAATTATCGGAAAGAAAACATTTTTCTGTTTATTTGCTCTTTCCTTTAAATATTTGATAACTTTTTTATATTTTTCATACTCTTCAATGTATTTTTTGTTATCTTCTATTTCGCTGAAATCATCTTCTTCCTCATCTTCTCCTGTTATATCGTTTTCTAATTTATTTTTTGGCAAGAGATTTTCTGATTTCTTTTTTAATATCAAAGTAGTTTCACTAATTGTTTTACCAATAATATTTAAATCTATGGAATCCTCTTTTTTCTTTACATATTCCATGTATTGATTTATAATTTTGGTAATCGGTACCTTATCAACATCTATTTTATCTTCCTTAATCCCTTTTATCAGTTCACTAACAGGCCCTTCGAACCCTTCATATTTTATTATAAACATATCTTCTATATTATTCATAATGCATTTTCATAGCTTCCTTAACTTCTTCCAACGTTTTTTTAGCTACTTCTCTTGCTTTTTTGCTTCCCTCAATTACAATCTCCTGAATTAGTTTTGGATTCTTTTCAAAATATCTTCTTTTTTTTCTGAATCCATCAAATTTATCTATTAGCACTTTAGCTAATATTTTTTTACATTCTACACATCCCAATTTTCCGGATTTACACCCCTTGAATATTTCCTTACATTGACTTTGGTTGAATATTTTTTGGTAATTAAATACAGGGCAAATATCTGGATGTCCCGGGTCTTTTAATTTAATCTTTTGCGTATCAGTTATCATTAATTTAACTTTTTCTTCTATAGTTTTTGGTAAATCAGAAATAGAAATAGTATTTTTAAGACTTTTACTCATTCTATTGCCATCTATCCCGGGAACACGGGGAGTCTCTGTCAGTTTAACTTGTGGTAGAGGAAAAACATTTTTATAAAGACCGTTGAACTTTCTTGCTATTTCTCGAGATAATTCTATATGATGAACCTGATCCTCTCCAACCGGTACGGCATTTGATTTATAAATTAAAATATCCGAAGCCATTAAAACCGGATATCCTAAAAGACCATAATTAATGTTTTCCTTTAATTCTAAATCTCGAACTTGCTCTTTTAACACCGGATTTCTTTCTAACCAGGATAAAGGAGTTATCATGGAAAAAAGTAAATGTAATTCAGCATGTTCCGGTACGTAAGATTGTATTAAAACTGTACTTTTTTCAGGATTAATGCCAGCACTAAGCCAATCCATAAGCATTTCTTGTATATTTTCATTTAATTCATCTGTTTGTTTATATCCAGTAGTAAGTGCATGGTAATCTACTACTCCAAAAAAACATTTATACTCTTTTTGAAGTTTCACCCAATTTTCCAAAGCTCCGAGGTAATTTCCTAAATGCAATTTTCCTGTTGGGCGCATCCCGCTAAATATTATACCTTTCATTAAAAGTACTCCTTCTTTAATTTTATTAAGATTTATTTAATAATTTCCAATTACTAATTATCGTGATATAGCTAAAAGATTAAATCAATAAAATTTTTACCTTATATATATATTGAATTCCATATGTTAATTATTATCTTACTCTTTTCATCTTTTAAATTATTCATCGCTAAACATAAATATTTGTCAATTTAAGATCTAAAATACAAAATCTATTTTTTTTGTTTCCGATTTTTTTTATATTTTGAATTATGTTTTTTCTTTATTAACTTTCCGTTATTTTCAATATAATAATACAATCTTATAATAATTTTTAAAATTAAACTATTTTATATTAATAGATTATATATAAAAAACACTATCGGAAATAAAACTTTCCCAATTATACCACTTAATACAAGAATTAATAAAATAATATGTCCATAAGATTCTATTTTTGAATATTTGTAAGCAAGTGGATTGGGTAAAAGACCTATTAATATCTTCGAACCATCCAATGGTGGTACAGGAATTAAATTAAATATCGATAATGCTAAATTTATAATAACTCCTGTTTGCAAAAAAAGTATCCACCCTTTTGCAAAGCTTGTAATTATATTTAAAAAAATATTATCTCTTGTTAAAGTAATTTGAAAAATAAAATGATAGCTTACCCTTAATATTATGGCGAATGCAATTGCAGTCAATATGTTTGCAACCGGACCAGCCAATGATACATAAACCATATCTCTCTTAGGATTATCTAATTTATTAAAATTTACCGGTACAGGTTTCGCCCAACCAAAGTGGAATATCAGCAACATTAAAGTTCCTATGGGGTCAAGATGCGCCAAAGGATTTAAGGTTAATCTACCTGCCTGTACAGCGGTAGGATCACCCAACCTATAAGCAATTCTTCCATGTGCGTATTCATGTATGGTAATAGCAATTAAAACTGCCGGAATACTCCAAACAATTTCAAATATTTTTTCTAGCATTTATTTTCCTTAATTCCTTTCTTTTTTAGAATATCTATAATGAATTTCATTTCATCCTCTTTAGTTCTTACTATATCGTCTAATTGAGCATATAACAATTTATTTAATAGTTTGGCATAAATAGGACCCGGTTTAATCCTTAATTTCTTAATATCTTTTCCTGATATAAATAATTTTTCTCTTTTAAATTCATTAAGATATTTTGTTATTCTTTCTTGTACTATCCTTTTTTGGCTCTTCATCATAATAAAAAATAACATTTCATTTGACAATTTATTTAATTTAGTATAAATCTCACTATTTAGTAACTTTCTTTTTTCTGATAATAATTCAGAAATTTTATTAAAATTTAAGAAAATATAATTTATTTTATCTATGTATTTATTATCAATCATCATCCTTTTACATAATCTTTGTATTTTGTCAAATTCTAATTCATCTAAGAGACATATAAAATATATTATCCACAACTCTATATTTTCAGTAAAAATATTGTTTTCCCAATATTTATAGTATCTTCTCACCTTTTCTAGTCTTTTTACTTTCTCTTTATCTATTTTTATTCCCGGAAGAATATATTTCAAAACTCCCAATTCTTCCATCCTTACTAATGCCCTTTCCGGTTTTTCTTCATTTAGTATTAACATTAGCTCTTCTTTTGTTCTTTTTTTTCTTAATTTACTTAATAACTTATCATTAACTGCTTTTTTAAGAAAATATTCCGTTGAGCTATCCATTTTAAAATTATATCTCTGTTCAAATCTTATTGCTCTTATTATACGTGCCGGATCCTCTACAAAACTCAGATTATATAATACCCTGATAATTCGTAATTGTAAATCCTTTTTTCCTCCAAAAAAATCAATTAATTTTCCAAAATTCTTTTTGTTTAATTGTATTGCCATTGCGTTAATCGTAAAATCTCTTCTGTACAAATCTTTTTTTATTGAGCTTAATTCAACTCTAGGAAGTGCAGCAGGATATTCGTAAAACTCTCTTCGTGCAGTGGCAATATCTATTTTAAATCCATCTGGTAATATTATTACTGCGGTGTTAAATTTTTTATAACTTTTAATTCTTCCTTTCAGTTTCTTACATAATTCCTGAGCGTATTTTATTCCTTCCCCTTCTACAGCAATGTCAAGATCATAATTTTTAATTTTCAAAAAAAGGTCTCTTACTACTCCGCCCACCATAAACACCGGGAAATTTAATTTATCTCCTGTCTTACCAATTTTATGTAATATATTTTGTATCTTTTTAGGAAATATTTCCCTTATTAATTTTTCCTGTTTATTTTTCTCTATTTTATTACTGCTCTCTATATATGTTGAGAAAGACCTTTTAGCAATATTATTTTTCCCATATAAATTACTTATTAGATCGCTTCTTGTTACAATTCCCACCAATTTATCATCTTTATCTAAAACCAGTATTCTTCCAATATTGTGAGAGACCATTAATTCCTGTATTTTAATAAGAGGTGTATTTGGTTTTGCCCGTATAATCTGTTTAGACATATACTTTGATACAGGTTCTTTGCCGAAACCATGCCGCTTAGCCCTATTTAATTCCTGCATTGTAATAATACCCTTTAGTTCTTCTTGTTCTACTACCGGAATCCCATTATGTCCGTACCTTAATGATATTTTTCTTGTTTCCTCTATGGAATTTGAAATATTAACAGTTTTAACCGGTGATGACATTATATTTATTGCAGTAACTCCTGATACTATTTTTTTCTCTAAAACTGTAACTAATTTTTTATCTACTTCCTCCATCTTAAGTTTTTTGACTACCGCTGAAGCCGCTTGTGAATGACCCCCGCCTCCCATTTCTTTTAATATTTCGTCTACATCAACAGAGCTTACTCTGCTTCTTCCAACTATATATATATTTTCTCCCATTTTAACTAAAGTAAAAAATGCATCACTATTTTCAATTTCCATTATTTTATGTGTAAGAAAGGCTAAACCTTCTGTATAGTTTTTAATTTCAGCTTTGGCAATAATAACACGTACACCTTTACATACAATTTCTCTATCAGAATGCAATAATTGATTCATTAATTCTTTTTGGTCTTTATCTAATCCTATATTCATAAAATTATTCAAAACTTTTAATTTTATTCCTTTTTTAAACAGATAAGAGATACAATCTATATCATCAATTGTGGTATTGGAAAAAGTAAGAGAACCGGTATCTTCATAAATGCCTAGTGCAAAAAGAGTAGCTTCAATAGGTGTAATTTCTATATTCATTTTTTTTATCTTTTTTAAAAGTATAGTAGTAGCGGCTCCCACTTCCTCTACCGTATTGGTCTTCCCTTTAATATCGTTTTCTGTAGCAGGATGATGATCGTATATATGAATTTCAACATCCCTTTTTTTTAGAATACCGGCAAGTGATCCAATTCTTCTTTTTACTCGAGTATCAACTATTATCAATTTAGTTACATCTTGTATTTTAATATTTCTAAGGGGAGTAATTTTTATCAAATTCCCATATATTGAAATGAATTTTCTAACATTTTTTTCAACTGAACCGGGAAATACCAATAATGCATCTTTGTAAATTTTTTTAGCGGCTACCATTGCAGCAAGAGAATCAAAATCAGCACTTTGATGACAAATTATTATTTCCAATTTACTTTCCTCGTTTACTTAATTATATATAAAATTATATCATAAATAGATCTTGTCGTGTAGCGATTAAAAACAGTATAGATATATAGCAGCATGTAAGTTATCCAGTTAGAGTAAGAGAAGAAAAAGAAATGTGGGTTGAATTGTGGAAAAAATAGTACCGAGCAAAGAAAGAAATAGGAAGAAGTCAGAAACTAGAATAAGGAGAAGAGAATTTAAGAGTCAGGAAACAGGAAAGAAAAAACAAAAGCCAATCGGCTAATTGGTCAACCACTAACGGTTAACAATCAACTAATATATGCGATACTCTTTTGAGCATTCTATTTATGAGAATTCTTTAATTCCTCTTTTATCAATTATTGCTAATATAAGAGGTATTTTTTTCGGTTTCTTCTTTCCTATTGTAAATGATGAAATCAATTCTCTTTTAGCATCTTTTAATTTTTCTACATCATTATAATAGATTTCCGCTAATTCTTCATTTGCGTTAATTTTACTGCCAACTTTCTTTTTCAATATAATGCCTACAGATAAATCAATTTTCGTTTCCTTTTTTTCTCTGCCAGCTCCTAAAAGCATGGCACTTTTACCTACTAATTTTGAATCTATTTTTTGAACGTATCCACCGTTTTCAGCTTTTATTTTTAAACAATATTTTGCAGATGGTAATAATTCCGTATTTTCAACTACTTCAGTATTTCCTCCTTGTGCAGATATCATTTCTTTAAACTTTTTTAAAGCTGAACCTTTTTTCAAAACATCAAGTAATTTATTTTCTCCATCTTTAACAGTACTAACAATTCCTCCTAATTTTAACATATAAGAACCTAAAATCAGACAAACATGGCGTAAATCTTCCGGACCCTTATTTTTTAATACTTCAATTGCTTCTTTAACTTCAAGGGAATTTCCAACTGCAAACCCCAATGGTTCGTCCATATTTGATATTATCGCTACTGTTTCTTTTCCCAATTCCAATCCTATTTTAACCATAATTTTTGCTAAATTCTGAGAATCTTTATAATTCTCCATAAATGCTCCACTACCGGTTGTTACATCTAGTACGATTTTATCCGCACCTGCTGCAATTTTTTTGCTCATAATACTGCTAACTATTAGCGGAATACTATCTATTGTGCCTGTTACATCTCTCAAAGAATATAATTTTTTATCTGCAGGAGTCAAATTAGAAGTAGGGCTGATAATCGACACTCCGACTTCTTTAACAATTTTTATAAATTTCTCAAGATTTATTTCGGTTCTAAATCCTTCTATAGATTCTAATTTATCTATAGTTCCACCTGTATGCCCTAAACCTCTACCTGATATTTTAGCTACTGGTACTCCGACAGCTGCCACCATCGGAGCTAAAGCAAGAGTAGTAGTATCTCCAACGCCGCCTGTACTATGCTTATCAACTTTAATTCCGGTAATTGAGCTTAAATCTATTTCCCTTCCTGAATCTATTATTGACCTGGTAAGATATTTTATCTCTTTGATATCCATACCTTTAAAAAAAATAGCCATTAACATTGCGGATATTTGATAATCAGGAATCTTGCCATCTACATATCCATTAATTATAAAATTTATTTCATCTTTGTTTAAGTTTTTTCCGTTTCTCTTTTTTATAATTAAATCAATAACTCGCAATTTTAAAACTCCTAATAAATATTTTAATTGACCGATTAGATAATTAACTAATTCTCCAATTAAATTAATTATAGTTAAATACTATTTAATCAGCGTACAGTGCACAGCGTTTGGCGTAAATTTGATTAAAAAAAATAATGCAAAAACATAAAACCATGATTTAAAATCTAGAAGTTATTTCTCAATAGTATGCTATTTTTTTTCTTCTTTGTGTTTTCTTTTTTGGTGCTATATATATCGACATTGTTTTTCTTGCTAACGACTATTTTACGACTATTTTATAAACAATGGAACAAAAACAAGTGCAACTATAGACATAACTTTAATTAAAATATTCATTGCCGGACCGGCTGTGTCCTTAAGGGGATCACCCACAGTATCACCTATAACTGCAGCTGCATGAACCTTGGTTCCTTTCCCTCCATAATTTCCCATCTCAACATATTTTTTTGCATTATCCCATGCTCCACCTGAATTAGCCATCATAATAGCTAACAATACTCCTACTAATACTGCTCCCATCAACATTCCTCCCAAAGCTTTAGGTCCAAGTAATAATCCCACTGCTATTGGAGATACTATTGCTAACAACCCTGGTAATATCATTTCTTTTAAAGCTCCTTTAGTACTAATGTCTACGCATCTTGCAGAATCCGGTTTAACTTTTCCTTCTTTTAAACCACTTATTTCTCTAAATTGTCTACGAACTTCCTCTATCATCATAAATGCAGTTTTTCCCACCGCATCGATTGCTAAAGAAGAAAAAAGATATGGTAATAGACCTCCGATAAACATTCCTGCCACTACTACCGGGTTTGTAATGCTTATAGTTTCTAGACCCACAGATTTACAATAAGCTGCAAATAAAGCTAAAGAAGTTAATGCTGCTGAACCTATAGCAAAACCTTTCCCTATGGCAGCAGTAGTATTTCCTACAGCATCTAATGAATCTGTAATTTCTCTAACATTTGGATCCAGACCGGCCATTTCTGCAATTCCACCTGAATTATCAGAAATAGGACCATAAGAATCGACAGAAACTGTCATACCGATTATGGAAAGCATTCCTATCGCTGAAATAGCTATACCATACAAACCTGCAAAACTATAAGATATTAAAACTGTAATAGCAATTATAAGCAAAGGAATAGCAGTACTTTGCATTCCTACTGCTAATCCTGAAATTATTGTTGTTGCCGCTCCGGTTGTTGATGACTTAGCTATTGATTTTACCGGATTGTATTGATAAGAAGTGTAATATTCTGTTATTAATCCAATAATTATCCCAGCTATTAATCCGGCTGCAGTTGCATAAAAAATATTTAAACTACCAAATAAAATATTAGAAAGAAAAGCAGAAGAAATTATTACTAAAAAACCGCTAACTAAAGTTCCTTTGGTTAAAGCGCTATTTAATTTACTTTTATCTTTTGTTTGCACAAAAAATGTTCCTATTATAGAAGAAATAGCTCCACATGCTGCCAATAATAATGGGAATATAACTCCTTTAGTCCCTTCAAATAGAATTCCGCCTAAAATCATACTGGAAATAATTGAGCCTACATAGGATTCGAACAGGTCTGCTCCTAATCCCGCAATATCTCCCACATTATCTCCTACATTATCAGCAATAACTGCTGGGTTTCGTGGGTCATCTTCCGGTATTCCAACCTCAACTTTTCCTACTAGATCTGCTCCCACATCTGCAGCTTTAGTAAATATTCCTCCACCTACTCTGGCAAATAAAGCAATAGAACTTGCCCCTAATGCAAATCCATTAATCATTTCCGGATCCCGAACAAAATAATATAATGTACCCAAACCTACTATCCCAAACCCTGCTACCGACATACCCATAACTGCTCCACCAGAAAAAGCTACTTTTAAAGCTTTTCCTATACCTTCTTCCTGGGCAGCAAAAGCAGTCCTGGTATTTGCTTTAGTTGCTAATTTCATTCCACTTAAACCGGCTAATCCAGAGCAAATTGCTCCTATCACAAAAGACAGACTGGTAATTGGACTCCTTAACCAATATAATATAAGACTCACAATTATAATAAAAAATACCAGAATACTATATTCTCTTTTTAAAAAAGTCATAGCTCCTTGTTCGATCATACTTGATATTTCTTGCATTAATTTATTGCCAGGTTTTTCTTTAATTACTTTAATAGCTAAGAATAATGCGAATATCAAAGATAAAAATCCACTCAAGGGAATTAATAATTCTATTTGCATATTATTTTATCTCCTCTCTTTTTATTTACATTGCTTTTCTATTTATCTAAATTTAATTATTTTGGGCGTATTGTATTATGACCTTATAACCCTTAATTTATATTTTGTTTTATATTTTGTATTTTTTTAGTATTGCTATACACTATCCTATAAAATTATTTAATCGGAGAATTGGCCAATTGGTGAATCGGAGAATTTCTTTTCCTTTATAACAGCTTGGGCAGCGGCTAATCGAGCAATTGGAACCCTAAAGGGAGAACAACTAACATAATTTAGCCCTACAGAATTGCAGAATTCAACCGAATTAGGTTCTCCACCGTGTTCCCCACAAATACCTACTTCTAAATCGGGTCTGGTTTTTCTTCCCAAATCTGTTCCTAACTTCACCAACTTACCCACACCTTCACGATCTAATACTTCAAATGGATTTTCCTTCAAGACTTTTTCATCTACGTATTTTAGTAAAAATTTTCCCTCAGCATCATCTCTGCTTATACCGAAAGTTGTTTGAGTTAAATCATTGGTGCCATAAGAAAAGAATTCAGCTTCTTTTGCTATTTTATCAGCAGTTAATGCGGCCCGTGGTAATTCAATCATTGTTCCGACTTTATATTTTAGTTTAATTCCCGCAGACTTTATCTTTTCATCTGCAATTTTCCTTGACATCTTGCATAATATCTTAAATTCATTTATGTCGCTGACCAAAGGAATCATAATCTCCGGCTTAACTTGTATTTTCTTTTTAGTCAATTCTATCGATGCTTCAATAATCGCCTCAACTTGCATCTGATATATCTCCGGATATAATATACCTAATCTACATCCACGAAGACCCAACATTGGATTTAATTCCCTTAGAGATTCTATTTTTTCCAATAATATTTCCTTCTTTTCAATTTCTCTTGGATTAGTTTTTTTCATTTTCAATTTAGTGAGTTCTACTAAAATATCCTCTAATTTCGGTAAAAATTCATGAAGCGGAGGATCAAGTAACCTGATAATTACAGGTAATCCTGACATTGCTTTTAAAATGCCTAAAAAATCACTTCTTTGCATAGGTAATAATTTTTCTAGAGCTTTTGCTCTGTTTTCTTTTGTATCAGCCATAATCATTTCTTGAACAATAGGTAAACGTTCTTGTGCCATAAACATATGCTCAGTTCTGGTAAGCCCAATACCTTCAGCTCCTAATTCTCTTGCTTTTTGTGCATCTTCCGGCGTATCAGCATTTGCATATACACCTAAACGTTTTATTTTATTGGCCCAAGACAGCATTTTTTTAAATTCTTTACTTATCTCCGGATCAATAGTAGGCACTTTACCTAGATATACTTTTCCTGTTCCTCCATCTATAGTAATAAATTCACCTTTTTTAATTTTCATATCCTTTATGGAAATAATTTCATTTTTAATATTTATATTTAGATCGCTGCACCCGGCAACACAAGCTTTCCCCATCCCTCTGGCTACTACTGCTGCATGGCTGGTCATACCGCCTCTACTAGTTAATACTCCTTGAGCATTTACCATCCCATGAATATCATCAGGAGTGGTCTCAGTTCTTACCAAGATTACCATTTCTCCTTCTTTTCCAGACTCTTCAGCTTCATCTGCAGTAAATACAACTTTACCATAGGCTGCTCCGGGTGAAGCAGGTAACCCCTTGGCAATAGTTTTGTTTTTTGACTTCGGATCTATTCTTTTATGTAATAACTGATTTAATTGATTTGGTTCTACTCTTAAAATTGCCTCTTCTTTGTTTATTATCCTTTCTTTAACCATATCTACAGCTATTTTTACCGCAGCCTGTGCGGTTCTTTTTCCTGTTCTCGTCTGCAGTAAATAAAGTTTTCCTTTTTCTATGGTAAATTCAAAATCCTGTACATCCTTATAATTGTTTTCCAATATATTTACTACTTCCACAAGTTCTTTGTATACTTTAGGTAAATCATTCTTAAGTTCTGTTAAATGTATAGGCGTGCGAATACCCGCTACCACATCTTCACCTTGAGCATTTAACAGATATTCTCCATAATTTTCTTTTTCTCCGGTAGAAGGATTTCTTGTAAATCCTACCCCTGTTCCCGAATCTTTTCCCATATTTCCAAAAACCATTTCCTGAACATTTACTGCGGTCCCCAAATCATCGGGTATTTTATTTATTCTTCTATAAGTAATGGCTCTTTTATTATCCCATGATTTAAAGACTGCGTTGATAGACATGTCCAGCTGTATTTTTGGATCTTGAGGAAAATCTTCACCAGATTCTGTTTTTATCATCTTTTTATATTCTTCAACCAATTTTATTAAACCTTCAACTTCTACTTCAGTATCTAGTTTTACATTAAGTTCTTTTTTAATGGTTTCAAAAATATTTTCGAACTTATCATGGTCTATCCCCAAAACAACATTTCCGAACATCTGAATAAATCTTCGATAACTATCGTAGGCAAATCGTTCATTCTTGGTTTTTTTTATAACTCCATTGATGGTAATATCATTTAGCCCAAGATTTAATATTGTATCCATCATACCAGGCATAGATATTGGTGCTCCTGAACGGACTGAAACCAATAACGGATTTTTGCTATCACCAAATATTTTTTTGGATACTTTCTCTAATTTCTTTAAATTAAGATCTATTTGCTCCTTCAATCTCTCTGCAAATTTTGACTTTTTCTTATTAAATTCTATACATGCTTCAGTACTTATTGTAAAACCCTGGGGAACAGGAAGCCCAATCCTGGTCATTTGCGCCAATCCTGCTCCTTTTCCACCTAATATAGATTTCGTTTGCGTCTTTCTCTCATTGAAAAAATATACGTACTTTTTCATTTTTATTCTTCCCCTTCCAATATTTTAAGTATTTCTGTTGCAATATCTTCTATTGCTTTATTGCCTATATTAATTATAGTACAACCTACTTTCCTATAAACATCCTCAGCAAATTTTAATTCTTTAAGGATTCTATCTTTATTAGCATAAATGCTATCATCAGATAATCCCAATGTTTTCAATCTTTCGCTTCTTATTTCAATTAATTTATCAGGCTCTATTCTTAGACCTATTACCTTTTCTTTTGGTAAATCAAATATTCCGCTTGGAGGTTCAAACTCATAATCCAAAATAATATTTGCCACTTTTACCCCTTTATGAGCCAAATACATGCTTAGAGGTGTCTTAGAAGTTCTGGAAACCCCCAATATTACTAAATCAGCTTTAGATAAATCTAATTCTCCCTGGCAACTATCGTATTTTACGGTAAATTCCATTGCTTCCATTCTTTTAAAATATTCTTTATCATATTTTCTAATAATTCCCGGTTCCAGCTTGGGACTTATCTTACTTATTCTTTCAATATTCTCAATAATTGGTCCAATCAGGTCGAACGATACTATAGATCTCTTTTCTGATTCCTCTTTTAAAAATAGTTTTAACTCCGGCTTTATAATAGTGTAAATAATCATGCTTTTTTCTTTTTCAATTTTCTCTATTATGCCTTTTATGTCTTTAATAGATTCTATATGTGCAAATAATTTTACCCTAATATTATCAGAAACAAATTGACTGGTTGCCGCACGGACAATCATTTGTGCAGTTTCGCCTGTAGAGTCAGACATAATATATATAGTGCTTCTGTCTTCTCTGTTCTTCATAATTACCTTATCCCTCCTTTGCCAAAGCAATTTTAGATAAATCTGCTATCTTATTAAATAATATGCCTACTTTCTTTATTAGTGCAATTCTATTTTTTCTGATTTCTTTATCTTTGTGCATTACCAATACTTGGTCAAAAAAAATATCAACCGGTTCGCACAAATCTCCCAATAATTTAAATGCCTTTTCGTAATCTTTGCTAAAAATATATTCTTTTGTTCGTTGATAAATATCTTCATAATTATGATATAAATTTATCTCAGCTTCTTCTTTTAAAAGTGATTTATCAATCTTGGTTTCCTCACTCTTTTTTGATAAATTTAAAACTCTGTTTGATGACCCAAGTATTTTTCTAAAAACCGGCTTATTATAAAATTCCTCTATAGACTTTATTCTATTCTTAATATCAACTACATCTCCTTCGCTTTCTACAGCTAAAACAGCGTCAATTATGTCATAACGAATTCCACCTTCCAAAAATATATTTTTTACCCTCTGTTTAAAAAAATATAATAACTGAGACATAATTTCATTTTCATCGACTTTTGATTTTAATGAAGAAGTTTCTTTATATAATGATAAAGATTTTTTAATAATATCTTTTATTGAAATTTTGATGTCATTTTCCAAAATTATTGTAATTTTCCCACGTGATTGTCTTCTCAGTCCATAAGGGTCCTGCGATCCAGTCGGAGTTAGCCCAATTATAAAACAACCAATAATAGTATCAACTTTATCAGCTATCCCTAATATTATACCACTTTTCGTGCCGGGTAATATATCTCCCGAAAATCTAGGGAGATAATGTTCAAAGATTGCTTCTGCTACCTCTTTTTTTTCATTAGATAAGACCGCATATTCTTTCCCCATTATTCCCTGTAACTCTGTAAATTCTTTTACCATTTCAGTAACTAAATCAGCTTTGCACAAATGAGCAGCTCTTAAAATATCCTTTTTTACTTTCTGTTCAACATGTAAACAATCAGCAATATAATTAGACAATAATTCTAACCTCTTTGTTTTATCAAAAAGGCTACCCATATTTTTCCGAAAAACAACATTTTTTAATTTATCTACTCTTTTTTCTAATGGAATCTTCTGGTCTTCCTGGTAGAAAAATTTTGCGTCTTCCAATCTGGCCCTAAGAACATATTCGTTTCCTTTAATTATATCATCTTTATACTTTTTAGAATTATTAATTACAACAATAAAAGAATTCAATAAATTATCTTCATCCTTGAATACCGGGAAATATTTTTGATGTTTTTCCATTACTGTAGTCAATACATGTATCGGTAACTCTAAATATTCTTTTCTAAATTTCCCCAAAATTGCATGAGGGTATTCAGTCAGGTAGACAATTTCTTTTAATTGTTTTTCATTTATTATCTCCTGCCCTTTGATTCCTTTTATTATCTGTTTTATCTCTTTTTTGATGATATTTTTTCTTTCCGATGAATCGATTATTACGTAATTTTTCTTGATTTTTTTAAAATATTCAATTGGTGAGGAAATAACAATCTTTCCCGGAGACAACAACCTATGCCCGAAAGTAAAGTTTCCTGAAGACAATCCATCTAAATCAAATTCAATTACTTTATCTCCATATAGAGCAAGTATCCACCTTATAGGACGGATAAATCTTAATTTCCCGTTTCCCCATCGCATGGATTTTGTAAAATTTATATTTTTTATTATTTTGGGAAATAATTGGCTTAATAATATAAAAGAATGTTTGCCTTTTTTTGATTTTAAGGCAAAAATATACTTACCTTTGTCAGTCTCTTCGAAAATTAATTTATCTTTATCGACTCCCTGCCCCTGAGCAAATTTTAAAGCAGGTTTTTGAAGAATTCCATCTTCATTGCAGGCAATTTTATAGGGTGGTCCTTTTATTTTATCAAAAATATCTTCCTGTTTTTCAGAAATTTTAGATATTGATAAAATTAATCTACGTGGTGTACCATAGACATTAATATCTTTATATTTTATTCTTAATTCATCTAGATTGCTTTTAGTCAGTGATATTAATTGATTTAAGGCATTTTCTACGTAATTTGCAGGTATTTCTTCTGTTCCAATTTCTAATATAACATCAACCATCTATATATTATTCCTTTGTAATATTTATTCTTTACTATTTAACGGGAACCCCATTTCATTCCTTTTTATTAAGTACTCTTCCGCACATAATTTTGATAAATTTCTTACTCTTGATATGTATCCTGTTCTTTCTGAAACGCTTATAGCTCCTCTGGCATCTAATATGTTAAAAGTGTGAGAACATTTTAAAATATAATCATATGCGGGGACAGATAAATTACTTTCTATTAACCTTTTTGCTTCACTTTCATATATATTAAAAATATTAAATAACATAGATATATCTGCTTTCTCAAAATTATATTTTGAATGTTCTATTTCTGCTTGTTTAAATATATCCCCATAAGTAATACTTTTGCTCCATTTTAGATCAAAAACATTATCCACCTCTTGAATTACCATGGCTAATCTTTCCAGCCCATAAGTTATCTCTGACGAAATTGGATTTAATTCAATTCCACCTGCCTGCTGAAAATAAGTAAATTGTGTTATTTCCAAACCATCAAGCCAGACTTCCCATCCTAATCCCCATGCTCCTAAAGTCGGTGCCTCCCAATCTCCTTCAATAAATCTTATATCGTGTTTTTTTCGATTTATTCCTAACTCCTCCAAACTATTATAATATATATCTTGAATATCTTTTGGGGAAGGTTTTAATATTACTTGAAATTGATGATGCTGTTGAACTCTATTTGGGTTTTCACCATATCTTCCATCTGCAGGACGTCTTGATGGTTCAACATAAGCCGCTTTCCATGGTTCCTGCCCCAATACTCTTAAAAAAGTAGCCGGGTTCATTGTTCCTGCACCTACTTCTACATCATAAGGTTGTTGTATAATACATCCCTGTTTGCTCCAATATTTTTGCAAATTAAAAATAATCTTTTGAAAATCCATATATATTATATCCTTGTCCTTATAATAAATAAAATTCCCTCTCTCTAATTATTTTTCAATATTATTTCAAAAATATTTTTATCGAGAGGGTATTCGATTTATTAGTTAATATACCAAAATCGGCCATAATTGTCAACGCTAACAAGAGAAAGTGTCAAGTATATAGTATATAGTATCGAGTTAAGGAAGAGAAAAAAGAAATCAGGAGTCAAAATAAAATACAGTAATGAATGATGGCAAGAAACTGTGTCGAGTATTGAGTGAAGAAGCAAAAGAGAAAGAAAGAAGAATCCAGGAGTTAGGAGACAGGAGTCAGAATTAAATACATTAAAAAGTAATGAGCAATATAAGAAACAGTATTGAATATTGAGTATATATTATATTAAGTTAACTAGTTAAGATTAAGATAAAATACAAAATAAGGCAATTAATTAATTACCTGCTAAATTCTTTTTCTTATTCTGGCTTCTGTCTTCTGGCTCCTGAATTCTCTTCTCTTCACTAACTATTAATCTAATCCGCTAATTTTTTAAGAAATCCATCTGTTTTAAAAATACTATCTGAATAATAATCTAAATATATATTTGTTATTTTTCCCAATTCTTCAATTCTTTTATCGTGAATTGCAGTCTTTGATATAACGGATAAAGGGGTAACTAATATTTTTCTTAATAATCTTATAAAATAATCTGAAACTTTTACATAATTACTTTTGTCTTTTATTATACATTCACTGCATGCAATAACACCCTCATCTATCCTAAAAAATATTCCACCCATATCTTCCATTTTTTTATTACAACCGCTACATCTATCTAAAGATGGTCTATAGCCTATTATATTCAAAACCTTCCATTTAAATGATAAAGATAATAATTTTGGCTCCTTTGCTGTTTTTAATAAATGTAAAGTTTCTTTTAATAAAAAAAACAAATCCCTATTAGTTTCTCTATCTTCACATAATTTATTAATTACTTCTGCGCAATTAATCGCGAAAGCAAATTTTATAAATTGTTTACTTATCGGGAAAAAAGACTCTAATATTTCGGTTTGATTTATTATATCAATATTTCTTCCTTTGTAGATTAAAAAAATGGAATGAGTAAGTAATTCTAAACTGCTTCCGAATTTACTTTTTGTCTTTCGTACTCCTTTGGCGATAGCCGTAATCTTACCGTAATTTTTAGTGTATATGCTAAGGATTTTGTCAGCATCTCTATATTCAGTGCTTTTTATAACTATACCTTCCGTTTTATACAACATACTTTCAACCAATCTCCACTACAAAAGATCATTTTTCCCAAATGCCTCTGGGAGTAATTCTTTTATTGTTTTAATCTCAATATCTCCATTCATATTCGCCATAATCATGAGAGTACCTTCACCAAATTCTGATATTACCTGTCGACAAGCACCACAAGGGGAACAAACTTTATCTGTATCACATATAACAGCGATTGCTTCAAATTTACTTGATCCTTCTGAGATGGCCTTAAAAACAGCAACTCTTTCCGCACATATAGCCAAACCAAAAGATGCGCTCTCAATATTACAGCCTGTAAATATTTTACCATCAATACTTAAAACAGCTGCTCCAACTTTAAACTTAGAATATGGAGTATAGGCTCTTTCTCTGGCCTTTTTCGCCTTATTGATTAATTTTTTATAAATTTCCTTCATAAAACTTACACCTTCTATTCATATTGTGCAGCTCCACACTTTATGTACTAAAAAAATATATTAACGAAACATTAAAATATTTTTTATTTTCAAAAAACTGTTTCTGTTAATATCTATTTAAACCAGATATTTGTATCTTTTGAAACTATTTCAATCCATACTTTTCCTTTATTTAATTTTAGAAGATTACCTTGATTGTCGTAATATAGAGTTGGATGGTCCTTAGATTTCTTAACCCATTTTACTAAAAAATACCTTCCTCCATAAAAAGCTTTAGCAATGCCCTCTCCAATTACCCCAACCTTTACTCTTCCTTCTGTATCTCCGGGAATTTTTTCAATTTGTACGTATTGTATAATTATATTCGAAACATTCAAAGGCTTTAAAGTTTTATAATCCTTGTATAATTTAGAATTTATATATCTTAAGTAAGTGTTACTTTTTATATCATACTCATAAGAAACTGAATATTTTTGGTTATATTTTATACATATTTTAGATATATTCCCACCTGAAAGATTAATTGCTCTAAAATTTAAAAAATTATTTTCTAAATTTATTTTATCTTGAAAGCCCGTTTTCCTACTCTTCTCTCTTATTTTTTCTGTATTTGCAAAAAGATTTGTCCATCCTCCAATTTTTTTATCCCTCCAGTAAGGGTAAGAGTAACGCATTTGATCTAAATTAACAATCCTGTCATCCTTTAAAATTTGCCCGCCACAATGAGCGAAAATAGAAGACCATTCAGCGGCTAATCTGGAAAAATAATATCTACTGCTTCTAATTGGACCAATTGTATTTGAGTCTTCGGTTAAAAATATAGCCATTAACCTTGTATAAGGAGTCTCTACGTTTATTTCATATATTACATCTGCAGTTTGTAAACCTGTTTGATGTGTTATTTCTTCGGTAGAATTTCCTACCATTACAGCCAATGGTCTTGAGATACTATCAGCATCATATACTACAACACATATGTTAAAACAAATAAAAGCAATAAATAGTATAAACGCTAACTTAACATACCTTTTGATATAAATATTCTCTATATACATAATATACATAATTTCCTCTTTTCTATATATTTATGCTTTTTAATATATAACAATTACTCATATAAATTATAAAATCGTTTTACCTTTTTGTATCAAAAAAAATATTATAAATAAATATTTTATTTTAAATAGTCACTTTGTTTTCCTAAAATTATATAATATGTTAACGGGTTCAATGATTAAAGTTATTCGCCTTTATCGAACTCATCCTCTATTTCTCCAAATATTTCCTCTAAAAGGTCTTCTATGGTGACTACCCCGCTAATTTTCTTACTATGGTCTAAAACTACCGCAATATGAACTCTCCGCTTTTGGAAATTACTTAGAAGGTCTATTACTCTTTTTGTTTCTGATACAAAATATGGTTTATGAATCAATCCCAATGAATTTACTTTTACATCTAACTTTTTATTTAGACTGCTTATAAGAAAATCCTTGGCATGAATGAATCCAATAACATTCTCAAAATTATCTTTGTAAACAGGTATTCTGGAAAGGCCTTCACTATTCATTAAATTTACCGCATCTTCTACTAAAGATCTCTCTTCAATCGCTATCACATCTTTTTTTGGTTTCATTACATCTTTTACATAAACGTCATCTAAGTTTAATATCTTATGAATCATGCTTCTTTCGTTTTTTTCTATTGCTCCCTCTTTCTCGCCAACTTCGAAAAATATCTTTAAATCTTTTTTAGTGTAAAATACTTTTAAGGGTATATATCCCTTGCCTGTGAATATTCTAATAATAAAATTGGATATCCAACTTAAAATAGTTTCTATAGGAAGAAAAATTGCTGAAGCAATTTTTATAGAATAAGCAGAATTGAGAGAAATATTATCAGCATTATTTTGACCAATAATTTTAGGGATTATCTCACTAAAAACCAAAACTACCAAAGTAGTCAATAGGACTGAAATAGAAACACCCCTCTCCCCCCAAAAATAGATTGCCAGAGAAGAGGAAACAGCAGATACTACAACTATTGCAATATTTGTGCCGGTTAATACTACCCTTAAAAATTTATCGGGTTTTTCTATAATATTTGATATTATTTTTGCCTTCTTATTCCCCTTTTTTGCCAGTTGTTTTAGCCACAATTTATTGGAAGATATAACTGCCGTTTCTACACCTGAGAAAAAGGCTGCTGTAAATAAGCAAATGACTAATATAAATGAACTTGTAATAATCCAGGCTTCTGTTAAAATTATAATACCTCCAAAAAATAATTAATTAATAGCCTCTTTATGGGCTTCTGAAATATTTTTAACTATTTTTACCCTCTTAATCCTATTTTTTATTATACGTTCGATTTGCATTTCAATATTATTATATTCTATTTTTTCTTTTTCTTTAGGCACTCTACCTATTAAGTCGTAAATAAAACCACCCAATGTTTCAAAATCTTCTTCAGGAATTTTTATATTTAATATCTCATTAATTTCATCAACACTTATTATGCCGTCAACAATTATAGTATTTTTATTGATTCTTTCAACTAGCTTTATTTCCTTATCATATTCATCAATTATCTCTCCAACGATTTCCTCCACTACATCTTCCAATGTAACCAGTCCTGCTGTTCCACTATATTCGTCAAGTGCTATTGCAATTTGAATTTTATCTCTTTGAAAAATGTTTAATAGTTCATCAATCTTTTTATTTTCCGGTACAAAATAAACCTTTCTTATTATTTTTTTTATGTCAAATTCCTCTTCTTTTTTGAATAATTTGCTGTAAATTGCCAAAAGGTCTTTTACGTATAATATCCCTATAATATTATCTATTGTCCCTTCATATATGGGGATTCTTGAATGCCCTGATTTCTTTATTGTCTTTGTTATGGATTTTAATTTAGTATCAGATGTCTCACAAAACATGTCTACCCGGGGAATCATTACCTCTTTCACAGTTGTATCCCCAAATTCAAATATATTTTTTATCATCTCCTTCTCTTCTTTTTCTATCACTCCTTCATCTCCTCCAACATTTATCAGGCTTATCAGGTCTTCTTCGGTTATTTCCCTTTTTCTTTTACTTTTATTTATTCCCGGAAAAAAATATATTGTATCAATTAAAATCTTAAAAAATTTAATAAAAGGAAATAAAAAATATGAAATAATTTCTATCGGTTTGGCAACATTTTTGGAAATCTTCTCAGCATTAGAAATGGCTAATGATTTAGGTACAACTTCACCGAATATTAGTATTAATAAAATCATTACACCACTTGCTATTCCTATACCGATATTTCCAAACATTTTAATTGCAACATATGTAGCTAATGAGGAAGCAGCAATATTAACAAACATATTGCCTATTAGAATGGTAATCAGGGTTTTACGAGGGTCATCAAGTAGTTTTATAATTGATTCAACCTGAGTAGTGTTTTCTTTTCTTTGTAGTTTTTTTAAAT
>JAYEGH010000260.1:0-3662 GCA_034659055.1 Candidatus Caldatribacteriota bacterium
CCCACGGAAACCAGTATGCGAAAGTTGTAAGAATAATTAGGGTGGGATAAATCTGACCAAAACAGTTCATATCATAAAAAAATATTAAATTATTAGTTGTACACTGAAAACTTGTATTTATACTAACTACTATTACACTATTCACTAACGACTAATTAGAGGGGGAGAAACAATTGAATTTTAACCTATTAACTGCACATGAAATTATAAATTTAGTAAAAGAAAAAAAGGTATCTGCTTATGAAATAATTGAAGATGTTTTCAAGCAGATAGATAGAATAGATAATAAAATTAAAGCTTTTTTATTTCTTAATCGAGAGGATGCATTTCGACAAGCTAAAAAGATAGATGAAAAAATAAAAAATGGAAAAGAGATTCCTCCTTTAGCGGGAGTAACCTTGACTGTAAAGGACATATTAGCAATAAAGGGAATGGAAACCACCTGTGGTTCAAAAATATTAAAAGGTTTTATCCCTCCCTATAATAGTACAGTTATTGATAAATTGGAAAAAGCTGGAGTAATGATAATTGGAAAATCTAATATGGATGAATTTGCCATGGGTTCTTCTACTGAAAACTCTTCCTTTTTCTCTACCCATAATCCATGGGATTTAGAGAGAGTACCAGGAGGTTCAAGTGGGGGTTCAGCTGCTGCTGTATCAGCTGATGAAACTCACATTGCTTTGGGGACAGATACCGGTGGTTCCATACGACAACCGGCATCTTTTTGCGGAATAGTCGGATTAAAACCAACTTATGGAAGGGTATCAAGATATGGTCTGATTGCCTTTGCTTCCTCTTTTGACCAGATAGGAACTCTTACTAAAGATGTAGAAGATAGCGCTTTAGCAATGAACATTATTAGCGGAAGGGATTGTAAAGATTCTACATCAGCAAACATAGAAGTCCCTGATTATCTAAAATCCTGTCGGGAAGGGGTAAGAGATTTAAAAATAGGAATTCCTAAAGAATATTTTATAGAAGGTCTTGATCCGGAGGTTAAATCTGCAATTGAAAATGCCATAAAATTATTTGAAAAATTAGGAGCGAAAATAGAGGAAATTTCTTTGCCCCATACAGAATATGCTTTACCAACATATTATCTAATTTCCACTGCTGAAGCAAGTTCTAATTTGGCTCGTTATGATGGAGTGCAATATGGGCATAAAACAAACAACTTTGATAATTTATCTTCCATGTATAAAAATACCAGGAACGAGGGTTTTGGAAATGAGGTAAAGAGGAGGATTATGCTGGGAACTTATGCCCTAAGTTCAGGATATTATGATGATTATTATTTAAAAGCCCAAAAGGTTCGTACTCTACTTAAGCGGGATTTTGATAAAGCCTTTAAAAAATATGACTTGTTGGTTACACCTACTTCCCCTACGACTGCTTTTAAAATAAATGAAAAAGTCAATGATCCTTTAACCATGTACTTATCTGATATATATACCCTTCCTATTAACCTGGCAGGGATGCCGGCAATTTCGCTTAATTGCGGATATAGTAAAAATAACCTACCTATAGGATTGCAAATTATCGGAAAACCTTTTGATGAAGAAACTATACTTCGGGCTGCATATAATTTTGAAAAAAATAGTACTGTAGAAAAGAAAAAACCAGAGATAAATTTTATAGATAACAGGGAGGAAGTAGAATGAAAGAAGAAGTAGTAATTGGCTTGGAAATTCATATTCAATTAATGACAAAAGCAAAAATGTTTTGTCATTGCAGTACCGATTATATCGGCAAAGAACCTAATACCAATACCTGTCCGGTATGCTTGGGTTTACCCGGTTCCCTTCCGGTTCTTAATAAAAAAGCATTAGAGTTTGCTATAAGAACTGGATTAGCTTTAAATTGTAAAGTTAATCAGATAAGCAGATTTCATCGTAAAAATTATTTTTATCCTGATTTACCCAAGGCTTATCAGATTTCTCAATTTGATGTTCCTCTAAATGTAGCAGGTTATTTAGATATAAATCTTCCCGATAATAAAGGGAAACGTAGAATTGGCATTACCCGGGTGCATATAGAAGAAGATGCAGGTAAATTAGTTCACGAAGAGGATATTGCTGCCTCATCTTATTCTCTAGTAGATTATAATCGATGCGGAATTCCATTGGCTGAAATTGTTACCGAACCTGATTTTCGTTCTCCGGAAGAAACTCGAATATTTTTAATGAAGTTAAGAAGCATAGTTCAACACCTGAGAGTATGTGATGGAAATATGGAAGAGGGTTCCATGCGATGTGATGCCAATATTTCAATAAAAGATAGCAAGAGCAAAGAATTAGGCACCAAGACCGAAATAAAGAATATGAATTCATTTAGAGCGGTGAAAAAGGCATTGGAATTTGAGGTGAATAGACAAAAAAAATTATTAAGAGAAGGTGAGAGAATAGCACAGGAGACCAGGCATTGGGATGACTCAAAAAATATTACAATTTCCATGCGGAGCAAGGAAGAAGCCCACGATTACCGTTATTTTCCTGAACCGGATCTTCTTCCTCTAAAGATTGATGCAAAAATGATTGATGAGATAAAGAATAATCTTCCGGAAATGCCGGAAGCAAGAAAAGAACGTTTTATCAGTGTTTATAAGCTTTCTGAATATGATGCAGATGTATTAACTTCCAGTAAAGCCATGGGTGATTATTATGATAAGACTGCATCAATTTACAGAAATAGAAAAACATTAAGCAATTGGATAATGGGTGAGTTAATGCGATTGCTAAATGAGGAAAAAATTGGAATAGAAGATTCCCCTATTTCCCCGGAAAATTTAGTAGAAATGCTGAAGTTAATCGATAAAGGGGTAATTAGCGGTAAAATGGCTAAAGAAGTATTTGAAAAGATGTTTAAGACCGGAAAGAATGCTTCCCGAATTATAAAGGAAAGCGGAATCAGCCAGATAACCGATGAAGATAAATTAATTGAGGTTATAGATAAAGTGATAAAAGAAAATCCCAAATCGATACAGGATTTTAATGAAGGAAAAGAGAAGGCTTTGAATTTTTTAGTAGGACAAGTAATGCGTCATACAAAGGGGAGAGCTAAACCGGATTTTGTATTCAAAGCTATAAAAGAAAGGATAAAATTATAAAATAGGAATTTAGTTTAACATCTTATTATTTTTTCCTAAAAAGGCGAAAAAATCTATCTTGATATTGTGAAAATAATCCCCATTTATCCAATCCTTCTTTTAATCTAACAGGTTCCAATTCACCATTCTTTACTAATTTGAATAATTTTTCAATCTCTTCTTGAGCCATCAAAGGAATACCGTTTTTATCTTTGGCAATAACAGTTTGCCCGGATTTATTTGATCCTAAAAACCCTTTTTGCTTAAAATCAGGTATCTGTGCTAAATAAACGCTTCTGGCCATCATGTCTAAAATAAATTTCGATAAAGATACATCCCATAAACCGGACGCACCTTTAATTACTGCGCAAAGAGAATCTCCTCTTTTATCTATTTCCTGATTTATATTTTCTGCTACGTTTGACAACGAATCTGAAACAAAATTCATTTCATCCAGCTCTTTATTTACTTTAAATTTATAAAGGATTCCTGCCAGGTCAGGGTATTCATTTGCCAATCCTTCGAATGCCTCTCTTGCCTCTTTGCTAAATCCTTCGATTCGGAACATATAATT
>JAYEGH010000260.1:3762-7965 GCA_034659055.1 Candidatus Caldatribacteriota bacterium
ATGGAAGCTTCAGCCAGAGGGGCAAAAGAAAATGGTGGATTGACCATTGGCATTTTACCAGGTGATAGCCCGAAATGGGCTTCAGAATATATTGATATTCCAATAGTGACCGGGATAGGTTTTGCTCGAAATTATATTAATGTTCTTAGCAGTGAAGTTGTAGTGGCTCTTCCCGGAAGGACAGGCACAATATCAGAAATTGCCTTAGCTCTGAATATTGGGAAGAAAGTAATTTCTTTGAATTTTGATTTAGGTTCAGTATTTAAGGAATATGTAGAAGTAGAACAATTAATCTACAAAAAGAGACCTGAGGAAGTGATTTCCCTTATTAAGGATATTTTAAAAAACAATTTTGAGAAGGAAAAAGATAAATATGTCTAAAATATTAATGAGAGTAGATGGTTCATGTTATCCTAACCCGGGCAATATGGGTATCGGAATAGTAATCTATAAGGATAATGAAATAATTAAAAAAATAAGTGAAGCTCCTGGTTACGGAACTAATAATATTGCTGAATATAAAGCTCTATTGCGGGGACTGGAAGAATTAAAGGAAACAAAAGCAGAAAAAATTGAAGTATATTGTGACAGTCAATTAGTGATTAAACAGATAAACGGTAAATATAAAGTAAAAAATAAAAATATAATTCCTCTTTTTAAACAGGTTAAAGAAGTAAGTCAAAAAATACCCGGTAAGATATTATTTTTATGGGATAGCAGAGATAATAATAAAATAGCGGATGGATTAGCAAAAGAAGCCGTGTTAAAAGAGAAATCTGATAAAGAAGGAGATGTGGCTAGAGGCTTAAAAGAAAAAAAGAAAAAATCAGAAGATGGACAAAAGATGAAAATATTAATTTTAAGCAAAATGGTAAAGCCGAAAGTTTGGATAAAAACATTCACTGATTTAAATCAAAAAGCCAAGCTCAATCTGGAATTTATCATTCCCGAGGGAGAGAGCAAAGGAGATATTAAAAAATATATTCCTGAAGCAGAAGTGGTGATCGGGGAATTATTCAATAAAGAAAATTTTAAAAGAGCCAAAAAATTAAAATTAATTCAGATTCCATTTGCGGGAGTAGACAAATTAGATTTTGAATTATATAAAAATCGTCAGGATATATATATTTGCAATATTCATGCTAATAGACATGCAGTTGCGGAACATATCTTTGCTCTTCTGTTAGCTTTGGCAAAAAATATTGTTGTTAATGATAACGATTTAAGGTCTGGATTATGGCACGGTTTTTCTACCAAAGAGACTACGCTTCAGCTTCACGGCAGAAATTTAGGGGTAATAGGATTAGGTGCAATCGGTTGGGAAATTGCTAAGATAGGTTATGCTTTGGGTATGAAAATATTTGCCACAAAAAGACAAATAGATGAAAAGGATTTAGAAAAGAAGAAAAAATTGAAATTTCTTGGAGAGAATAAAGATTTGAGAAAGGTGATAAAAAAAGCAGATTTTATTGTTATATCTGTCCCGCTTACCAAAGAAACCAGGGGATTGATTGGTGAAAAAGAATTAAAGTTAATGAAAGGAAAGTATCTTATTAATATTTCTCGAGGTGCAGTGGTAGACGAAGAGGCTTTATATAAATCTTTAAAAGAACACTCTCTTGCCGGAGCGGCAATAGATACTTGGTATCAATATCCTGATAAAGAGAATAAAAAAATTTTACCGAGTAGATATAATTTTCATAAATTAGGAAATATTGTAATGAGTCCACATACAGCAGGGTATACAGATAAGGCTCTGGATGAAAACATAAAAGATGTTTTTGATAATATAGCAAAGATTTATTATGGGGAGGAACCGGAAAATCAAGTAAATCCTGAGTTAGAATATTGATATAAATTTTGTATAACCTACAGCGTTTAGTGTATAGTAAGAAAAAAAGAAGCCAGAATTCAGGAGTCAGGAGCCAGAATAAAGGAAAGAAACCGGTAGTCAATCGGTCAATTGGCGAATCAGTTAATTGGTTTAAAATTTAGCAATAATAAGAAAGACGGAATAATTGTTTAGTAAATAGTGTATAGCAAGGGAAGAGGAAACCAGAATTCAGGAGCCGAAATAAGATAGTATCTCTTATTTCGTGAAGAAATTAATAATGTATAATATGTAGGGGCAGACCTTGTGTCTGCCCCTACATCAAGCACCATACGAAAAAAGTTTTTAATTTTGAATTATGGTTTTTAGCTTTTCGTTTTTAGCTTTAAGGCTGCCCTTACTCTAACAACTATTCACTGCTTTTTGATTTACTCAAATATTTCAAAAAGTCAGAATCAGTAGATAGCAAAACAGTAGTCTTGTCTTTAAAGGTAACTTTATATGCATCTAAAGTCCGGAGGAATTTATAGAATTCCGGATTTTGATTAAAGCTATCAGCATAAATTTTTACTGCCACAGCGTCACCTTCACCCTTTAAGGTTTGGGCGGTTTTATAGGCTTCTGCTAAAATAATGGTCTTTTCCTTTTCAGTATCAGCCATTATCTTTGCTGACTCTTCATTACCTTCAGCTCTATATTGTTTAGCAATTCGTTCTCTCTCTGCTCTCATTCTATTAAAGATATTTTTTTCATTTTCCGGAGGCAGATCAACTCGCTTAATTCTTACATCTATAATTTTTATACCGTAACTAGCAGATTTTCCGTTACTGATTTCAGTTACTCTTTCCATAATATGTCCTCGTTTTTCAGAAACTATTTCGCTCATATCAACCGAGCCTAAATCTACTCTCAATTCAGAGTATATAATGTCATCTAATCTTGCCTGGGCACCATTTAAATTACGTACTGTTTGTAAGAATTTTAGCGGATCTTCTATTTTCCAACGGGCATAATTGTCCACAATTAGAGTCTTCTTATCTTTAGTAATAATTTCGGTCGGAGCTGCATCATAGATCAAGAGTCTGTCTTCAAAATATACTATATTTTGGATAAAGGGAATTTTCCAATTTAAACCAGGATCTTTAATTGTCCTTATAGGTTTACCAAATTGTAATATAACAGCTTGTTTTGTTTCATCAACAATAAACAAACTTAAGTTACCTATAAACAAAATTGCTATTATAATTATTATTAGTATTGTTCCTTTTTTCATTATTTAGTCACCTCCCCGGAAGGAGTATTGAAAATATTAGCATCACCCAATGGTAATAAATTTACCAATGATTGATTTTCTTCTAAATCAACTACTATTTTATTCATATTAGGCAGTATCTCTTCCATGGTTTCAAGATATATTCGGGCCTGTGTAACATATTCTGCATTTTTATATTCCTTTAAAATCTTGTTGAATTTAGCAACTTCACCTTCAGCTTTTTTTATTCTCTCAATTTTATAAGCTTCTGCTTCTTTGATCATTTTAACTGCTTCTCCACGAGCTTTAGGAATTACGTCATTTTTATACCCTTGAGCCTGATTAATATACATACTCTTATCTTCTTTAGCACTGGCTACATCTTTAAAAGCTGCTTGTACCTCTTTAGGCGGGTTTACATCCTGCAGCTGAACTGCCACAACTAAGATACCTGATTTATAGTCATCTAAAAGCTTTTGTAATAGGACCTTAGTAGCTTCTTGAATTTCATATTTCCCTACAGTTAAGGCTTGGTCAATATTCCTTTCACCTATAACCTGCCTTAAAGCAGCTTCAGTAGCGTTTTTTACGGTTTGTTCGGGTAAAATGATATTAAATAGGTAATTGACCGGATTTTTTATTTTATATTGCACAATTGACTCTGCGCTTACAATATTTTCATCACCGGTTAACATTAAAGCTTCGCTTGGATATTCCCGATAGCGAGCGCTTTGACTGGATGAAGAAATAGTGCGAAATCCTATTTCCACTCTTTTTACCTGAGTAACTGCCGGAGTAAGAACGGTTTCAATGGGATAGGGAAAATGATAGTTTAGTCCGGGGCTTTCCAGCCGAACAAATTTTCCAAATCTTCTAATCACTCCTTGTTCATCAGGGGCGACTACGAAAATTCCACTGGCAAGATAAAGAATAACAACTAATATAAAAATACCGCTAATCATTTTTTTGTTAAATTTTAATTTTGGTATTTTTTCAACAAAATCAGTAATTTTATCTTTATCTTCATTATAATAATCTGACATAAATGAGCTCCTCCTTTGATTGATATTTTATATTAGAACTATAACACTAATTTGAGATATTCTCAAATAAATTAATT
>JAYEGH010000261.1:0-7956 GCA_034659055.1 Candidatus Caldatribacteriota bacterium
AAATAAATATTGTGGGTTATAGACAATTAACATGCTATACCGCATATATTGAAAAGGTTAAAGGTATATGTGGTATAGCTAAATTATTGATAAAACAAAAAACCGCAAAAATGGATTTTATTTTTTTTATCTTACCTTAAAGGTAAAAAAGTTAAGAACGGAATTATAGATTATAGATGCTAAAATATTTAATAAAAAGATTAATGTTATTCGTAATCGTCATATTTGGAGTAGTAACAGTTACTTTTTTTCTTTCCCACGTTATCCCCGCCGATCCGGTAGGTGCAATTATAGGTGAAAATGCTCCTCAAGAATTAGTGGAAAAAATGGAAAAAGAGCTGGGTTTAGATTTGCCTGTGGGTCAACAATATATTCGTTATCTTAAAGGAATAGTACATTGGGATTTCGGAATGTCATTAAGAACTCAAAGACCTGTTTCGCATGATATGCGGATATATTTTCCCGCTACTATGGAATTAGCCCTTTTTTCCTTGTCTATTGCAATTATTTTTGGCATTATCATTGGTATAATTTCCGCAGTCAAAAGAAATCAGTTACCTGATAATATAAGCAGAGTATTTTCTCTAGTAGGAATATCCATGCCGGCCTTTTGGCTTGGTCTCTTATTTATTTTAATTTTATATTATCATTTAGGTCTAATTCCCGCAGGGGGGAGATTGTCTCCCAGCCTTTCTTCTCCACCTATAATAAGTGGATTCTATTTATTGGATAGCCTGATTGCCGGGGAATTTAGAACTTTCTGGGATGCCCTTTATCATCTGATAGGACCGGGATTGGTGTTGGGATGGATTCAAACAGCTTATATATGCAGAGTTACCCGTTCATCGATGCTTGAAGTGCTTAATGAGGAATATATAAGAACTGCCCGGGTAAAGGGGTTAAAAGAAAAAATAGTAATCTTCAGACATGCCTTTAAAAATGCCTTAATTCCGGTAGTAACCATGATAGGAATATCTTTCGGATATCTTTTGGAAGGATCGGTTTTAACTGAAACAGTCTTTGGATATCCCGGACTGGGAAGATATGCCGTAAATTCTTTTTTATCACTTGATTTAAATTCAGTAATAGGTTCAGTTACTTTGATTGCAATTTGTTATGCTTTAAGCAATTTAATAGTTGATTTACTTTATGCATTCCTGGATCCCAGGATTAAATATTAAGGAGGAGGAGCAAGCAGCTTGAATAAGGATATTTCACAAAACTGGATAACTTCTTTAAAAAATAGGCACTCTTCGGAAATCTCTGATATCAAAGAGACCCTTTATTTAATTAAAAAGAGTCCATTGACCATGATTGGTTTAACTCTAATTTTGATTTTAGTTATTGTAGCAATATTTGCTCCCTACATTGCTCCTCATGACCCTGTAACCATGCATTTGGATAAAAGATTAGCCCCTCCCTCAAAAGACCATTTATTGGGAACAGATGAATTGGGCAGAGATATTCTTTCACGAATAATCTATGGAGCAGGTGTAGCTCTTAAGATAATGCTGATTGTTTTAGCTATAGATCTGCCCCTGGGCATATTGTTGGGTCTTATAGCCGGTTATTTCGGAGGATGGATTGATGAAATTATCATGAGAATTGCAGATATATTCATGGCATTTCCGCGCCTTATCCTTGCTATGGCCATTGGAGCTGCGTTAGGACCGAATCTAAGAAATACAATGATAGCTATCGCCCTGACCATGTGGCCGATTTATGCCAGATTGGCCAGGGGGGAAACTTTAAGCATTAAAGAAAGAACTTTTATTGAAGCGGAAAGAGCTTTGGGAACTTCCAATCTTAAAATATTGATTTCTAATATTTTGCCCCTTTGTTTTTCTACCCTGATTGTTCGGGCTACTTTGGATATGGGGAATATAATCCGTATTGCTGCAGGAATGAGTTTTCTGGGATTGGGAGCTCAACCGCCCACTCCGGATTGGGGATTAATGATAAGTTCAGGGAGGAATTTTTTAATCAATCAATGGTGGATTCCTACTTTTCCGGGTTTTGCCATATTATTAACGGTTTTTGGTTTTAATTTGCTGGGGGATGGAATAAGAGATATATCTGACCCCCATCTTAGAAGAGGGAAAAAATAATGGTTCAAGAATTATTATTGGAAATAAAAAATTTAGAGGTTAATTTTTATACTTACCGGGGAGTTGTCAAAGCCTTAAATGGAGTTAATCTGAAAATCAATAAAGGCGAATTTTTTGGTCTGGTTGGAGAAACCGGTTGTGGAAAGAGTGTAACCGCTTCTGCTGTTCTTAATTTAGTAAAGAATCCCGGAAAGATTGAAAAGGGAGAAATCATTTTTCAAGGAAAAGATCTGTTAAAAATGGACAAGGAAGAAATTAGAAAAAATGTTCGTGGTAAAGATATAACCATGATAATGCAATATCCAAATGCTGCATTGAATCCGGTAGTCAATAACGGAGACCAGATCTCCGAAGCGCTTATTGCAAATAAAAATATAACTGAAGATGAAGCAAAAAAGAGAACTATTGAATTATTAAAAGACGTTAATATTCCTGAACCCGAAAAAATTGCCCGTCAGTATCCTCATCAGCTATCCGGGGGGATGGCACAAAGAGTGATGATTGCCATGATGTTATCCACCAAACCTTCTTTACTTATTGCTGATGAACCGACTACTGCTTTAGATGTTTCCATTCAAGCTCAGGTATTAAGTTTGCTGAAAGAATTAGTTGCCAAACATAAAACAACAATTCTACTTATTACTCACGACCTTTCAGTCGTTGCTGAATCCTGTGACCGTGTAGGTGTAATGTATGCAGGAGATATGGTAGAAACAGGAGAGGTAAATCAAATAATCAATAATCCAAAACATCCTTATACCAAAGGACTAATAAACGCCATTCCTTCTGAGCGAAGCAGGGAATTGATAGAGATAAAGGGAAGTGTTCCTGATTTAGTGGAACCTCCTTCAGGATGCAGATTTCATCCCCGTTGTAGTTGTGTAAAACCTATTTGTAAAAAAGGGAAACCGCAAATGCGGGAAATAGAGAAAAATCATTTTGTAGCTTGTTTTTTATATGAAAAACAAGGAAAAGCCTAAAAAAGATATGTTTGGTAATATATGGAGAAAAAGATGGAAGAATTGATTAAGCTTAAAGAAATAAAAAAATACTTTCCCTGGAAAAAACAAAAATATGTAAAGGCAGTCGATGGTGTTTCTCTTTCGGTTAACAAAAGAGATATTTTTGGATTAGTGGGTGAATCAGGTTCAGGAAAAACCACTTTGGGAAGAGTAATACTTCGTTTGATTGAACCTACTTCCGGTTCCATTTTTTATCATGGAGAAGAGATAGATAAAATTAAAAAGATAGATAAAAATCTACGAAAAAAAATGCAAATCGTTTTTCAGGATCCTTATTCCTCTTTACATCCAAGAAAAAAGATAAAGGATATCATAGGTAGTGGATTAAGGACTCATCATATGGTTAAAAATAAAGGGGAAATGATTGAAAAAATAGAAAATTTTCTAAATTTGGTAGGTATGGGGAAAGAACACCTTTACCGTTATCCTCATGAACTTTCCGGAGGACAGAGACAAAGAATAGCTATTGCCCGGGCATTGATTCTAAATCCGGAATTTGTAGTATTAGATGAACCTACTTCTTCTTTGGATGTTTCAGTTCAAGCTGAAATATTAAATTTATTAAAAAAATTAAGAGAAGAATTAAACCTTACCTATATATTTATTACCCACGACTTATTTTTAACTCGGATTATCACTGAAAAAATCGCTATTATGTATTTGGGTAAAATCATGGAATACGGGGACACACAGAGAATCTTTAAAAATCCCCTGCACCCTTATACCAGAGCATTGTTTTCAGTCATTCCCAGACTTGATGCTAAAATGAGGAGTAAGAAAATTATTCTCAAAGGAGAGATACCGAGCCCGGTAAATCCTCCTCAGGGCTGCCGATTTCATACCAGGTGCATAAAAAAGATTGGAGATATTTGCGAAAATGTTTCACCACCACTGAAAGAAATAGAAGATAACCACTTTGTAGCCTGTCATTTATATGACTGATTAAAGCTTTCAACTTTTATCTTGCAAAATATCTAAACTGAATTCTCATACTTAATATTTTTCTCCTTTTATAAAGACTCTGACATCTTAAAATATTCTTCCTAAATCCTTTTACATATTAGATAGTTAGTGATGTAATAAAATTAATCTAAAAAATAGATAATATTTTTTAAAAAAAAGAGGGATTATAGAAGTAAATGTTGAATTATGTATAATATGGCAAGAGCGATAAAAACAAACCAATAATTTGTAAATTTTTCAAAACTAAATAAGTTACTTTCATAAAGCCTTCGACACAAATCAAGGGGGTGGTAAATGATCAAAGACAGATAGTAATCTGTTTAGAAGATTAAACTGAAGTCGAAAAAATTTGGAGGTAAAATAGAAATGAGAAAAATTATTTTAGTACTGTTTTTAATTGGTGTTTTATTGATAAGCACAGCATTTACCGCTCTGGCAGCAGAGGAGATAAACGTTATCTATATGGCGCAGGCTGCCTATCAACCCAATGAAATTAGAGATATGGCCGACCTTTTTGAAGAACTCAGTGGAATAAAAGTTAACCTGGAATTTGTTAAATACGATGAGCAGCATGAGAAAGTCGTAGCCTCAGCAGTAGCCCCCATACCTACTTATGATGTATTTTCTTTAGACCTTATCTGGACAGCAGAATTTGCTTCTAAAGGTTTCTGTGTTGATATTGATGACTACATGAGTCCGGCAGTAAAAGAAGATATTGCTCCGGCAATTATGGACGCATTTGTCTTTGATGGCAAGACCTGGGCAATGCCTTTCCTGGCTAATTTCCAGCTTTTCTTCTACAACCTGGATATGATCAAAAAAGCGGGCTTTGACGGTCCTCCCAAGACATTGGAAGAAATGGTTGAACAGATGGAGGCAATTAAGGCTAAGGGAATCTGCAAATTCCCCTGGACCGATTCCTGGAATCAGAAAGAGGGCTTAACCTGTGAATATGTTTGGTTAACCGGAGCTTTTGGTGGAGACACCTTTGATAAAGATGGTAAACCTATATTTAATACGGGTCCCGGTCTAAAAGCATTAGAATTTATGGTAAGCCTTTTGGATAAAGGATTAGCCAGTCCAAAATCTCTGACCAATGATGAACCGGCAGCTAAAGATGATTTCATTGCCGGAAAAGCAGCCTTTACTTCTAACTGGACATTCCAATATGGTGCTATGAATGATCCGTCTGTTTCCAAAGTAGTGGGAGCCGGGAAGATGGGATTGCTTCCCGTAGCAAAAGATGTATTGGGTAAATATCCTTATGACACTGCTTCTGTCAGCGGATTTCAAGGTGCAGCAATATTAGCAAATTCCAAGAATAAGGATGCAGCCTGGAAGTATGTCAGATTTATTACCAGTCCTATAGTTCAAAGAGCTTATCTAACTGAGATGCCGGTATGGACTTCAGTCCAGACCAGTGCTTATGCTAAAACCATGGATCCGGTTATTAATGTAAAGGCAGAAGAAATTGCCAGTGTACATCACCGACCCAAAGTTCCCCCTTATCCGGAAGTTTCTTCTATCTTACAGAGATATATCCATTCAGCTCTGGAAGGTAAAATGCAACCCAAAGAAGCATTAGATAAAGCAAGAACAGAAATTGAAGCTGTAATAGGATTGTAGAATATATTAAAATTCAAAGAGGGGGAAGGATATTAAAACTTTCTCCTCTTCTTTTAAATTTAAGGATTCATTTATGAACATAAAAAGACAAGAGATTAGCTCCAAACAATTAGCCTGGGTACTGCTGAGCCCCAGTATTTTAATTATTCTGTGTGTGGTTATCGGACCTCTCGTCTTTGCACTTTACCTGAGTTTTTTTAAAGCAGAGCCGATAATCGGTGGTATCTCCACTAAATTTATTGGTATTAGCAATTATATTTATTATTTTTTTAAAGACCCTTTATTCTGGAGTTCGGTTAGAATTACCGCTTATTTTACAATAGTCTCATTAATATTAGAACTAATTCTTGGCATCGGGTTTGCCTTGGTTCTAAATAAAAGTTTTATTGGTAGAGGTTTGGTTAGATCTATTATACTGCTTCCCTGGGCTTTACCTACTGTAGTTAATGCCCGTATGTGGGAATGGATATACGCCGGCTCAAGCTTTGGAGCCCTTAACGGTTTAATGAAAGTACTACATATCTTTCCCGTTGATTATGATAAGGTCTGGTTGGGTTTTGATGTGCCTTTACAAAATGTACCAATTATTGGTCAAATCATGGAATGGTTGGGAGCAAGTACCGCCCTTAATATGATTATCCTTGCAGATACTTGGAAGGTGACACCCCTGGTAACATTATTAGTCCTGGCTGCTCTGCAAACCATACCGGAAGATTATTATGAAGCCGCCGGTATTGATGGGGCAAATGCCTGGAAACAATTCTGGAGTATAACTTTTCCTCTCCTTCGTCCGGTATTGCTGGTAGTTCTGGTTTTAAGAACCATGGAGTTATTCAGGGTTTTTGATATTATTTATATTTTGATGCAGTATTCAATTCGGGTAGTAGGAGTGTATACTTTCGAAACCGGAATGAAATTTTTACATTTTGGCAGAGGTTCAGCCCTTTCGTTTTTAGTCGGATTGTTTATTCTGGGAATTGCTCTTATTTATGTAAAACTTCTTTATTCGGAGGAGACATATTAAATGAAAATGAGAAAAGTTAAGATTAGAAAATCTATTTCTAGAATCATTCTCTATCTGTTAGTTACCTTCATTGTCATTTGGACACTTGCCCCTTTTACCTGGCTATTCTTATCCGGTCTTTTTCCACATAAGGAATTGCTCTCAGATAGGGCGACCAACTGGTTTCCTGAAAATCCTACTTTTAAAAATTTTCAAGTCATGTTTGATATAAAAAGTCATATTGGCCAGAGGTTCATGTATGCTTTTCGCAATAGTCTTATTATTTCCGGAAGTGTTACGATTATATGTTTAATTTTTGGTACATTGGCGGCTTATGCTTTAGCACGATTAGCATTTCCGTTTAAAAATAATATCGTTATGTCTTTAATTTCCATACGTATGATACCTACCGTAGCTTTAGTGATTCCATTTTTTGTAATCATTCGAACTTTCGATTATTTTTTTATAAATATTAATAGTAGTTTCCATTTCTATGATACCAAGATAAACCTGATTATTCTTTATGTAACTTTTATCTTGGGATTTGTCATCTGGATTATGAGAGGATTTTTTCTAACAATTCCCCATGAACTGGAAGAAGCGGCCAGAATCGACGGCTGCACCAGGATTCAAGCACTCACGAAGATTATTCTTCCGCTTTCCGCTCCCGGTTTGGTGGCTACCGGTATTTTTACTTTTCTTCTGGCCTGGGACGAATTTGTTTTAGCTTTGGTTTTTACCAAAACGACGAATTCTATTACTGTACCGGTATTTATAACTTCTTTGGGAAGTCAATATATTCATGCCTTTGACCAGATAGCTGCATCCGGATTTATTGCTTCCCTTCCTCCTATTGTATTGGCATTGCTATTTCAAAAGTTTTTAATCAAGGGATTGACAGCAGGAAGCACTAAAGGTTAAATAAATGATTAAAAATATTCTTCAAGAATTAAAACACCATGCTCCTTTTACTTTTTTTTGGAGAAATGTGATATTTAAAAAACTGACCCCTTATAATTCTGTGATGTTTTAAGACCCCTTATAATTCTGTGCTTTTTGGGTTATAATTATAATATTAAAAAATGAATAAAATGTTTTATTAATTTAAGGAGAATGAAAATATGAAAGATAAAATCAAATTTGAACATCTTGGTCTTTCGCAAAGGGTCCTGGATGCTGTTTATAAGAAAGGTTTTGAAGAACCATCCAGTATTCAAGCCTTAACAATCCCCGT
>JAYEGH010000262.1:0-7939 GCA_034659055.1 Candidatus Caldatribacteriota bacterium
TAAATCGAAGAACATCCTGTTGCATTTGCTATAACTGCCCTATCTCCAAATAATTGACTCAATAGTTTTACATATGGAGTTTCTCCACATCCCGCACAAGATCCCGAAAATTCAAATAGTGGTTGTAAATATTGAACATTTCTCACAGCATTAAGTTTTAATTCTTTTCGATCGACTTCAGGAATGTCAAGGAAAAAGTTCCAATTTTTCACTTCTTGTTTTCTGATTGAAGGTTGGAAAACCATATTTATTGCTTTTACTTCCGGATTTGTCTTATCTTTTGCCGGACAATTCTCAACACAAACCCCGCAACCAGTACAATCCTCAGGAGCAATTTGTAAAGTATATTTCATGCCTTTAAATTGGGAATTCTTTGCTTCTGTTGATTTAAATGTATCGGGAGCAGTAGATAAGAGTTTCGGATCGTAAACCTTAGCTCTAATAGCGGCATGGGGACATACCATGACACATTTTCCACATTGAATACATGTATTTGGTTCCCATGCTGGTATCTCCTGGGCAACATTTCTTTTTTCCCATTTAGTTGTACCACTTGGGAAAGTTCCGTCAGGAGAAAAAGCACTAACCGGTAAATCATCTCCCTGTTTAGCAATCATTTTTGCGGTTACATTTCGTACAAATTCCGGTGCTTTTTCCGAAACGGTAATATGTTTTACTAATTTACTTGTAGCTTTTTTGGGAACTTTCACTTCGTGAAGATTAGGAAGTGCATTATCAACCGCAGCAAAATTAGTATTTACCACCTTTTCTCCTTTTTTACCATAAGACTTTTTAATAAAATGTTTTATAGCTTCAGTAGCTTTTTCCATGGGAATTACCTTGCTGAGATAGAAGAAACATACTTGCATGATTGTATTGATCCTTGTACCCAAACCAACTTCTTTGGCAATCTTATATGCATCTATAACATAAAAACGCAATTTCTTCTTTATAATAGTTTCTTGAATTGAATATGGCAGGTAATCCCAGACTTTATCAGCAGAATAAGAACTGTTCAAGAGAAATACTGCTCCAGGTTGGGCAGTTTTTAATACATCATATCTTTCCAGAAAAGAGAACTGATGGCAGGCAACAAAATTTGCCTGACTAACTAAATATGGAGAATGAATAGGTGTTGGTCCAAATCTCAAATGTGAAATAGTCAGTGAACCTGCTTTACGTGAATCATAAACAAAGTAACCCTGGGCATAATTCTCAGTCTCTTCTCCGATAATTTTTATTGAATTCTTATTTGCTCCTACAGTTCCATCTGAACCGAGACCATAGAATACTGCGCGGGTTCGATCTTCCGGCTCAATGGAAAAATCAGGATCATAGGAAATGCTGGTATTGGTAACATCATCATTTATTCCGATGGTAAAATGATTTTTTGGAATTTCCTTTTCCATTTCATCAAATAGACCTTTTACCATGGCAGGAGTAAATTCTTTTGAAGAAAGTCCATATCTTCCACCAATAACCTTCGGCATTTTAGCAAAATGTGCTAAGCCTTCATTCATTGCTTCTTGCAAACCGGTTACAACATCTGTATATAATGGTTCTCCTAAACTACCAGGTTCTTTTGTACGATCTAATGCACAGATAGTTTCCACGGTTTTTGGAAGAGATTTAATAAAATGTTTAATAGAAAAAGGTCTGTAAAGGCGAACTTTTATCAAACCTACTTTCTCACCTTTTTCTACTAAATAATCGACTGTTTCCTGTACCGTTTCAGCTCCTGAACACATTAAAAGAATAACTTTTTTTGCATCGGGAGCACCGGAATATTGAAACAACTCATATTTTCTTCCCACTACTTTGTAGAATAAATCCATAGCCTTTTCAACGATATCCGGACAGGCAAGATAATAAGGATTAACTGTTTCCCGGGCTTGAAAATATACATCAGGATTTTGCGCTGTGCCTCTGATAAATGGGTTATCAGAAGAAAGTGCTCTTTTCCGATGAGCTCTTACTAAATCATCATTAATTAAAGGTTTCATCTCTTCCGGAGTTAGAAGCTCTACTTTTGAAACTTCATGTGAAGTGCGAAATCCATCAAAAAAATGAACAAATGGTATTCGAGATTCTAAACTGGCTGCTTGTGCGATTAAAGGAAAATCCATCGCTTCTTGAATTGAATTAGAAGCAAGCATGGCGAACCCAGTAGGTCTGGTTGCCATTACATCACTATGTTCCCCAAAAATGGAAAGAGCCTGACATGCTACAGAACGAGCTGCAACATTAAAAACAGTCGGGGTTAACTCACCGGCAATTTTAAACATGTTGGGAAGCATTAACAAAAGACCTTGCGATGCAGTAAAAGTCGTAGTGAGACCTCCTCTCTGTAGAGAACCGTGAACAGCTCCTGATGCACCCCCTTCGCTCTGCATTTCAGTTACCTGAGGAACTGTTCCCCAGATATTCGGTTTTCCTTCCGATGCCCATAGGTCAGCAAATTCACCCATTGGTGAAGATGGAGTAATAGGATAGATGGTTACAACCTCATTTAAATGATAAGCAGTATGAGCTGCTGCAGTGTTACCATCAATCGTTACTTTTTTCTTATTCATTACTGAATCCTCCCTTTTAAAAATATTTATTAAAACAAATTTATCTAATTATTTTATTAGACAAATATAAAAATTTAGTATTTTTTTAAGATTAAAATACCTTACATATTATACCACCTATTGGTCATTGTGTAAAAAAGCACAAAACCGTATGTATCGAATAGATAGTATATGGTCAAGTAGAAATAAAGATAACTATCTTGGGAAAAAAGATAGGGAAAATAACAAAGATTCTTTTCTTCCTTAAAATACCCCGTTAAAATATACACTAGAAAAAATAATTATTGACTATTGATTATTTACCGAGCAAAGAAGAAAAGGAGAAAGATAGAAAAAATAGATTTTTTCTTTCACTCCAACTATTCCACTAAAGCTCATCCTAAATCTTTTTATTTGCCTTTAATCACTTAATCATTTAATTTTTGCCTACTTATTAACGCCTGAGTTAAAGTCACTTCATCGGCAAACTCCAAACTGCTTCCTATTGGAACACCATAGGCAATACGGGTTACTTTAATGTTTAAAGGCTCGATTAATTTTGTAATATAAGAAGCAGTTACTTCACCTTCAATGTTGGGATTAGTGGCAAGTATTACTTCTTTAATCTTTTCATTCTTCAATCTTTTTAGCAGGCTGTCTATCTTTAAGTTTCCGGGTTCAATGCCGTCCAAAGGAGAAATTGCTCCCTCTAATACGTGATATACACCTTTATATTCTCCTGTATTTTCCAAGGCAATCAGGTCTCTTACTTTTTCTACCACACATATAATAGATTTATCCCTATTATTATCTCGGCAAATTTCGCATACTTCCTGGTCAGTTATATTACCGCAAATTGAACAATATCGAACTTTTTCTTTCGCTTCCAATATTGCCTTAGCTAAATTACCTACTTTCTCCGAAGAATTTTTTAAAACATAAAAAGCTAATCTCTGTGCTGTTTTAGGCCCAATCCCGGGCATTTTAGAAAATTCATCAATTAGTTTAGCCAAAGGTTTAGTATACTTAAAAAACACTTTTATCCTCTCTTTTTTTTAGAATAGTCCAGGGATATTCGCTCCACCGGTTAATTTTCCCATTTCTTGAGCGGCTAACTCTTTTGATTGACGCAATGCTTCATTTACTGCTGCCAAAATCAAGTCTTCCAGCATTTCTTTTTCGTTAACATCTATTACATCCGGTTCTATTTTAATTTCTTTAATTTCCTGTTGACCATCCACTACTATCTCGATCATTCCTCCTCCGGAAGAAACTTTTATTTCTTTCTCCGCTAAATCCTTTTTTGCTTCTTCCATCTTTCTTTGCATTTGCTGCGCTTGTTTCATAAGAAATTTCATATCCATTTTAATAATTTACTCCTTTTTTAATCTATTATTTCTCTACTCTTCTACAATTTTTCCCTCAAACAAATTTAACGATTCATTAAGCAAAGAATCATCTTTAGTTAACTTATAACTCTTCGTTTTTATCTTATCTTTATTTTTTAGTGACCTTTCTGTCATTTTTTCTTCTTCGGCTAAAATATTTTCTTCTTCATTTCTCCTTTTTGAAAAATAACTTTTTTTATTGTTGTCAGTAACGGCACATTCTATAATTAATGATCTTCCGATTTCCTCTTTAATTAATTCCTGTAATAATGACTTATTATTTTTCTTTTCTAAAATCTCTTTATGAAAAATATGCTCATTATCAAAATTTATTATCAATTTATCATTTCCGATGTCAACTGAATTATTGGCTGTAAGAAAAGAATACAATGATATCCTTGTTTTTTTTATCTTATCTAATATTTTTACCCATGCCTTTTTAAATTCGGAATCACTGGAAATCTCAGAATAATTTACTGTATATTCCTTTTTTTCTTTTGCTTTATCTTCTTTTGCTTTATCTTCTTTTTTATTTAAAACTTCTTCTTTTTTTTCTAATTTCTTTTGTTTTAAAACTGATTTTGAACTACTCTTTTCCTTCTTAATCTCTTTATTTTCCCCCTGAAAACTAAACTTGATAGCAAACATTTCCAATAATATCCAGGGGTGACGGGTATATTTCATCTTTTTTTCTATTTCAGCTAGATAATTTACAGCATCGAATATGGTTTGCATTTTTATTGATTTAGACTGTTTTAATATTGGTTGCCTATCTTCTATAAATATTCCCTTTGAATTTAGAGTTTCCCGATCACAGATTTTTATCAAAGATAAGTTATGGATATATTCCATTAAATTTTTTACAAATTGAGAGGGGTCCTCTCCCAAATTAGATGTTTGGTTAATTATCTCTATTGCTTTAATCGTATCATTTTTTATAATTGCCTCTACAATATCAAAAAAAACCTCTTCAGCAATTATTCCTAAAACATCTATTACATCTTGTACTTTTATTTCTTCGCCACAATAGGCAATAATCTGGTCCAAGGTACTCTCTGCATCCCGCATAGAACCAGTAGCATTTCTGGCAATTATATTTAACGCTTTGTCGTCTATATTTAATTTTTCATCCACAGAAATTATTTTCAATTTATCTATAATATTCTGTAAAGGTATTCTTCTAAAATTAAACCACTGGCATCTTGATAATATTGTTTTGGGAATTTTATGTGGAGCAGTCGTAGCAAATATAAAGATTACATGCGATGGAGGCTCTTCCAAAGTTTTTAGTAAAGCATTAAAAGCCTCTGTGGTTAACATATGCACTTCATCAATAATGTAGACCTTATATCTCCCTTCTGTAGGAGCAAATTTTATCTTACTCCTTAAATCCCTAATGTCATCAATCCCCCGGTTAGAGGCTCCATCAATCTCTATTACATCCATAGAATATCCCTCAGTGATTTTAATACAGTTTTCACATTTATTACAGGGATGAATCGTAGGTCCTTTTTTACAGTTTAATGATTTAGCGAAAATACGCGCGGTAGTTGTTTTGCCAACTCCCCTTGGACCGGAAAAAACATATGCATGGGAAATTCTGTTTAAAGAAACAGCATTCATTAGAGTCTGGGTAATATACTTTTGGCCAATTATATCCTCAAATATTTGTGGCCTCCATTTTCGATAAAGTGATTGATATTTCATTAATCTTCCTTAAAATAAATCTGTAAAATTATATAAAGATAATAGAAGTGAAACGATTTTTCATCTCTATTTTTATAATCTTTAATGTAATAATTGAGTGATCGTGCACCTATTTTCGATTCATCTCTCCAAGCGATACTAAAACAGTTTGCTCCAATCAGGTTTGCCTGCGGCACCCAAAGAGATTTGCTTACCGCTGCTTCCTTCCGGATCTGACGGGGTTCGCAATTCTTTGTCGCACAGGGCCCAATCTTCATCACCACTTTTCTTAGCCAGCCTTGAAAAAGATAAAACCTCGAATAGGAATTCAACCCTGCTGTAGCGGATTGCAGGTTACAGGGCACCGCTATCTCCCCATTTAGCACGATCACATTTTAATTTAAAAAATCATAGTAATTCTAATTCATGGCGGAGAGGGCGGGATTCGAACCCGCGAGACAGCTTATGGCCGCCCAATCGCTCTCCAAGCGAGCCCGTTATGACCACTTCGGTACCTCTCCACATCTACCTAATAAATAATAAACCGTTTGACCATTACTGTCAAAATATTTTTACTATTTTTCTATTTAAAAATATATTTTCATGGCGGAGAGGGCGGGATTCGAACCCGCGAGACAGGGACTGCCCGTCTACTCGATTTCGAGTCGAGCGCTTTCAGCCAAGCTCAGCCACCTCTCCTTTTTAACTGCTTAGTTAGCTAGTTAGTTGGTTCCCTGGTTAATTAGTTGAGAAAAAAATATAAAAGACGGAATTCAGGAGCCAGTAGTCAGAATTCAGCATACAAGAAATACCATTCACATATGCGAAATATTATCTTATTTTAACATCGGAATCCTGCTTTCTTAACTATGTACTATTACATATTATCTTCTATGAACTTTAAGATTTTTATTATTCCTTATCTACGCAACATTTGATAAGTGTTATGATTTTATTCTGACTCCTGGATTCTGGCTTCTGACTTCTATTTTCTTAACGAGATACGAGTTACTATCTTGTTCTGGCTCCTGGATTCTGGCTTCTGACTCCTACTTTTTATTTTTTATTTTCTTAACGAGATACGAATTAGCTTACTAACCCAATCGGCAAATTGGTTAATTGGTCAATTGGTCAATTAAATTAACGTCTTTCTTGAAAAAATCTTTTTACAATTAGACTGCATTCTTTATTTAAGATATTTTTTGTTATTTCAATTTGGTGATTAAATCTCTTGTCTTGAATAATATTAATAACACTGCCGGCTGCTCCGGTTTTAGCATCGGATGCTCCAAAAACCAGTCTTTTAATTCTTGCCTGAACCATAGCATACGCACACATAGGACAAGGTTCTAATGTTACATAAAGAGTGGCATCTTCTAAATACCAAGTTCCTAAATATCGGGAAGCTTTCTGTAGGGCCAATATTTCAGCATGAGCAGTTGGGTCCTGTAATTCTTCTTTTCTGTTATGTGCTCTGGCGATTATCCTATTTCGATAAACAACTAATGCTCCAATCGGAATTTCCTGGAGAGAATAAGCAATTTCTGCTTCTTTTAAAGCTTCTCTCATTAATTTAATGTCTTCAAGCATATTTCATAAAAGTTTCCTTAACTATTTTCTTAAATTAATGGTACCCCTTAATTGACACGTTTAGAACTTTTCGTTGGAATGATACTACTGAAAAACTACTAAACTTTAATAAAAAGCATCAACATTTAAACAGTAAAATCATATCATAATACGAAAAAATATTCAAAGACATTATCATAAAAATCTTTTAATTCTGGTAATGCGCTGTTCTTTTAATAAAAAAATTAAAATAAATAATTAGTTCTTTATTTGGATATATTATAATACTTGTGATAGTGACTCATCTTAGAATCCATTAAAAAATATCTTCTTTTTCGTCTGAATCATATATGGATAATATTTTGCAATTTTATCAGCAAATATTTCATGTTTCTAAAGCAGTATACTATGGTGGAGGCTGGTAGACGACTTTCGCAACTCTTGTATTAACGATGAAACTGAAAAAGTGTATCAGAAGTTAGAAGAGATAATTATTGCATGTTAAGAATTTAAACAGATAGAACCTCCGATTAAGAAGTCCTGCCTTTTTGTTTTCTTGATTCCTATTTCATATTGATTGAGGGCTGGCAGATCATAGTAAAGAGCCATAAAAAATCCTCTAGCAGGGTGGCACTCAATATTACTTGAGTGCCACCCTGCACCCTCCTGAATAGTTAAACTAATAAATAGTTAAAAAGCCCGGACAGCCCGAACCTCTTTGTTGTTGTAAACATTGTAGTGGAC
>JAYEGH010000263.1:0-1240 GCA_034659055.1 Candidatus Caldatribacteriota bacterium
TCTAATGGTGGAGGGTGTTTAAATCCGAAGATAAGCAATAAAATAAATAGAAAGGCCCAGGCAGGGTTTATAAATATACAAATAAGTCCTAAAATACCTAAGGTAACATAATAGGCAATTTTACTATTTTTACCTAATAAGGAATAAATTATATGTCCGCCATCCAATTGTCCGAGGGGAAGAAGATTTAAGGCAGTTACAAAAAGTCCTACCCAACCTGCATAAGCTATGGGATGTAAGAGTACATCCTGACCTTCCGGAAGATAGCCAAAGATGATTTTTTCCATAAAAGTGAATAGAATAGAACTTCCTAAAGGCATAACAGGTTCACTAATTTCTGAAAGAACTACAACTTTTGATAATTTAAGTCCTATTATTATACAGGGAATGGTGAAGATAAAACCGGTTAAGGGGCCGGCAATACCGATATCAAATAATGCTTTACGATCTGGCATAGTTCCCTTCATTTTAATGACTGCTCCTAAGGTTCCAAAAGGAGACAGGGGGAAGGGGATAAAAAAAGGCAGAGTTACATCAACTTTGTATTTTTTACTTACAAAATAATGCCCCAGCTCATGAGAGAGTAGAATTATCATTAAAGGCAAAGCATACCAAATTCCTCCTACTAAAAAAGTAGAAATTATAGTTAAAATAAATAAGATTAAATTTAAAATCTACCTTTACCTCGCTATATTATATTGCTTTCTAATCAGTATAAATTTATTATATATTATTCTTCTTTATTTATAAAGACAAAATTCGTATCGAGTATAGCGTATTGCGTAAAATAGAAATAAAAAGATGTAGGGGCGTATTGTATACGCCCTGATAGCGTGGAGCGTAAAGAAAATAGATAGAAAAAAATAGATAGAAAAAAAAGAAAAATCGGTTTTATTCTTTTATTTTTTTTGTTTTAGAGTAAAATAGGGATTAAGGAAATAGTATTGAGTACCGAGTATATAGTATATAGTGAAGAAGAAAGAGAGAAAAGAGCAAGAATTCAGGGTCAAGAGCCAGAAGATTATTAGCGGATGTTGTTTAGCATGTAGGGGTTCGATTCATCGAACCCGCAAAAGCATAAAATAGAAGGATAATGTTAAATATGGATAAAGATGTAAAAATGGTAAGAGCACATCTTTTAATTTCCGGAAGGGTACAGGGTGTAGCTTTTCGTTATTACACTGTAAATAATGCTCAAAATTTAGGAATAAAGGGATGGGTTAGGAATTGCCGGGATGAT
>JAYEGH010000263.1:1340-7908 GCA_034659055.1 Candidatus Caldatribacteriota bacterium
TTTAAGCCTAAACTAAAAAAACCAAAATTTAAAGAAGATTTAGAAATTACTTTAACCATATTAATAATGATATCTGTTTTTTATGTATTGACTTATTTTAGGGTAGACAAAGTTTTAATTACAGCAATTGTAGCTTTATTAGGAATTTTTATGGAGATAGCCAGGCAGGTTTTTTCTCAAGCCCTGTTTATTATCCAATCAATTCCCTATATAGGACCGGTTGTGGCCAAAGTAGTAGCTTGGCCCTTCTTTATAGCTATAAATGGAGTAGCTTATCTGGTTACATTATTCTTTATTAAAATAAAGGGTATTAAAGAAGTAACTAATGCTCGTGTTTTGACCACTGTTTTTTTGGTTGGAGTATTAGTGGGATTTATTTTAGGCCGAGTTATTAAAATAATGTAGATAGTTGGCTGGTTAGCTATACAATTGATTCTTAGTAGGGGCGTATTGCAATACGCCCTGATAGAGAATAGAATACTTATTTACTAACAACTAATTTAATTAATCGAAGGAGAAAGAAATGACCAATATAAAAGAGAAATTAATTCTGATATTTTTTATTGCCCTATTTATCTCAATTAGCATATTTAATTTAAGTGCTTATGCTGATAATTCGGATATTATCGGATTTGATTATTGGGAGAAGGGATTTTATCGGGAAGCATTTGAACAGTGGGTTAATTTTGTCAGCGAAAACCCTAATTCACCCGATGCAGAAGTATATTGGATTATGGCAGAGGAAATTGCAGACAAAATTGGAAAATATGAAGAGTTTATAAGTTTATCCAAAGAAATTGTAGAGAAAAATTATCACAATAAGACTCTTCAAACTTATGCACAAAAAGAGATAGCACAATCACATATCAGAGAGAACAATATTTTTCAAGCAGGGCAAGAAATAAAAGAATTAGGGCTAATTACTGATTGGTTAATAATCGGTCCTTTTGATAATACGGGAAAATCCGGTTTTGAAAAAGTATATCCACCGGAAGAGGAAATTGACTTACATAAGACTTATAGAGGAAAAAACAGCCTTCAGATAAAATGGTTTAAACCGAAAAGAGTAAGTCTTTCCGGTTTTATAAATTTTAATACTTTTCTATATCCTAATAATTGGTCAGTAGGTTATGCTTTAACTTATGTTTATTCTTCCTGTAATAGACCGGTTGTATTTAAAGTTGGAGCAGATGATGCAGTAAAAGTATGGCTTAACAATGGAGTGGTAATAGAACAGGATATTTACCGGAAGGCAGTAATTGACCAGGAAGCAGTACCTGTTTTGCTTAACGAGGGATGGAATAAAATTTTGGTAAAAGTATGTGAGAAGGAAAATGCCTGGGGATTTTATTTTAGGATAAACGATTTAGAGGGTAATTTAGTTGCAGGATTAAAATATGATCCAGAATATAATGTGAAGGCAAAGGCCTTTAAGCTAAAATCCATGGAAGAAGAAATAAAGGAAACAGATTATCTGAGGGACGCAGTTTCTTCTTACAAAGAGAAAATCATCAATAATCCTCAAGATTTTAAGGCACATCTTTTTTTAGGACTGTTATTTCAGAAAAAAGAATATTTAGATAAGGCAATAGAAGAATTTAAAAAAGTAGTTTCCATAGATTCAAATAATGCTTTAGCCCATTTTCTCTTAGGCAATGTATATAGGCAGGAAGAGAAACTTGATAAGGGACAGGAAGAAATTAAGAAAGCTTTAAAGATTGATTCTAATTTTATTCAGGCTTCATTGCAAGTTGGAATAAATTATTATGAAAAAGGATTATATAAAGAGGCAATAGAAGAATTTAAAAAAATATTGGAAAAAAATCCGGATTTTTTGGAGGCTAATTTATATCTCTCTTGGACATATGAAAGGAAAGGTTGGAATCTTGAGGCAAGGAAAAAGTTAGAAAAATTAGCAGAATCAAATCCTTCTTATGCATTAATACAATATTGTTTGGGAGTTTCTTATGAAAGAAAAGGCTGGTATGACAAAGCTATTCAACAATATAAGAAGGTATTAGAAAAAAATTATAATGATAGTATGGCAAGGGGTAGATTAACTGGTTTGTATTTTCAATTAGGAAAATTTGATGAAGGAATTGCTCTCTATAAAGAAATTTTATCCTGGAAATCGGATGACCCCTCAATTTATAGAAATATTGCCGATGCTTATGTAATGATGGGAAAAAGAGAGAAAGCAATTGAAATTTTAGAAGAAGCAAAAGAAATATTTCCCTATAATTCTTCAATATATTCACAATTAGGTCACCTTTATCACGAACAGCAGAAAGAAGACAGGGCTATGGGATTATGGAAACAAGCATTGGAAATATCACCCGAGTTTCTTTATTTGAGAGATTATATGGATTTTATTTCTGAAAAAGAAGAAATAACAGGAGCGGATGCCAGAAAATTAATAGCAAAAGCTCCCTCTGCAGAAGAATATCCTGATGCAAGTGCAGCTATACTCTTAAACGAAACAAGAAAAGTAATTCATCAGGACGGAACATCTTCCACAACTTTTCATAAGATCATTAAGCTTTTTAACAGAAGAGGGATTGAAAAATATGGAGAGGTTTTTATAACTTACAATGCCTGGGGAGAAAGGATAATCATTAAGAAGGCCCGGACTTTTAAATTAGACGGAACTATGATAGAAGCAACTTCCATAAAAGATATTTTTCCTTTAGAGGGATATCGTCTGTATTCTAACATTTCCCAGAAAGTAATTTCCATGCCTGCTTTGGAGGAAGGAGTTATCATTGAATACCAATATACCCTGGATGACTATAATCGTGGATTTGTCGGTAAAAATTTTCAGGATACTTTCTATCTGCAAGATTTTGAGCCTATCCAAAACTATAAATATATACTTACGGTACCTGAGGGAGTGGAATTCAAAACAGTTAATTTTAGTACCGATATAACTCATGAGGTAAAGAAGTTAGACAATGAAGCAATTTATACCTGGGAAGCTTCAAATATCAGCCAAATTATTTATGAGAACAGTATGCCTCCCTTCCACGATATTACTCCTCATGTTACGGTAAGTAGTTTTTCTTCCTGGGAAGAAATTATTTCCTGGTATTATGATATATCGAGAGAGCAGAGTAAAGCTGATGCAGATATAAAGGCGAAAGTTGCCGAACTTATTCAAGGCAAAGAGAATGATGAGGAAAAAATCCGGGCTATATACCATTATGTAATATCAGAGATAAGGTATCTGGGTTTGGAATTTGCTATAAGTGGACACATGCCTCACGAGGCAGCAGAAATATTTAAATATAAATATGGTGATTGCAAAGACAAAGCTACCTTGCTTATTGCCATGCTAAGGGAAGCGGGGATAGATGCCTATTATGTATTGCTCAGAACCAGAAATAATGGAAATTTAGAACGCGATTTACCCGGTTTTCAGTTTAACCACGCCATTGCGGCAGTTTCTTTAAATGGAGAATTAATGTTTTTAGATGGAACTGCAGAAAATTATACTTTTGGAATTTTACCGTCTATGGACCAGGATGCCTGGTCAATAGTTTTAATTGAAGGGAAAGGTAAATTTATGAAAATCCCCATCCAGCCTGCAGAAAAAAATAAGAGAATAAGAGAGATAAAATTAGATTTGGGAGAAGATGGGAGGATTAGAGGAGAAGCTGTTGTTTCCCAATTTGGTATTTTTGCAGCCTATTCCAGAAGTATCTTTAAAGATTTAGGAGAAATTAAAAGAGGAGAAGCAATTCAAAGTTCTTTAAGTTCAAGTTGTCCCGGTTCAGTGCTGGAAGAATTTAGTTTTTCTGATTTAACCGATCTTAATATTCCTGTAGAGCAGAAATATAAATTCAGAGTGCCTAATTATGCTAAGAAAATTGGAGATAAAATTCAAATTAAGCCTTCAATTATTGAAAGGGTAGAATCTACCAGCATTGCAGCTAAGGAAGAGCGAAGATATCCGATGTATTTTCATAATCAATATTGTACAAAAAATAAAATAGAAATAAACATACCGGATAATTTTAAGATTGAGAGGATACCAGAGGATATTGAGCTGGAGCTGCCTTTTGCCTCTTATAAAGTGAAATATTTAGTCGAAGGTAATACCATAGAATACGAGAGAGATTATAAATTTAATACTTTTGAAATATCTTTGAAAGATTATCCGGCTTTTAAAGAATTTATTGAAAAAGTTGTTAAAGAAGATGCTAAAGAAATAGTGATTAAAAGTGATTAGCAGAAAGATAATTTTAACCAAAACTAAAGTCGAAATTTAAATCAATATTTAATGTTGATAAAAATACTCATATATATTATAATTTTTTCATGTTTTAGAACAATGAATTGGAGTGACGATTTGCAGAAAGGAGGCAAATAATTTCATGAAAAAAATTTACATGGATAATGCAGCAACTACATCCACAGATGTGAGAATAATTGAATTAATGAAGCCATACTATGCTTCAAAATATGGAAATCCTAATAGCATACATTTTTTTGGGCAGGAAGCCAGGGAGGCAGTAGAAGAAGCCAGAAGAAAAATTGCCAATCTAATCGGAGCAAGCCCGGGGGAAATTATTTTTACCGGTGGTGGAACAGAAGCAGATAACCATGCCATAAAAGGAATAGCCTGGGCAAACCGGAAAAAAGGAAATCATATAATTACTTCCAGTATTGAACACCATGCTGTATTACATTCCTGTCAGTTTTTAGAAAAGCAAGGTTTTAAGGTAACCTATTTGCCGGTGGATAAATATGGTCTGATAGACCCCGAAGATGTGAAAAAGGCAATTACTGACAAAACTATTTTGGTAAGTATTATGCATGCCAATAACGAAATTGGGACTATAGAACCGATTAAAGAGATAGGGAAAATAGTAAAAGAAGCAGGGATTTATTTTCATACTGATTCCGTACAAACAGTAGGACATATTCCTATAAATGTTAGCGATTTGGGAGTAGATTCGCTGTCAATGTCCGGGCATAAGCTTTACGGACCCAATGGTGTTGGAGTACTATATCTTAAAAAGGGGACTAAAATAATTTCTCTAATAGATGGAGGCAGTCAGGAAAAAAACAGAAGAGCCGGTACAGAAAATGTAGCGGGGATAGTTGGAATAGGTGAAGCAGCAGAATCAGCCGGGAAAAGATTGTTACAGGGCGAAGAAGAAAAAATAATAAAATTAAGGGATAAATTGATTAAAGGAATTATGAGTAAGATAGAAAATGTTCGTTTAAACGGTCATCCTACCAAGAGATTGCCTGGAAACGCCAATTTATGTTTTGAATTTATTGAAGGAGAATCAATATTACTTAATTTAGACATGCAGGGAGTAGCAGCTTCCAGTGGTTCAGCTTGTACCTCCGGTTCTTTAGAGCCATCTCATGTATTATTGGCTATCGGGCTTCCTCCGGAGATAGCTCATGGTTCTCTGCGTTTAACATTAGGGAAGGATAATACAGAAGAAGATATTGATTATGTAATAACTATATTACCGGGAATTATTAAAAAAGTAAGGGCACTTTCTCCTTTTCAAGGGAAATGGGAAGGAATAAAACAGTAAAACAGTATTGAGTATATAGTATTGAGTATCGAGTGAGAAGAAAACAGAAGTCAGAAGCTAGAATTCAGAATTCAGAATAAAGTTATAACGCGTGAATGGTATCTCAGAAAAATAATTAGTTGGTTGACTAATATACTAACTATTAATTTAATTGGGTAATTGGTAAATAGGTAGATTGGTTAATTAAGACTACTTAGTCATTATTAAAAAAGTAGCAGGAGCCAGACCTTGTGTCTGCCCTTCATAAGACTTGCAATAATTGAATGATTGACTATAATAGATTCTATTGTATTATGTAGAGAAATAAAAATAAAACAGAATTGGCTATAAAGGAGTATCATGCATGGGTATGTATAGTGAAAAGGTAATGGATCATTTTAATAATCCACGAAATGTAGGGGAAATTAAAGATGCAGATGGAATAGGAGAAGTCGGTAATCCTGTTTGTGGAGATATAATGAAAATTTACATCAAAGTAAAAGATAACAAGATAGCTGATTGTAAATTTAAAACTTTTGGCTGCGGAGCTGCTATAGCAACCAGTAGTATGATTACTGAGTTGGTTATAGGAAAGAACGTAGATAATGCTCTAAAAATTTCCAATAAAGCTGTAGCCGAAGCCTTGGGAGGTCTTCCACCGGTTAAGATGCATTGTTCTAATTTAGCGGCTGATGGTTTATCTAAAGCCATCGGAGATTATAAGGAAAAGATTAAAACTAAAAAATAATTTAATTTTATAGAAAAACAGTATTGAGTAAAATGGTTAGCAGTTAAGAAAATGGTTAGCAGTTAAGAAAATAGAATAAAGGAGCCAGGAGACAGGAGTCAGAATTCAGAATAAAGTCATAACCCGTGAATGCTATCTCGGAAAGATAGTTAGCCGCCAGTTTACCAGTTGCCCCGTTTAAGAATTAAAGCCGGGTTGGTTAACTGTATCAACTAACTCTCATTTTATTACTGAGAACTTGTATTTGAAGTTAACGGCAAGTATTGACTGGACAAACTGGCAAACC
>JAYEGH010000264.1:0-7805 GCA_034659055.1 Candidatus Caldatribacteriota bacterium
CTTTATTCAAACTATATTTATCTATTGTTTTATGAAGAAGTACGTCTACCGAGCCTCCTTCCCTAACACACCCAATTCGGATATCTTTTCTTTCTAAATCTTGTATGGTTCTCACTTTATCAGCATTTACTACTAAACCATATCCATATTTATGGGTACCGGCTACGATTTTTATCGGAATTTTTGCATTGGCATAGACATTTATTGCCGGCACCAAACACATATAAGCCACCCGAATATCCCCCCGTGCCAAGGCGGAAGCTAAAGCCATACCAGTCACATAACTTTCATAAGATGTTAATTCTAATCCTTGTTCTTCAAACCATTCTTTGTCTTGACTGATATAGGCAGAGGCAGCATGGTCCATAAATTCTACTGCCATACCAATAGATGTCTCTTTCTCTGAGGAGCATTCTCCAAAAAGAGTAAAAATCAAAATTCCTAAAATTAGCAATAATAGAAATAATTTTTTCTTCATATTTTAATCCTTTTAATTTTATTAAGGATAACCACCTATTAAAAAATTTCATTAGCAATTATCTTTCTGAATGGTAAGCAATTTTACTCCACGGCCATGAACCTGTTTAAAAACTACTCCTTCTGATACCATACGAAGCACTAATTCGGGATCAATAACTCTGGTTCCGGACACTAAATCCACTCCATAATCAAACCATACCGGTGAAAGAGGAGTAGTTGCTCCCAAAACCATAACTATACTTTTCCCGGGACACCAGGATAAAAGTTTAGGCATAGTACCATTTATTAAAGCAGTCCCTGTAATTGCAATGACATCCGCCTGAGGGATTACCCGTTCCGCTTCACTGGCCGGAATATCTCCACTCTGAGGTTTTCTTTCCACTACCCAAAGTTGTTTGGCTAATTTGCGTAGTTTATCAACAAAAGGGAAATGCCCTACTACTACTACTTTTTTACCTTTTCCTTTTTCATAAAGCATTTCTGCTGCATTGATATTCTGACATTTATTTAAATCAACTTCTATGGCAGAATTAATAGCCGCCATACCGATAGAAGCCTGTAATAAACAATTGGAATTTGCATAATTGCAAATTTCCGATACCGTTTTTTCGGTTAAATTCCCTGCTTCTTTTATAGGTGGAGGCATCGTCGGTTCGTGGACAAAAGTAGTAGAAGCTAACCCCCCGTATTTACTCCATACCCCAGTCCAAAAAGGTCCTATTCTCACCTCTTTTACCAAAGCATTTTGAGTATTTTTATTAATCGTTGAAATAATATCTTCTATAATCTTCATGTCTATTGCTTATCCCCCTTTATTTTCTTTAATGACTACAAAAACAATACTGTTCATATCCCATAAGGTAGGCAATCCCACTAATGGTAACTCCGTAAAATATAATTGTTTTTTCAGTCAAAAGAGAAATTAAAGTATTGTTTACAGCAGTAGTCCCTGTAGCTAAAACTATATCTCCCCAGGATAAAATCTCTTTTGTTCCGGAAACACTTTCTATTAACACTCCTGCTTTTCTTTTACCAATATTATCTCTGTCCAAATCAACCACCCTAATTTCAAAATTATGGTTTAAGGCTGCTACCATAGCAGGTTGTAGCCCGATAAAAGCAATGCGAGGCCGGCCAAAACGTTCTTGAATATAATCTTTAAGATGATTAGCACATTTTCCCGGTTCCTTATCTCGACAATGAATTGTATTAGAAATAAAATTTAAGTGTCGCAAAACAGCATTTATGCTTGACACAAATACCGCTCTTTGAAAATTATTAACCAGCGGCATTTCAAAAACCTCCTGCAGTGTACCACTATAATTCCCCGGCATATCGGTAAAGGCTTGACCTAAACTTCCTTTAAAGTTTGCTTGAATCATTACTTCCTTCCCTTTCAATAAAGGAAAGTCATCTCTGTCTGGTTCCCCAATTACTTCTTTGGGGGTAAGTGTTCTAACATTAACCACATTTATTCGGGAAGACCAAATACTATCTTCTTTGATTAATTGACAAAATTTTTCTTTTATCCCTTGATAAAAATCCATTACTACTTCCTTTCTTCTTTTCTTTGATGAATCCTCTAAACAATTAATACTATCGACCAAAATAACAATAAGGATAATGACATACTGGACAAGTAGAACAAAATCCTCCCTCTCCCATCTTTACAAAATCTTTTCTTGTTAAAATATCCCCAACAAATATTCTGGGCAAAACAATATCTAAAATGGTATTTTTATAAAATAAAGAAGCACCCGGTATTCCTATAAGAGCAGTCTTCCCTGAATAGGCCAACATAAACATGTTTCCCGGCTGTACAGGAACACCATAAGTGATGACCTTTGCACCGCTTTCTCTAATGGCACCGGGAGTTAGATCATCCGGATCTACGGACATTCCTCCGCTTAAAGCAATTAAATCAACTCCTTGTTTACTGAATTTTAAAATTGCTTTTTTAATCTCATCTATATTGTCCGGACAAATAGTTTGTCCTTGAAATTCTGCTCCGAAATAAGAAAATTTTTCTTTTAATAATGGACCAAATTCATCTTTTATCAACCTCTTATATACTTCATTCCCGGTAGTAATAATAGCTACTTTTAACTTTTTATACTCTCTTACGGAAAAAACTGTCCCTTTCTTTTGGCATAATTCCTCTATTTGCTTTATTTTATTTTCTTGAATAGTTAAAGGAACAATTCGTATTCCTGATAACCCTTGTCTTTTTTCTACTTTAAAATTATTAGGAAGACAGGGAATGGTAATATTTTCCATAAAATTTATTTCATATAAAAGTTTACTTTTTACTTTAAATAACCCTCTCGTCTGAGATTTTAAAGTAATTTTCCCTTCAACAGGTTCTCCTAATTCTATATTTTCTCCGGTTAGTGCTTTAGAGATTCTTGAAGAAGCTTCATTTTCATGAATTTCTCCCTCTTTTGGCTCCCAGATATATAAATATTCTTTCCCTATTTTTTTTAATTTTTCAATATCTTCTTGACAAATTATATGACCTTTTCGAAAAGCCGGCCCTTTAAATTTTCCCGGTATGATTTGGGTGATATCATGACATAATATCATCCCCACCGCTTTTTCTACCGATATCTTCTTCACTTGAAATCTCCTTTATCTTAAATTAGTTAAATACTCTTAAATTCCATATAGCTCAATAAATTAAATAACTAATTCAGGTTAAATAGGGTTATACTTATATTCGTATAACGCAGATAAAAAAATTATTTTTCCTTAAATACTTCTTGATAAATTAAGTTTATATTTTTTTCAGCCTTTTTATAAAACACTTTATATTTCTCTCTTAAATTAATTGCTTGCTCAGTCAATTCTGAGCCTCCTCCCTTTTTTCCTCCAACTTTTCGCTTTAAAAGATTAAATCCTAACCTTCTCTCCAATCCTTTTATCAAGTTCCAGGCTTGAGAATAAGACATATTAATTTCCAGAGCCGCTTGACGCAAAGAACCGGTTCTTTCCACACGGTTTAAGATATCAAATGGTCCTTCACCAAAAACTTTTCCCTCTTCATTTTCCATCCATATTTTATATCTTAATTTCATCTTATCGTTTTTTATAATTTATCTCCATCATTATATAATTTAATAATTTTAAGTGATTTAAATAAATTTTGTTTTTATTATTATATCATAAATTAAATGAAGATATGGCAAAAAAATTTATAGACCCGGCCTTCTTTTTACATTTAAACTAAATTTATTTTTTCTCCACTTGACGGGCTAATCCAGTCTGGATAAATAACCGGGGTGCCCCGAAACTGATCCATATACCTATCAACAAATAACGGAAAAACCGGCTTAGTTGGTAGAAAGGTTGGCCCTCTGAAGGCAATATGAATTTCAATCCAAGATATAATATTCCTATTCCGATAACTCCAATCAAAAAACTTAAAATCCGCTGCAGCCAATTCCCCGGTTGGATTCCGCCAATAGAAGAGCTAAATAATAACAGACCATAGCCGACACCGGTCAATGCGGCTACTGAGCTTAGAACATCAGGTGATGATTGAAATTGTAATAAAATCACCGGAAATAGTATAAGGCAAATTATCTTAAATCGCATATTTCCCGAAATAGAATCGAGTTTATTTTTTGAAAATAAAAAATAACTTAAACCGAGAATGAGCCCACCGAACAACCATCCTCCCAAGACATCGGTGGGAAAATGGACGCCCAGATAGATTCGGGAAAATCCAATTAAAAGTATTAATAAAATAGAAATGTTACGAACCCAGATTTGCTTTTTCCAATAAGCTATACTCCCCCAGACAACCAGGGAAGACTGGGCGTGGCCGCTGGGAAAGCCATATCCATAGGCATAAACCTTTTGAATTTCCGGTAAAATTTCAAAAGGACGGGGCTGTTGAAATATCTCTTTTATTCCAGTATTGGCATAAACGGATAATAAAAATATAATTCCAACTCGTATCCCTAAATAAAAGTCAACACACCAAAGAAGGAAGGGAAATAAAAGCAAGTAAAATAATTCATTTCCAAGCGAGGTAACAGCTCTAAAGAAAAAATCCAGTAATGGTGAGTCAATCTGTTGAACCATGATAATGAAATTTATTCCCCATTGAAAAATTGCATCCATCCCGCTACCTCCTTTAGCAATTTTCTATATGTTAAGCTATTACAACCGTTGCCCCCATGACAAGTTTCCGGCTTGGATAGTTGCCCTACCATGAGAAGCATTTTTTACCATATCTGTTATCCATTCCTGCATTTCTTCAGGAAGATAAGTAATGACGGTAATTTTTTCACCATAACTAATATCAGCAATCCGACCTTCCTTGCTCTCGATAGCCCGAATGATTTGTCCCAGCTCTTGATAGTTAATTTCACGTAAAATAAATTCCCTTAATGCAAATTTCTTCACTCTGCCGGCTTTCTGCAATCCCTGCAGGGCTGTTTCCCGGTAGGCTCGGATAAGTCCGCCAATACCTAATTTTGTACCTCCGAAATAACGGGTTACAATAACCATAACATTGGTCAAGCCCTGTTGTTCAATAGCCTGAATAATGGGGGGACCAGCTGAATTAGCCGGTTCACCGGCATCGGAATAGTGATTAATTTTCCCGGTATTCTTACCGATACGGTAAGCCCAGCAATGATGACTGGCATCTGAGAATTTTTCTTTTATCTCTCTTAGGAATGCTCTGGTTGCTTCTTCATTTTCTACTTCTTTCACTGAGGCAAAAAAACGACTTTTTTTAATGGTCTTTTTGACCTGAATAAAATGACTAATGGTTTGGTAATAATTTTTGTTCATAATTGTCTCGTCTTTTTTTTAAAGTAATCATCATTCCCTCCAAATAAATAAATCCGATTTAACTTAAAAATATTCAACCTCTTATCCGACTCTCTAAAAACAAATATTTAAAAAAAAGCAAATTAAATTAAAAGAGGAGTATCTTTTGATATAACGATATAATTGTAGTGCTATATGGCATCCTATTATATTTTATAAGTTTAAATTTATCTTTCTTTATTAAACTCAATAATCCATTATTTTTTATATAGTTTTTAAAATTTCTATAATGCTCTCCCCCGGCTATCCCTTCAATTGTACGTACTAATATTTTGCTAAATTTAGCCACTTTATCATCAAAAACATAATCAACTACAAGCATAAGTCCATCTTTTTTTATAATTCTATACGCTTCATCTATAAGAGCTTTTTGGGTATTTCTATCTTTTTCGTGTAGTGCAAAACTTATAATTACCACATCAAATGACTCATTGTTAAAACTTGTATTTATTGCATCTTCATTATAAATCTTTATAGAAGAATTACTTCTTTTTGCAATTTTTAACATTGAATCAGAGATATCGAGACAATAAAGATTTTTAAATCCGTGCTTGGAAAGTAAGTTAAGCTGATTCCCGGTGCCACAACATAAATCTAAAATTACTTTCTCTTTGTATTCTAAAAGCTCATTCATTACCGCAATTCTTATTGCCTTAAGAGGTAAATAAAAAATAGGGTCATATAACTTTGCTATGAAATTATAATTACTTTTCATATCCTGTCAAATACCTCTTTTCAAAAAAAATTTCTTTATCACATTTAAAATACCTATATTTACTTTATTAACTCACTTTTAGCAATCAACAAAAAAACTCTTCGCTAAAATGTAAAAGGACTTAAATAGTAATAGGTATGTCCATCTTTATCCATATTTTTGCTCTCTTTTTATACTACATTATCACAAACTTCTTCTAAATCCCCTTTTTTGACCCAAACTAAAGACCAAAAATATTAATTCATAAAAAAGATCTTATTAAATGAGCAAAACTGACCTTTTTCCCTCCTTTACTATTATGACAAATATGAAGACTTAAAGCTAATTTTTTTATTTAACTTACTCGACTAATCTGCTATTATTAGTTTTAGTGTTGATTAATATTATATGAGGTAAATATGATTCCTAAAAGATTAGTTTATGGCTCTACTGTAGCAATTTTACTATCATTTTCTATCTTCTTTAAAAAGATGGCTTTAACCAAAGATGTGCCACCTACGACCTTGTTGATTCAATTTATATTAATTGCCTCTATTATTCTAAACATAAATCTTCTTCTTTTTCAGAGAAAATATATTAAAAAAATTAAAAATATAAAACGATGGGAATGGAAAAATACATTTTTTGCCGGAGTTTTTCTCATTTCTGCTTATTTTACCAGCACCTATGGTCTTAGATTCACTACTTCGATTAATTATAGCTTCATTATTAAAAGTAATTTAATCTTTGTTCCCATCCTTGCATTTTTCTTTTTCCAAGAAAAAATTACCAAAGAAAAAATATTTCTTGCTTTCACTTTTTTTGCCGGTATCTACCTGGTTACTACCAGGGGCCAATTTATCCTTCCACATTTTGGTGATTTATTAATCATAGTGGCTGCTTTCTTTTTTTCCTCTTTCTCTATCATTAATAAGAAACTGGCAAAAATGCTTGAACCGGAAATAATCAGCTGGGGAGTCACTTCTTGCGCTGCTATCTTTGCTTTAACACTCAGCTTTATTCTGAAGATCAATATATTTTCTTCAATAGGAATCCTGTTCGTCTTCCTTTCCGGTTTAACAGAAGCATTAATCATTCTTTTTATGAATAAAACTATTCGCATTACCAGCATGACTTATTATGTCATGATGACTATGTTTGTCCCTGTCATCAATTTAATTCTGGGTATTTTATTCCTAAATGAAACTATTGATTTAATCCAAACAATCGGGGGTATTATCCTAATTATCAGCGGAATCATGGTTCAGAGATTGAGAGATTAGAGTAAAAAAGCGTCAGCCTTTTTAGGGTCTAATTATTCTGATATTCTGATGTATGGGTTCGATTTATCGAACCCGCAAGAAACCGGGTCGGATAAATCTGACCCCTACCCCGACAGGTGAGACGTCTATCCCACGGTTTTATATTAATCATTCCCACCGTCATGATACAGGGGACGGTTCTCTGTACCATTTTAGCTAAAATATAAATGATACGAAAAGCCGCTCTTTACCTCGTATATTCCGTATTGTTTGTTAAAAGTCCTTCTTTTTTAAAAAAATATTTATTTTAAGGTAAAAAAGCGGGAGCACCAGCTTTATTTTTCACCATACATTAAATTCAGTAATACAAAAGAAAAATACTCTCATCAAGGGAGAGGAAATAATATTTACTTATAATTAAGTTAATTGTGAAAAACCTGTGGAAAAATACACTCTTGAAATCCTTATATAATAAGGATTTTAGCGAATCGTCACGAAAAGTGCCCTTATTCGCATAATTTTCTTAA
>JAYEGH010000265.1:0-4623 GCA_034659055.1 Candidatus Caldatribacteriota bacterium
AAAAATATGAGTAAAGATATTATTTGGGTGGATTTTGAGACTTTAGAAAGATTTATGGTAGATACCTTTAAAGGAATTGGTGTTCCGGAGGATGAGGCAAAGATATGTGCTGAGGTTCTTATATCAGCCGATAAGAGAGGAATCGATTCTCACGGGATCGGCCGGTTAAAACCTATATATTATGATCGCATTAAAAAAGGAACCCAATTACCGAGGACTAATTTTGAAATAGTAAAAGAAGGTCCAACTACCGCAGTTGTTGACGGACATAACGGGATGGGGCACGTGATTGCTAAAAAGTCAATGGAAATAGCGATAAAAAAAGCCAAAGAATTCGGCATGGGAATGGTGGCAGTTAGAAATTCTACTCATTATGGAATTGCCGGATTTTATCCTTTGATGGCGATTAAAGAAGGAATGATAGGAATTACCGGAACTAATGCCCGTCCTTCCATTGCTCCTACATTTGGCGTGGAGAATATGTTAGGTACCAATCCTTTGACTTTCGGAATACCTACCGATGAAGAATTCCCTTTCTTTTTAGATTGTGCTACTTCAATTAGTCAAAGAGGAAAAATAGAGGCCTATGACCGGGCGGAGAAAGAAGTTCCTGCCGGTTGGGTAATAGATAAAAATGGGAAAACCAGAACAGATACACATCAAATATTAAGTGATTTAAAATCAGGGAAAGCTGCCCTGGTTCCCTTAGGGGGAATTGGAGAAAAAACTGCCGGATATAAAGGATACGGATATGCAACTGTAGTTGAAATGTTATCTTCTGCTCTCTCGAATGCGAATTTTATGAAAATGCTTTCCGGGGTAAAAGATGGCAAGCCCTGTCCCATTCTTTTAGGGCATTTCTTTATTGCGATTAATGTATCTTCCTTTATTGGACCGGAGATATTTAAAAAGATAACCGGAAATATTCTGCGCAATATTCGCAATTCTCAAAAAGCACCGGGTGAAGAAAGAATTTATACTGCCGGTGAAAAAGAATATCTTACCTGGTTGGAAAGAAAAGATAAAGGTGCGCCAATTAATGAAAATTTACAAAAACAGATACTTCTAATTCAAGAAGAATTAGGTTTGAACCAATATAAATTTCCTTTTTGATTTGAAAAAAAATCACTAAAAATAAAATAAAAATCACAAAAATTCAAGAAAAACGGGGTGTTATTTTGGCAAAATATATAATGTCTTTGGACCAGGGGACAACCAGCTCCCGGACAATTATTTTTGATAAAAGTGGTAACATTGTAAGCAGTGTTAGTCAGGAATTTAAACAGATTTACCCCAAAATGGGTTGGGTTGAACATGACCCCCTGGAAATTTGGAATTCTCAAATAAAAACAGCCATTCTTGCTTTAAAAAAAGCAGGTTTAAAGGCTTCAGACATATTAGCTATCGGGATAACCAATCAAAGAGAAACTACGGTAATATGGGACAAGGATACCGGTAAACCAATATATAATGCTATAGTGTGGCAATGTAGAAGAACTGCCTCTATATGTGGCCAGCTGAAAAAAGAGGGATTAACTGAAAGTATTTATCAAAAAACCGGTCTGGTTCTGGATGCTTATTTTTCTGCCACTAAAATTAAATGGATTTTGAATAATGTAGTGGGAGCCAAAGAAAAAGCCGAAAGAGGGGAAATACTTTTTGGTACTATAGATACCTGGCTTATGTGGAATTTAACAAAAGGGAAAATTCACGCCACAGATTATTCCAATGCTTCAAGGACTATGCTTTTTAATATTCATAAATTGGAATGGGACGAAGAGCTGTTGAAAACTTTAAATATTCCCCGAAAAATGCTTCCGGAGGTTCTGCCTTCAAGTTACACTTATGGTAAGACAAATAAAGAGGTGTTTGGAACAGAAATAACCATTTCCGGAGATGCCGGAGACCAGCATGCTGCTCTTTTTGGACAGGCTTGTTTTGAACCGGGAATGGTAAAAAATACTTACGGTACCGGTGGGTTTATGTTAATAAATACGGGCAAAAAACCAATCTTATCTTCTAATGGTCTATTAACTACCATTGCCTGGAAAGTGGGAGATGAAGTAGAATATGCCTTAGAAGGTAGTATATTCGTTGCTGGAGCTGTAATGCAATGGTTAAGAGATGAACTTAAAATGATAAAGACTGCTGCTGAGAGTGAAACCTATGCCTCAAGAGTAAAAGATACTAATGGAGTTTATTTGGTTCCGGCTTTTGTGGGAATGGGAGCTCCTTATTGGGATATGTATGCCCGCGGGGCTATTTTAGGATTAACGCGAGGAGTAAAAAAAGAACATATCATAAGAGCAGCAGAAGAAGCGATTGCCTATCAGAGCAGGGATGTATTAGAAGTTATGCAAAGAGATTCCGGGATTAACTTAAAAAAAATAAAGGTAGACGGAGGTGCAGTGAGAGATAATTTTTTAATGCAATTCCAGGCTGACATTTTAGGAATTCCCGTAGTAAGACCCCGGATTATAGAAACCACTGCTTTAGGTGCTGCCTATTTAGCCGGTTTGGCAACAGGACTTTGGAAAGATAAAAAAGAAATTAACAAGAATTGGAAAGAAGATCGTGAGTTTAAACCGGAAATGAATGAAGAAAGAAAAGAAAAATTATATAAGGGATGGAAAAAAGCAGTTCAGCGAGCCTTAAATTGGGAAGAAAAAGGCCTTTAAATATAAACCAAAAATGAACGGAAAGCACTTTTTTAGTTTTATTTTTTGCTATTATACAATAGTAGGTTTAAAATGAATAATCGTTTTTAATTGAATCACATTCATTGCTAATTTATTAAAAAAGAAAGGTAGGAATAAGAAATGGATAAAATAAATCAAACAAAAATTGAATCTTTAAATAATCCTTATATTAATAAGTATGTAGAGGATGCAATAAAACTGTGTCAACCGGAAAAAGTAACTGTTATTAGTGATACACCGGAAGATATTCGATATGTGAAGAATCTGGCCTTGAAGAATGGTGAAGAAAAAAAGCTTAAAATTGAAGGGCATACCATACATTTTGATGGCTATTACGATCAGGCAAGAGATAAAAAGAATACCCGTTATCTTTTATCTCACGAAATGGACTGGGGTATTGATATTAATTCAATTAATAAGGAAGAGGGTATCAAAGAAGTCAAATCTTTTCTTAATGGAAGCATGAAAGGCAAGGAGATGCTGATTCGTTTCTTTTCCCTGGGCCCTACTGATTCAATGTTTTCCATTCCTGCTCTACAAATTACTGATTCTTCTTATGTAGCACATAGCGAAGATTTGCTATACCGAACTAATTATAAGGGCTTTAAAGCATTAAAGGGATCTGATCAGTTCTTTTTCTTTCTTCATTCAGCCGGGAGATTGGAAAATAATGTTAGCATAGATGTGGATAAGAGGAGAGTCTATATTGATTTGGAAGAAAATTGTGTCTATTCAGTTAATAATCAATATGCCGGTAATTCTCTGGGATTAAAAAAATTGGCTTTTCGATTAGCTATCCATAAAGCCCATCAGGAAGGATGGTTGGCAGAGCATATGTTTGCAATGGGTGTTCATGGTAAAAAGGGAAGGATCACGTATTTTACAGGTGCTTTTCCCAGTGCATGTGGAAAAACAAGCACAGCCATGTTGCCGGGACAGACTATCGTCGGGGATGACATTGCCTACCTAAAGAAAGTAAATGGTGAAGTGAGGGCAGTTAATGTTGAAAGGGGAATTTTCGGAATTATTAGAGATGTCAATCCTGATGATGATCCGGTTATCTATCAGGCATTAACTTCTCCCCGTGAGATTATTTTTTCTAATGTTTTGATTAATAAAAATATACCTTATTGGATGGGGATGAAAAAAGAAATCCCAAAAGAAGGAATTAATTATAGTGGAAAATGGTATAAAAGCAAGAAAGATCATAGTGGAAAAGAGATTGATCCTTCCCATAAAAATGCTCGTTATACTATCCGTCTGGAGGAGTTAAAAAATATTGACAAGGAAGCTGAAAACCCGGAAGGCGTTCCGGTTAAAGCAATGGTTTATGGAGGTAGAGATTCAGATACCTCTATGCCTGTGGCTGAATCTTTGACCTGGGATCATGGTGTTTTTTTAGGTGCAACAGTGGAATCAGAGACGACTGCGGCTACTCTGGGTCAACAGGGGGTTAGAAAACACAATCCCATGGCCAATCTTGATTTTATTTCAGTTCCCCTTTCCACTTATATTAAAGACCATCTGGAATTTAAAAAAGGATTGAAAGTGATTCCTAAAATTTATGCTACTAATTATTTTTTAAAGAATAAACAGGGACATTTTTTAAATGATAAGCTGGATAAGAGGGTTTGGATGGTTTGGGCAGAAGGCAGAGTTCGAGGTGAATTTGATGCTATTGAAACACCTGTAGGAAGGATTCCGCGGTATAAAGATTTAAAATCCTTATTTCCTCAAGAATTAGACAAAGACTATTCTCAAGAAGAATATATTGAACAGTTTTCTTTGCGGGTTGATAAATACCTGGAAAAAATGGAAAGAATAAAGAAAATATTTGCCAATCTTACTGTCCCTGATAGTTTTGATCAAGAACTGGAGTCGCAAATTACCCGTCTTAGGAAGGCTAAAGAAAATTTTGGCAAGA
>JAYEGH010000265.1:4723-6335 GCA_034659055.1 Candidatus Caldatribacteriota bacterium
AGCGGAGATGAAGGAATTTGCGAACAAGCAAAAGTATTGAATAAAAATATCAAAACAGTTGCAGTCAACAAGGGTGTTGGTAATTCAGTAATAAGTATTCATCCTAAAATTGCAGTAAAAAAAATTAAAGAGGGTGTAACATCAGCTTTAAAAGGAGATATTAGTAAATGCAAAACCATTTTACCTGAACATTTTAAAGTTGAATTGTCGTTTAAAAAACATTGGAAAGCATTTAAGACATCTTTTTACCCGGGAATGAAACAAATATCTTCTACCAACGTTTTATTTGAATCCGATAATTATTTCGAGGTATTACGAATGCTGCTATTTGTAACTTAACAAAATATAAAAAGAAGTTAAAAAAGTAAAAAATATATTATAAAAAATAATATTAAGATGTTATAATAAAAATGGTGAAAATTACTACATTTTAACAAACACAAACTATAAGAAGGGAGTTAAAATGAATATTCCGGTAAAGAGAGTTGCAGCTGTTCACGATTTATCCGGTTTTGGTCGAATCTCCCTGGCAGCGGTAATCCCCATTTTATCTACTATGGGTCTTCAAGTTTGTTCATTACCCACAGCAATATTATCTACTCCTACAGGTGGTTTTAAAGATTATAAATTTATCGACCTAACTAAACATATGGATGGATATATCAATCATTGGAAAAAATTGTCCTTGAAATTTGAAGGGATTTACACCGGCTTTTTAGGTTCATCTCACCAGATTGATATCATTTCAAAATTCATAAAAGAATTTTCCAAAGAAGATTCTCTTGTAGTAATAGACCCGGTAATGGGAGATGATGGGAAATTGTATGGCACAATGAACGATAAAATGGTGCAAAAGATGAGAAAATATATCAGCTTTGCCCATATTATTACCCCTAATTTTACTGAGGCTGCCTACTTATTAAATAGACCTTATCGATTAAATATTTCTGAAAAGGAGATAAAAAGCTGGTTAATGGATTTATCTAAAATGGGTCCGCAGATTGTAATTATTACCAGTGTACCCGATTCCGGTCTTAGTAAAAATACCAGCGTTATCGCTTATAATAAGAAAGACGGGCGTTTTTGGAAAGTAAAGTGTGAATATATTCCCGCCTATTATCCGGGAGCAGGAGACATTTTTACCAGTGTTATTACCGGAAGTATATTGCAGGGAGATAGCCTGCCTATTGCCCTGGACAGAGGGGTTCAATTTATTACCGCAGGTATTAGAGCGAGTTATGGATATTCTTATCCTCAGAGAGAAGGAATTGTATTAGAAAAAATATTGCCAAATTTAAATGCCCCGGTAATTATCAGCAGCTATGAAATCCTATAGTAGAAAAATTAGATAATAAAAATATAAAAATATTTTTTATAAAAAGAAGGAATTTAATAGAATATGTTGTATTTAGAGATAATTTAATAGCGAAAACCAAACTTATTTTAACTCGATAAAAAATAAAAGATAGAAAGGAGGTGAAAAAAATGAAAAATAAAAAATTAGTAGTTGCAGTTATGTTTTCTCTTTTAATCATGCTTACCTTGGGGAGTACAAATTTATTCGCTGCAGATAAGGCTTATGTTAACGGTATCGATGCTGACTATCCTCCTT
>JAYEGH010000265.1:6435-7745 GCA_034659055.1 Candidatus Caldatribacteriota bacterium
TATGGAGTAGCAGTAAGAAAGGAAGACACAGAATTAAAAGAAATACTGAATGAAGGTATTAAAAAATTACTAAAATCGCAAAAATGGGATGAATTGATTATCAAATATTTTTCTGAATAGATGAAAATAAGGGTGAGGGAATTTTTAATATTTTTAATCTTCCTTCACCCTCTATTTTAGTTATAGAGTGAGAAAAAAATGAGTGAAAATCTTGCAGTTATTTATCAGTCTTTTCCTTACCTGATTAGAGGAGTTTTTATCACTATTGGATTAGTTACGGGAGCTCTGGGTCTAGGATTTGTTATGGGTACTCCCATGGCAGTCGGGCAGGTATATGGAAATAAATGTGTTTCCGGCATCATTTCTTTTTATGTTTGGTTTTTTCGAGGGCTTCCGGTTTTAGTCCTACTTTTTCTTTTTTATTTTGGTCTATTTTCCCTATTAGGTCTTAATTTATCTGCCTTTACAGCTGCCATTTTGGTCCTGGGATTAAGAAGTGCTGCCTATCAATCCCAAATTTTTCGGGGAAGTATTCAATCATTGAATGAGGGCCAGATGTTGGCCGCTCGTTCCATAGGGATGACAAAAGTTGAAGCAATATGGAATATAATTTTACCTCAAGCCTTGCGGATTTCCATTCCCGGTTGGTCTAATGAATATGCCATTCTTTTAAAAGACTCAGCAATTACCTATGCTGTAGGAGTGATGGAAATATTAACCAGGGCAAATTTTATTGCTACCCGAACTTACAAACCTATGCCTATTTTTCTGACTTGTGCAGTTATCTTTATTATCTTAACTTATAGTGGCGTAAAATTGCTTGACTTGTTGGAAAACAAAGTAAAAATACCCGGTTACGGAGAAGAGAGGTAATATATAGTTAATATGCAAATGGATAATAAAATTATTTTACGCGTAGAAAATATACATAAAAGTTATGGAAAAGAAAAAATATTGAAAGGTGTCTCCTTTGAAATTAAAAAAGGAGAGACCAAAGTTATTATTGGTCCTTCCGGAAGCGGAAAAAGCACTCTTCTTCGGTGTATTAACCAATTAACCATTCCGGATCAGGGAAAAATATTTTTAGAAAAGGAAGAAGTCACCCATCACAAGAAAGAGATTAATCAATTTCGCCAGAAAATGGGTATGGTTTTTCAGGATTTTAACCTATTTGATCACTTAACTGCTTTAAAGAATATTGAAATCGGATTAATTAAAGTAAAAAAGATGAATAAGAAAGAAGCTAAAAAGAAAGCAATAGAAGAATTAAAGCAGGTCGGCCTGGAAAAACAGGCTGATTTATTCCCTGC
>JAYEGH010000266.1:0-1564 GCA_034659055.1 Candidatus Caldatribacteriota bacterium
GGTTTTTTAATGTCTAAACATAAAATAGATTTGATAATTGTAGGTGCGGATAGAATTACCAGAAACGGTGATGTAGCAAATAAAATTGGAACTTATTCTCTGTCTGTATTGGCCAGAGAAAACAATATTCCTTTTTATGTAGCTGCTCCAATTTCTACTATAGATCAATCTTTAAAAAATGGAAATAAGATTCCCATTGAAGAACGGAATCCCAGTGAGGTGACTCATATTTTAGGCAATCAAATAGCGCCAGAAGGAGCAAAAGCATATAATCCGGCTTTTGATATAACACCAAACCGTTATGTGGAGGCTATTATCACTGAGAGGGGAATTATTAAAAAACCGTATGAAGAGAATATTAAAACAGTATCGAGTATATAGTATTAAGTATCGAGTGAAAAGAGAAGATGCAAGATAATTTAGTTAGCCGATTAGCTGGTTGAGGGGAGAGAAGACAGAAGACAGAAGCCAGGAGCCAGGAGCCAGGAGCCAGGAGAAGAAAGATAGTATCGACTATATAGTAAAGAAAATAAAAAATATAAGTTGCGGGTTACAGATTTCGAGTTACAAGTTAAGAAATAAAATACCAAGAAAGATGCGAGATATAAAGAAAGCTGCAAGTTGTAAGTAGGGGCAGACCTTGTGTCTGCCCATAATGAATTAGTTAGATAGTTAAGAAAATCAAAGAATAAGAATAAGAAATATATCTTAATCGGTAAATTGGTCAATCGGTGAGTTGGTCAATTGAATAATTACCCAAATAGAAATACAGGAGGAAAAAATTGGAATCAGATAAACTTATTATTACCGGGGGAAATAAATTAAAAGGAAAAGTAAAAATAAGTGGAGCAAAAAATTCGGCTCTTTCTATCATAGCGGCAGCTTTATTAACAAAAGATGCTTGTATTTTAAAAAATGTTCCACATCTTAGTGATGTAGATATTATGATAGAAGTTATAAAGAAATTAGGAGTAGAAGTAGAATGGCAGGGAGAAAATATACTTTGTATCAATTCCAATAGTTTTAATAATTATAAAGCACCTTATGAATTAGTAAAGATGATGAGAGCTTCATTTTTAGTCATGGGACCACTTTTAGCTCGTTTGAAAAAAGCAAAAATATCTTTACCGGGTGGATGTGCTATTGGAGCACGACCAGTTGATCTTCATATTAAAGGTTTTGAAGCATTGGGGGCTAAAGTTGAAGTAGAGAAAGGTTACATAAAAGCAGAAGCTGAAAAATTAATAGGGGATGATATATATCTGGATTTCCCCAGTTTGGGGGCAACTGAAAATATAATGATGGCCGCTTCTTTATCTAAAGGTTCTACTAAAATTGAAAATGCTGCCAAAGATCCTGAAATTGTAGAATTAGGAAATTTTCTGATAAAAATGGGAGCTAAAATAAAAGGTCTAGGTACTGATATGATTAAAATAAGAGGAGTTGAAGAATTAAAAGGTATTGAGTATACTATAATTCCTGATCGTATAGAAGCAGGAACCTATATGATAGCAGCTGCTATTACCAATGGAGAAATATTAGTAGAAGATATTAATGCTGCATT
>JAYEGH010000266.1:1664-4962 GCA_034659055.1 Candidatus Caldatribacteriota bacterium
AATTTGATAATTATATCTAGGAGGGGAGAAATAAATATGCTAGGAATGGAGAGAAGTTTAGGGATAGATTTAGGAACAGTCAGTGTTTTAATTTTCCAAAAAGGAAAAGGAATTGTACTTCAGGAGCCTTCAGTAGTATCTATTATAAAAGATACCGGAAAAGTTTTAGCAGTAGGAGAAAAAGCAAAAAATATGTTAGGGAAAACACCGGGAAATATAGTAGCTATTCAACCAATGAAGAGTGGAGTTATTGCAAATTACGAAATAACTGAAAAGATGATGAGTTATTTTATTAGAAAGGTTTGTGGAAGCAGTAAAGTATTTCGTCCCCAGGTAGTAATTTGTGTTCCTTCAGGAGGAACAGAAGTTGAAAAAAGGGCTGCTTTGGAAGCCGCAATGCAAGCAGGGGCCAGAAAAGCATATTTAGTTGAAGAACCTATGGCTGCCGCTATAGGTTCAGGTTTAGATGTTAGCGAACCTTACGGAAATATGATTATTGATATAGGGGGAGGTACTGCTGATATAGCCATTATTTCTTTGGGTGGAATTGTAGTAAGTGAATCATTAAGAGTTGCTGGTAGTAATTTTGACGATGATATTATTAAATATATTAAATCCAAATATAAACTGATGATTGGTGAAAAAACTGCAGAGAATCTAAAGATGGAAGTTGGTACTGCAATAGAGTTGGAAGAAGAAATGTTTACTGAAATAAGAGGAAGAGATTTAGTGTCAGGTTTACCAAAAACTATTTCTATTGGCTCTAATGAACTTCTTAAAGCCATTGCCCCTTCATTAAAGGTTATAGTAGAAGGAGTAAAAACAGTTTTAGAAAAAACCCCTCCGGAATTAGCAGCAGATATTGCGGATAAGGGAATTGTACTTACCGGTGGTGGTGCCATGCTAAGGAATTTTGATCAATTACTAACCAAAATAACTGGAATCCCTGTTTATTTAGCAGAGAATCCAATTTCTTGTGTAGCTTTTGGTGCTGGTAAAGTTTTAGATAATATTCATATGCTAAAGAGCGGATTGATTAGTGCATATAAATAGTCGTTAGTGAATAGTGAGTAGTCGTTAGTAAAGATGCAGGTAGAACCGGGAAATATTAGTTAGTTACCCGGTTTGCTGGTTTGCCAGTTAGCCAGTTAAGGGGAGAGAAGGAAGAAGGAAGTTCAGAAGTCAGTAGTCAGGAGAAGAAAGAAAAGAGGGAGCCAGGAGCCAGAATAAAGAAAAGATAAAGAAAGTTGCAAATTACAAGTAAAAAAGTAGGGGTGTATTGCAATACGCCCTAATAGCGAATAAAAAGTAGGGGTCCGAATCATCGAACCCATCAGACAAAATATAAAATAATCCGGGTAGGATAAATCCGACTCATACATTAAAAGAATGTTTTAATTAAAATAGTTTGGAATTTTGAATTGATGATTATTCACTAACTAATATTCACGATTCACTAATAACTAATTTATTCGGTAAATTGGTCAATCGAAAGTTAGTAATTAGTTGATGAATTATAATATTAAACTAATTAAATAAGTAACTAGGTAACAAGCAAAATGAGCGGAGAAGAGAAAATGAAAATTAGGTTAAATAAAATATTAAATATTAGATCTATTCTTATTTTAATAGCTTTATTTGCTTTAACTGTAAATATAGCTTTTTCTCAAGAATTATTTATGCCTGTATCTGATGTAAAACCTGGAATGAGAGGTATTGGTAAAACAGTTTTTCACGGAACTGAGATAAAAAATTTTGGAGTAGAGATTATAGATGTGATATCTGGAGAAAATAACATCAGTGAATTTATTTTAGCACGTTTAAATGGAGAGAGGTTAGAAGAAAATGGCGGTATTTCGGGAGGAATGAGTGGAAGCCCGGTGTATGTAAATGATAAATTAATTGGTGCAATATCTTATGGCTGGGAATTAAGTGAACATGATCTTTGCCTGATAACTCCTATTGAAGAGATGTTAAAATTATTCAGTTTGCCTTATGGTTATAAATTAACTAAATCAAAAATCTATAAAGTAAATAATTCTATAGATTTTAATGGAAAAAAAATAGGAAAGATTATAGTAAAAAATAGAGGAAACACGAAAGATTGCAATGTAACCAACTTAGCAAATAAGGGAGAAATTATATTTTACCCTGTAGTCTCACCACTCACTGTAACCGGTTTAACAGGCAGATCTTTTAATAAATTAAGTGAAAAAATAGGCAATTATAATCTTCGAGTTGTTCAGGGTTTTAACCATTTAAATAAATCAAAATTTCAAGAAATAGGAGAAAGCTCTCTTAATAAAATAGAAGGCGGTTCAGCTATCGGCATACAATTAACCAGAGGAGATGTTAATATTTGTTCTATCGGAACAGTGACTTATAGAGAAGGAAATAAAATATTAGCCCTGGGACATCCCTTTTTAAAGAAGGGAGAAACATCTTATCTCCTTTCATCAATATATATTTATCATAGTTTACCAAATATGATTATGCCTTTTAAAATAGGTTCTCCATTAAATTTAATTGGAAAAGTCATACAGGATCGTGAAGCGGGAATAGCAGCTATGTTAAATTCTTATCCTCGAGTAATTCCTCTTAAAATAAAAGTAGAGAATATTAATTCGGAAGAAAACTATCAAATGGGAGTTCAAATAGTGGACGATTACCAACTATTGGAAACATTTGTTAGTAATATTGCTTTACAGGCTATAGATAATGCCCTGGATAGGATAGGTGCAGGTAGTGCTCAAATAGAAATAAAAATAAGAGGAATGGAAGATGGACAAGAATTTTTTCGGAAAAATATGTATTGTAGCTTAGAGGATATTGCAGTCCAAACTATTAGCGAGATACCCGAAATTATTAACTTAATAATACATAATTATTTTAAAAAGGTAAATTTGACGGAGATAAATATTAATATTAGAATAGATAATAAAATAAAATGGGGTAAAATTGAAGAAGTAAAAATAGAAGAGACTGATCTTAAACCGGGAGATTTACTTAAAGCTGAAGTTAAGATTAGAGCCTTTCGCGGAGATTTGATTAAAAAATTAATATCCATTAAAATTCCCTCTGATATACAGGGCGGTGAAGCTACATTAATAGTAAAAGGTGGGAAAAGCGAATATATTTCAGAAGAAGAAGAATATTTTGATAGCGAAAAAGACAACTATAAGAGTTTAGAGGAAGCCTTTAAAGATATTTCGGATAGAACAAGAAACAATCAGCTTGTTGGAGAAATTATAACTTATTGTAATGAAATACCTAAAGAGAAAAAAATAGATGGTGATTT
>JAYEGH010000266.1:5062-6676 GCA_034659055.1 Candidatus Caldatribacteriota bacterium
TAATCGGTGAATCGGTCATTTGCTCAATTGATAAATTAATAGAATTGGATGGAAAAGGATGGAGATTGTAGCTTTAATTGCTGCTGCAGGCAAGGGTAAAAGGATGAATGCTAAAACAAGCAAACCTTTTATCCCTATTTTTGGAAAAGCGATCTTAGCTTATACTATAGAAAAATTCGAAAAATGTGATCTTATTGATAAAATATATATTGTAACAAATAAAAAAGAAAAAGATTATTGTTGGAATAATATAGTTTTAAAATATAACTTTACAAAAGTAAAAGGAATAATTATAGGAGGAAATTCCAGGCAAGCTTCGGTTTTTAATGGACTTAAGGCTTTAGATTCTACCACTACAGGTATTGTAGTGATACATGATGGTGCTAGGCCGTTGGTAGAAAAAGCGATTATTCAAGAATCAATAAAAGCTGCTGAAACAAATGGAGCAGCCATAGTATCTGTTCCGCTTAAAGATACAGTAAAGAAGGTAGGGGAAGGATTTTTTATCAATAAAACCCTTGACCGTGAGGAAATTTGGAGAGCTCAAACACCTCAGACCTTTAAATATAGATTGATAATATCCGCCTATCGACAAGCGTATAAAGATAAGTATTTCGCCACTGATGATGCAGCACTTGTGGAAAAATATGGACATAAAGTAAAATTAATAGTCGGTTCAGAGAAAAACATTAAAATTACTTCGCCATTTGATATAATAGTAGCTGAAAATTTTTTAAAGCGGGGAATTAGATTTAAATTGTGAAAGAGATTAAAATAAATAGCTATTCAAAAATAAACTTAATCTTACAAGTTTTAGATAAACGTGAAGATGGTTATCATAATATAGAAAGTATAATGCAATCGGTTAATTTGGCAGATGAGGTGATTATTCGTGAGAGAAAAGAAGGGATAAGAATAGACTGTGATCACCATAATGTTCCTACCAATTTAGAGAGTTTAGCCTACAGGACCGCAAAAGATATTTTAGATAAATGCGGAACGAAAAAAGGAATTAATATAAAGATTAATAAAAATATTCCTTTAGGCAGCGGAATGGCTGGAGGTTCAACAAATTCAGCTGCTATTTTAGCAGGAATTAATAAAATTTATAATTTCGGTTTAGATGATGAAGGCCTAAGGAAGATGGGATCAAAATTAGGTATGGATATTCCGTTTTTTATCCAAAACGGAACAGCCTTAGCTTATCACAAAGGAGAAAAAGTTACACATTTTTCCTCCATTGAACCACCATTGTGGCTGGTGATAATAAATCCCGAATTTGAAATTTCTACTAAATGGGCTTATCAAAATCTTGATTTGAAAAAAGATGAATATAATAGAAATAATACCACGGACATGATTTCTTCTTTAAAAACAGGAAGACCCGAAGATATTGCGAAATATTTATACAATTCTTTTGAAAAATCAATCATTAAAAATTATCCGGAAATTGGAAAAATTAAAGAAAGATTAATTAGAGAGGGAGCTTTAGGTGCTCTTATGTCAGGTAGTGGCCCAACCGTATTCGGTATTGCTAAGAATCAAAAAGAGGCTTTTAAAATTTATAAAAAAGTGAAACCAGAATATAAATTAGCCTGGGTTGTGCATACTATT
>JAYEGH010000266.1:6776-29096 GCA_034659055.1 Candidatus Caldatribacteriota bacterium
TTTAGGTGCTCTTATGTCAGGTAGTGGCCCAACCGTATTCGGTATTGCTAAGAATCAAAAAGAGGCTTTTAAAATTTATAAAAAAGTGAAACCAGAATATAAATTAGCCTGGGTTGTGCATACTATTTAGTTAGCAAGTTACCCAGTTTGCCGGTTAACCAGTTGGGAAAATAGGAAAAGGAAAAGGAAAGAAATAAAAGAAAAGTAATGGATAGGGAAGATAGTATTGAGTATACAGTGAAGAAAAGAAAAAATAGAGGTTGCGGGTTACAAGATAATTTAGTTAGCTGGTTAAGAGGTATAATAAAGGAGCCGGCCAAAAACCGGTTTTGCATTTTTCTTTACTAGCGGCTATTCACTGACGACTAACGACTAATAAAGAGGTAATTTATGCGGATAGGTTTTGGATATGATGTTCATCGTTTTATTAAGGGTAGAAAATTAATATTAGGAGGAGTTGTTATTCCCTGGGAAAAAGGCCTAGACGGTCATTCAGATGCCGATGTGCTAATTCATTCACTAATAGATTCATTGTTTGGGGCTGCCGGAGAAGGAGATATTGGACAACACTTCCCGAATAATGATGAACAATATAAAGATATATCCAGTTTAAAGCTTTTAGAAGATACATATAAGATTTTAAAAAAGAGAGGAATGAGCATAAATAATATTGATATTTCCGTGATATTAGAAGAACCGTTGATTTCTCATTTTATATCTAAAATGAAAGTTAACCTTTCAGAGATATTAAATTTGTCAATAGACAGGATAAATATCAAAGCAACTACCAATGAAAGAATGGGCTTTGTGGGGAGAAAAGAAGGTGTTGCTTCTTATTGCGTGGTAAGCCTGAATGATTAATTGGTTAGTTAGCCAGTTATCTGGTTTGCCAGTTAACCAGTTGAAGGAAGAAAAGTAAGAAGTCAGAATTAAGAGAAGAGGAAGTTCAAGAGCCAGAACGAAGAAAAGAATCAAGAAAGTTACAAATTGCGAGTAAAAAAGTAGGGGCGTATTGAATACGCTCTGATAGCGAATAAAAGGTAGGGGTTTGATTCATCGAACCCGTCAGACAAAATATAAAACAACCCGGGTCGGATAAATCCAACTCCTACATTAAAAGAATATTTTTAATTGAAATAATTTGGTATTTAGTATTTTCTTTACTAGCGACTATTTATTAATGACTAATCTAATTGATAAATTATGCTTTTCAAGTGGCAAAAAAATAAATAATTTTACTAAAAATAACATAGAGGTATTTATATTTAAATGAAAGGGGATAAGAGATGAATAAAGAGAAAAATGAAAAGAAAAAAGATGATACAGCAAAAGATAAAAAAATGACAGGAGAAGAAAATATCCAGAAAGAAGAGAAAAAAAATAAGGTAAAAGAAGAAGAATCGAAAGAATCAAAAGAAGAAAGAGCAGAAGGAGAAAAAAAATATAAGGAACCTGATTTACCTACTCTTTTTATTTGGTTTATAAGTATGTTAAGCGGGAAAGCGTGGGAACATTTAGGGCTTATGATGAATCCCGATACCAAAGAAACAAAGAAAGATTTAAAAAAAGCTAAAATAGCAATTGATACTGTATCATTTTTATATGACAAAATTAAAGATGAATTATTGCAGGAAGATATTAAAAGAGTAGAAGATTTGATGTCTAATTTAAAGATGAATTATGTGGAGAAATTAAAAGAAAAATAAAACAACCTAATACCAATTAGAAGAAAGTGGGTGTATAAATTCAATGAAAAAAGTATGTATTAAGAATGCGATAAGTACAATAATATTTTTTTTAGTTTTGTTGCTTTTGGGTAGTAGTATAATTTGTGCCCAGGATGATCATAATTATTATAAAACAGGATATGAATATTTTGTACAAGAGAATTACCAAATGGCTGAAGAATATTATAAAAAAGCAATAGAGATAAATCCCGATTTTGAAAATGCCCATTATTGGTTAGGAAAAGTTTACAGAAAAATTGGTAATTATGGGAAAGCAGTAAAAGAGTGGAAAGAGGTATTAAGGATAAATCCTCAAAATCAATATGCTTTTTGGAATTTTGTAAACAGTTTTAAAAGTACTTCTTTGGTTCAATCAGATAATGCTAGTGACTATTTAAATCAAGGAATTAAGATGATTGGAGATCCACAGGAATATCTTTTTAAGGAGGATACTCCTTCTGTAGATGTTTTATTAAGCTCTATTCCCTATTTTGAAAAATCAGAAAATATTGAACCGAATTTAACAGAAGCCAATTATTGGGCAGGTGAGGTTTATCGAATTTTAGGAAATAAAGTTACTTCACAATTTCTATATTTAGCTATAGAGAATTACGAAAAAGCTATTAATACTGAAGAGGTAAGAAATCCAATTTCTTTTATACATCCCTCTACTTATTGGCATTCTTATACACAATTGAGCCAGTTGTATAGTTTTTTGAGATTAAAGGAGAAGAAAGAAAAATTGTGGCTTAATTTTGAAACAATAAGAGCACTCCCTTACCAAAAAGCTTTGGAGAGGGAAGGGTATTATGATTTTGGTTATCCACCTCGAATAGAAGTTAGTTTCGAAGAGGGAGATAAAATAGAAAATTGGAGTTATCCGGAGAAGGACATAACTTTTATAGTTATTAATGGAGAGGTTCAAGGAGAAAAAGAAAAAGAAGAGCAAATTGAGGAAATCATTATTGAACAAACTGATATTGAAACGGAAACAGAGGAAGATTTATCCGAGAAAAAGATAGATTAGTCGTTAGTGTAATTAGTCGCTAGTGAATAGTGAATAGTCGTTAGCCAGAAAAATAGTATCGAGTATATAGTATCATGTATCGAGTGAAAAGAGCAGATTCGGGTTGGAATTGCGGGTAAATAGAATAAAGAAGATTGGAGCCAGGAGCCAGAATAAAATATGGTAACAAGTAATATGTAGTACTAAGATTAAATTTTCTATAAGTTATAAAACAGGTACTTATTACTGGTTACTTATTACTTGTTATTTGTTGGTTAGATTGTTAAGAAAATCAAAGAATAAGATAAAGAGAAAAAGCATATCTTAATTGCTAAATTGGTTAATTAGTAAATTGTATTTTCTGTATTTTCTTTACCAAGACTATATGAATTGGTGAATTGGTGAATTGGTAAATAGGTCAATCGGTTAATTAATTTGAAGGAGAAAAGATAATTTTAAAAGAGAAATATATTAAACATATAGGAATAATGGGGGGAGTATTCGATCCCATACACTATGGACATTTATTTACTGCCGAAGAAGCAAGGATTGAACTTAAATTAGATAAGGTAATCTTTGTTCCTTGCTATAAACCAGTTCATAAAAACGAAAATAAAATTTCTAATTCCCCACATCGTTATCAGATGACAGTTTTAGCTACTGAAAATAATCCTTTTTTTGAGGTATCAAAAATAGAGATTCAAAGGTCAGGATTTTCTTATTCTATTGATACAGTAAAAGAATTTATGAAAAAATATAATTTTAAGGTTAAAATAACTTTCATTACTGGTGCAGATGCTTTTTTGGAATTTGATACCTGGTATAAAAGTGAGGAACTAATAAAACTTTGTGAATTTGTAGCAGTTACCCGTCCCGGATACAACTTAAGTAAACTAGATAAAAAATTTAAAGGTATAAAGATAATGAAAAACCCTGCATTACCCATTTCTTCTACCGATATCAGAAAGAGAATTAAACAAAGTAAGAATATCAAATATCTACTTCCAGCAGAAGTAGAAGAGTACATATATAAAAATAAATTATACAGATGACAACTTTAGTGCCAGGCACCAAAGTTGTCATTAATATAGAATATTGTATCAGGAACTTTTAAAACAAAAAAGGAAATGGAATGAAAATTAGATTAATGAGAATAAAACTAAAAAAGATGTTGAGTAAAAAAAGATGGGAACATTCGATTAATACTTCGCAAGTAGCTTATGATTTAGCTTTAAGATATGGAGTTGATCCTGTTAAAGCAGAAGTAGCTGGTTTATTACATGATTGTGCCAAAGACATGGAAACTGATGAATTAAAAAGTATACTTAAGAAAAATAAATTAAAGATAGATGCTGTTATTAAAACGATTCCTAAATTATTACACCCTTTAGTGGGTGCAATTATTGCCAAAAGAGAATTTAATATTAAAGATGTTGATATCTTGCAAGCTATAAGATCACATAGCACGGGTATGGTCAAAATGACTACTTTAGACAAAATAATTTACTTAAGTGATAAGATAGAACCTTTAAGACGCATAGAAGGAGTAGAAGAAGCAAGAAAAATGGTGAAGAAGGATTTAGACAAAGCAGTATTAATAATGTTAGATAAAGGATTAATAAGTTTAATTAAACGTGATTTATTGATTCATCCTACTACTATTGCAGCTAGAAATAATATTTTAAATAAGGTTGGAATGACTGATGTATAAAAATAAACATGAGGGAAAAATGAAAAGAAAAAAAAAATTAATTATATTTTCTGTTTTATTCCTTATTCTTTTAATCTTTACTTTAAAATATTTTAGCATATTTCCTTTTAGCTCTAATTTATTGTCTTTTAAGAGAATAAATATTCTAATTGTTGGGTGTGATGAAATTGAAAATCATGGGCGAGCTGACACTATAGCATTTTTGAGCGTTTCCCCAAAAACAAAAGATGCTTTAATTCTATCAGTACCAAGAGATTTGAGAGTTGATATCCCTGGAAGGGGAATGGATAAGATAAACCATGCTTTTGCTTTTGGAGGGGAAGAGTTACTAATTAAAACAGTGAGCTTATTTTTAGATTTGCCGGTTCATTTTTACGCGGTAGCCGATTTTAATGGATTTGTTGAGATTATTGATGAATTAGGCGGAGTGGAAGTTAATGTGGAAAAAGAGATGCATTATGTAGATAAAGCAGGTGGAGTAGACATAAATCTCTATCCCGGAAAACAGTTGTTAGATGGTGAAAAAGCTCTACAATATATAAGATTCAGGCATGATAAGTTAGGTGATTTAGGTAGAATAGAAAGACAACAGAAATTAGCCTTATCTCTATTAAAAAAAGTGATGCATTTTGATAAAATAGGCAAAATACCTCCCTTAATAGAAGAAATAAAAAGTTATACAGAAACTAATATAAAAATTCAGGATGTAATTACTTTAGCAAACTTATTTAAAGGAGTAAGCGAAGGAAGCTTTAAAATAGAAACAGTCCAGGGTGATCCGGTTTACATTGAAGGAATTAGTTATTTGCAACCCGATAAAGAGAAAGTACAAAAAAGGATTAAGTCTCTAATTTATGGCTCAAATGCGGGAATGAAAATAGAAGTATTAAATGGCAGCGGAGCTTCAGGTATTGCACATAAAATTGCCAGAAAATTAGAGTTACAGGGATTTGAAATAGTAGACATTGATAATGCGACTAATTTTAATTATGAAAAAACAAAAATTGTAGTGTATTCTAAAGAAGTAAATATAAATAATGAATTTAAAAAATTATTTAATAATTTTGAGATTATTAAAAAATATAAAAATCAATTTAATCTGGACTTAACTATAATATTAGGGAAAGATATGGAAGAGTAACATATAGTATATAACTTGATAACGCAGGGCGTAGTAGGCGTACTTGGATTTTGTAACTATTAACTGTAAACTGATAACTATAAACTGACAACTGATATTTAATACTAACGATTAATTTAATTGCTAAATAAGTGAATTGGTCGATCGGTAAATTGTATCTCTTTGTATTTTCTTTGCTAACGACTATTCACTATTCACTAACGACTAATATAAAAGGGGTGGTGTTTTTGAAAAAAAATTCATTGGTAATTGCAAAAATGGCAGCATCTGCGGCAGAGGAAAAGGTAGCAAAGGATATAGTAATATTAGATTTAAACAGTTTAACTTTAATTGCAGATTATTTTGTAATCACTAGAGGTGATTCAGGACCTCAACTAAAAGCAATCGCTAATTTTATAACCAGAACATTAAAAAAAAATAAAATTAAATTGCTGCATTATGAGGGCAAATCAGAGACAGGCTGGATATTACTGGATTATGGAGATGTAGTGGTTCATATATTTTCAAAAGAAAAAAGGGAATTTTATAATTTGGAATATATCTGGCAAGAAGCACAGAGAATCTGTTTTTAAAAAATAAATAGATAATATATGGAGGAGAACCAATGAGTACAAGAGAAGAAGGTCGAGGAAATTGGCTTTTTGGGCTTATACTATTGCTTATCGGGGTAATTTTTATAGTAGAAAATTTTACTGATATGGAAGTATGGGATAAATTATGGAAATTTTGGCCGGTAATTTTGCTTATTTGGGGAATAAAAGAGATATTTCAAAATAAATCTGTTTTTTTTGGGATAATATTAATAGCCATAGGAACTGTTTTTTTAGCGCAGTACTTTTTTGCTTTTGTATTATCAGAGAGTATTTGGAAATTTTGGCCGGTTTTAATAATTGCCTTAGGAATAGACCAGATTTTTAAGTCTTTTGGAATAGACAGGGTAGGACATAGAAAAAATAAGGGAAATAAGGGAAAAGTACAGGAAGAAATATAATAATCTCATTTTTTCCGTTCCCTTACCTTCATTTTTTTTATTTCCAGTGAAATCACTATTAAACCGATAATTAAATTAAAATAGAAGAATATAAATCTCCATATGCTTACAAATAGACCCAAAAGATAATTTGGAACAAAGAAAGAAAAAAGAGAAGCAAAGCTTACTTCTGCGGTTCCGCTTCCTCCCGGGGTAGGCATATAGGGTAAGATAAAATAAAAAATAATTTGCATTAGTAAAATATGAGATAAATTAAATTTAATGCCAAGCCCCCAAAGGATTAAAGGAGCAATGGTAAAAAAAGTTCCCCAAAAAATAATGGTGAAAAACATAGATAGTGATATTTTAATCCAGTTTTCTTTTAACAGATTAAAACTTTGTTGGAATTCTTTAATTTCAATTATTAATTTATTACTAAAAAATAATACTTTTTTATTCTTAAAAAATATAGAGAGACAAGATAAATTTTGAATTTTGTGAATTACTTTGATCATCTTTTGCGGGTATTTTACTGAAATAAAGAATAAAAAGAGAACTAATAAAGAAAACAAAATGGCTGTATTGATCAGGATAAGAGGGAGAGTGTTGTAATTTGTAATTGTTTTTCTAAAAGAAAAAAAGATAATAGGGGCGAATACAGTAAAAACTATGGTTTTAAGCACGGGAATAATGGTGGCAACCATAGTGGCTTTACCCAAAGGCATTGTATGTTGGATATTTTTATTGAATAGATATATTTGAGTTGGTAAAGTTCCGGAAAAAAAAGGAGTAATTCCTCCTACAAAATTACTAATATAGTAAATTTTTAAAGCTTCCAGAAAACTTATTTTTTCGTTTACGGCTTCTACCGCTGTTTTTATTCTAAGAGCATCAATTATAGCAGCAAACAACATTGCAACAAAGGCTAGAATAATATAATTTTTATTTATGGATGATAAACTTGCCCAGGTTTCCTGGTTAGTGGTGATAAAAAAAACGAATAAAATAGTAATGATACCAATAAGTATAGATATTACTAAACCCCTAAGCAGTTTCTTCTTATTCAGGATTAATTCATTCAAAAGATATATCTCCTTTGTAATTCGAAATTCGGTTAGCTGGTGAGTTAGCTAATTAGTTTTATCGAAATTTACAACTACCTAGCCAGATAAATAGGTAACCAGCTAAATTAAAGTATAGCATATTTGGCTTTTTATTAGAATTATATATATAGTGGTGTTTTAAAAAAAACTAGAAATTATTAAATTTTAGAGTATAATAGATAAACGTAATTTTAATCTATTAAACAGTAAAGATTTTAAAAATTGTCAGAACAGTAGCATTAAAATCCTTAAAAAAAGAAAGAAGTATTTATGGAAGGTACTATCGTAAATGTAATAGCTATTATAATAGGATGCTCGATAGGATTTTTATTAAGGAGCAGATTTCCCGAAAAGATTAGAAAAATTATTATGCAAGCCCTGGGATTATCCTCTTTATTGATAGGAATGCAAATGGCGTTAAAAACCAGTAACATTTTATTGGTAATATTTTCCCTTGTAATTGGTGGATTAATTGGAGAGATAATAGGGATAGAAGAAGGTTTAGAAAGAGTGGGGGAAAAAATAAAATCAAAATTATCGGACAACACTTCTTCTGAAAAATTTATAGAAGGATTTATTACTGCAAGTCTATTATATTGTGTTGGTTCAATGGCCATAGTTGGCTCTCTTGAAGAAGGGTTGAGTGGTAACCATGATATACTCTATGCCAAATCAGTATTGGATGGTGTCTCATCTGTTGTCTTTACTGCTGCAATGGGAATAGGGGTTTTATTTTCAGCTATCCCGGTATTTTTATACCAGGGAGGAATCACTCTGTTAGCCCGGTTAATTAAAGATTACTTAACTCCCGAAATGATAAGTGAAGTAACTGCAGTAGGGGGAATTTTAGTATTAGGAATAGGTTTTAGCTTGTTGGAGATAAAGAAAATTAAAGTAGGGAATTTATTGCCCGCTATATTGATAGCTGTTTTGTTAGTAATGGTTTTTTAAGAGAATAATACAGGGGACGGTTCTCTGTATCATTTTAGTTTAATATTAGGTTAGAAGTCGCAAATGGTACAGAGAACCGTCCCCTGCACCATGCACCAAAGAAAACGGAGGTAATCTAAGTGCAAATAAGATCAATCAGAGATATAAAAAAAGAAGAATTAAAGGAAAAGAAAATTATAGTAAGAGTTGATTTTAATGTTCCTTTGAATGAAAAATTAGAAATTACTAATGATACAAGGATAAAAGCATCTCTTCCAACTATTAAATATTTGATATCCTGCCAGGCTAAAGTCATTTTAATGAGCCATTTAGGTCGTCCAAAAGGTAAAAAAGTAGAAAAATTAAGACTTGACCCTGTGGCTAAACGTTTAAGCAAATTATTGGGGCAAAAGGTAAGAAAATTAGAAGACTGTATAGGACCAGAAGTAGAAAAAGAAGTATCAAGAATGCAAAATGGCGATATTGTTTTATTGGAAAATCTTAGATTTTATCCGGGAGAAGAGAAAAATGACCAAAATATTTCTAAAAAATTAGCAAACTTAGCAGAAATTTATGTAAATGATGCTTTTGGAACAGCACATAGGGCTCATGCTTCTACGGTTGGAGTGGCAAAAATATTACCTTCATATGCTGGATTTTTAATGGAAAAAGAAAGTGAAGTTTTGGGTGAATTATTAGAAAATCCAAAAAAACCTTTTGTGGTGTTATTGGGGGGAGCAAAAGTATCCGGAAAGATAGAAGTAGTGAAAAATTTAATAAACGTGGCTGATACCATTTTGATTTCTGGAGGGATGAGTTTTAACTGTTTGGCAGCCATGGGTTATAAGGTTGGTAATTCAATATTAGAGGAATATGACTTAGATATAATACGAAATATGTTAAAGGAAGCTAAAGAAAAGGGGACTAAAATAATTTTACCAGTTGACTTGATAACTGTTAAAAAGGTTTCCCAGGATGCAGAGATCAAAATGGTACAAGTGGAAAACATTTCCGAGGATAGTATAGGAGTTGACATAGGGAAGAAATCTATTGCTCTATATAAAAAAGAATTGAATAAAGCAAAAACTATATTTTGGAATGGGCCGGTAGGCATATTCGAAATAGATAAATTTGCTAAAGGAACTAATCAAATTGCTCGGTGTTTAGCTGAAATGAAAGGCAGGGTAGTCACGGTAGTTGGTGGTGGAGATTCAATTACTGCTTTAGAGAAAGCAGGTTTAGCTTCTCAAATAACTTATCTTTCTACTGGAGGAGGGGCTTCTTTGAAGTTTTTAGGTGGAGATAAACTTCCTGGGATAGAAGTATTACTAAAGTAATACTTAACACAGAGAACCTCCCCCGTGTTAATGTTAATGATTTATCTTATTATTTTTTTAAAATTCTTTGAACCCTTTGCCTCATTTTTTCCCAATGAGTTCCTTTCCAGTAATATTTATTACAAGAAGGACAATAAACAAAATTGTTATTATTTAAAAAAACATAAGGAGGAACGTGGTTTCGAACTATTTTTTTCTCTATATTAATAGTGGGGGTATTACAGATTGAACACCGGGAAAATAGATTTGAATCAAGACTAATTTTTAATTTTAATCCTCTTATTACTTCTCCTAATTGTTCTTCCCAATTATCATTTTTTATAAATAAAAAATCACAGATATTTTTTCTTTTTATTAAATTAGTATTTCTAGTTAACAGTACTCTATTTTTCTCTCGAGCAGCCAGGATAACAAATAAGTCATTAGAATAAGCAGAATAAGTAGTATCATAACCTAAAATACGCAGCCATTTTGCCAATCTACCCAACATTTTATCGGCTAAAAATTTTATTTTTTCTTTATGATTAGTTTTACTCATTTTCTTCTATATTAAATCCAATTTATCTATTTTCCCATCATTTTAATATTTATAAGATTATTATACCACTCAATTATATAAAATAGTATCGAGAAGGACAGTATCGAGAAAAAAATAGTATCGAGTTAAAAAAGAAAAAAAAGAAAGATAGAAAAAATAAGGGAAAGTAGAGAGGAGTTATAGTATATATAGTTCTCTTTTATATTAAAAAGAAGGCAAACACAAAATATTCCCATTATAGCTTTAATATTAATTTATTTATTTCTCTCTTTCTTATCCTTACTAACGACTATTTACTAACGACTAACTATACTTGATACTCGATACTGATTCGCTTATGGTTAGTGTAAACTTTAGTGGGGTACTTAGATAATTTAAAAAATATTGAAAAAGCCATAAAAAAGGTGTAGACTTACCATTTAAATTGACAATTGTTTATGGTATAAATATAATAAAAATAGATTCATCAACCAAGAATAATAATTAATAAAAGTATTTAGAGGGGGATTTAAGAGAATGTTATGCCAAATATGTAAAAAGAATGAGGCTACCATAATTCTTACGAGAATTGTGAATGGAGAAAAAAGGGAAATACATATTTGCGAAAATTGTGCTAAACTCTTTTTTAGCAATGAATTAACTGTACTTTCTCTTCCTCAGTTTAATCTTAATAATTTATTAATTGGATTATTAAACGCTATTGATCTTTATGGTCAAGAAGAGGAAGCTATTGCCGTTAAAGAATTAAAATGTCAAAATTGCAAATTAACTTATGATGAATTTAGAAAATCGGGAAAATTAGGATGTAGTGAATGTTATCAATATTTTAGGGAAAAATTAATTCCTCTCTTTAAAAAGTTACATGGCAATACTCAGCATAGAGGGAAAGTGCCTCATCAAGCAGAAGGTAAATTAAATAAAATTAAAAAAGTTGAGTATCTTAAAAAGGAATTGCAAGATGCAGTTTCGAAGGAAAAATATGAGAAAGCTGCGCAGATAAGAGATAGAATACTAAAGATTAAAGGGGATCCAAGGCAAGAAGATGCAAAATAATGATAAAGAGACTTTATTGCAGAATTTAATAAAATCAACTGCAAAATGGACTAATGGACAAGGACCTTTATCTGATGTTGTAGTAAGTTCTCGAATCAGGTTAGCTCGAAATATAGAAAATATTCCTTTTCCTGCTCGAGCTTGCCAGGCAGAGCTAAAGAATGTTTTCGAGCTTATACAAAAAGTTATTGCGAAAAACCCAATCTTCAATGATACTAATTTAATTTTATTAAATAATTTATCTCCTTTGGAAAATCAGTTTTTAGTAGAAAAAAATCTAATTAGCAGTTATTTTGCAAGAGAAAAATATCCTTATAGAGCGTTTATTTATAACAAGGAAGAGACTTTAAGTATAATGGTTAATGAAGAAGATCATATTAGAATTCAATCTTTGAATTCAGGATTGCAATTAAATAAGATTTGGAAATTTATCAATAAGATTGATGATGAAATTGAAAAAAAAGTTACTTATGCGTTCAATGAAAAGGAGGGCTACCTTACTTCCTGTCCTACCAATGTAGGAACAGGAATGAGGGCTTCAGTAATGTTGCATTTACCAGCTTTGGTAATAGTAAATAGAGTAAAAGAATTATTAAAGGCCATATCAAAAATAGGATATGTAGTTAGGGGATTTTATGGAGAAGGTAGTGAAGCAATGGGTGACCTTTTCCAGATTTCAAATCAAGTTACCTTAGGCATTTCAGAAGAAGAAACTATTGATAATTTAGAAAAAGTCAGTAGAAATATAATTGATCAAGAACAAAAAGCAAGAAAAAAATTAGCGCTAGGTACCAAAAGTGAATTGGAGGATAGGATATGGAGAGCATATGGTCTCTTAAGCAGTGCCAGGATTATATCTTCCATGGAGGCTATGGAACTTTTATCTAAACTAAGATTTGGAGTAGAGTTAGAAATAATTTCTAATTTCAACTTAAGTAAATTGAATAAATTGATCTTATTGATCCAGCCAGCTTACTTGAGGATGTTATATGGTGAAGAATTAGATGCTTTTAAAAGGGATTTGCAAAGAGCAACATTGATTAGGAATGAGGTTAGTCGTTAGTGAATAGTGAATAGGAAAACAGTATCGAGTATATAGTGAAGAAAAGAAAAAAGAAATATAGGTGCAAGATGCAAGTTAAGAAAATTAAAAAATAAGACAAATAGAAAAAATCTATCTTAATTGTCTAATTGGTCAATTAGTTAGCGTATAGCATTTAGCGTATAGATGCGGGGAACAACTGTGGGTGAGAAATAGTTTACCCAGATCTAATGGGTGAATTGATAAATAGGAGAATTGTTCAATCGGTAAATTGGTAAATTAGTTAATCGGTAAATTGGTAAATTAGTTAAAAAATTATCTACTAAAAAAGGGAGGATGTGCATAATAATGTTTAAAAGATATTCAGAGAAGGCAAAAAAAGCAATAATGATTGCTCAGGAAGAAGCTATGAATTTAAATCACGATTATATTGGAACAGAGCATTTTCTTATTGGATTAATTAAAGAAGGACAGGGAATTGCAGCTCAAGTTTTAAAAGAATTTGGGGTAGAAGAAGATAAAGTTACCGAAGAAATAAAACAATTAATAGGGAAAGGTGAGGAACAACAAATAAGTGAAGTGACTTTTACTCCCCGGGCAAAAAAAGTCTTAGAATTAGCTTCCCAGGAAGCAAACCAATTAAAAAGTAATTATATTGATACAGAACATATTTTATTAGGATTAATAAAAGAAGCTAGTGGAATTGCTGTTAGGATATTAATCGATTTAGGCGTTAATTTAGATAATTTTTATAGTCAGATTATGAAAATAGTGATGGAAAATGAGAAAAGTAATTATCCTGTTGCTAGTGGTGGAGTAAAGAAAAAGCTTACCAAAACACCAAATTTAGACGAATTTGGAAGGGATTTAACTGAATTAGCTGAAGAAGATAAATTAGATCCGGTTATTGGTAGAAGCATGGAAATTCAAAGAGTAATACAGATCTTAAGCAGAAGAAAGAAAAATAATCCATGCATAATCGGGGAAGCCGGTGTGGGAAAGACAGCTATAGTAGAAGGATTGGCACAAAAGATAAATAATGGTGAGATGCCGGAGATATTAAAAAATAAAAGAATAATATGCTTGGATTTAGCTTTGATTATAGCGGGAACTAAGTATAGGGGAGAATTTGAAAAAAGATTAAAAAAGATAGTCAAAGAAGTTCAGGAATCAAATGATGTAATCTTATTTATAGATGAGATTCATACTTTGGTAGGAGCAGGAGCCGCAGAAGGAGCGATTGATGCCTCCAATATTCTAAAACCAGCTTTGGCACGGGGCGAGTTACAGGTCATTGGAGCAACTACTGCTGAGGAATATAGAAAATATATCGAAAAAGATGCTGCTTTGGAGCGGAGATTTCAAACTATTTCTGTTAATGAGCCCACAATAGAAGAAACTATTAAAATTTTGCAGGGACTTAAAAATAAATATGAAGCCCATCATAAATTAAAAATTACCAATAAGGCTTTGGAATCAGCCGCTCATTTATCAGCCCGTTACGTTTCCGGGAGATTTTTACCGGATAAAGCTATCGATTTAGTAGATGAAGCTGCTTCCCGTATTCAATTAAAAAATAATATTTCTCCTCCGGATGTGAAAGAAATAGAAGCAAAATTGAATAAAACATGTAAAGAAAAGGAATCATCAGTAAAGATGCAGGAATTTGAAAAAGCTGCTCAATTAAGGGATAAGGAAAAGAAATTAGAAATGAAACTGAAGGAAATTAAGGAAAAGTGGGAAAATGGTCAAAGGATTAACAGAGCAGAGGTAAAAGAAGAAGATATTGCAGAAATTGTTTCCACCTGGACAGGAATTCCAGTTTTTTCTCTGAAAGAGGAAGAGGCTCAAAAATTACTTAGAATGGAAAAAGAATTGCATAAAAGAGTGATTGGACAGGATGAAGCAATATCATCTATCTCAAGAGCTATAAGAAGAGCACGGGCAGGCATAAAAAATCCCAAACGTCCTATTGGTTCTTTTGTCTTTTTAGGTCCTACCGGAGTAGGCAAAACTGAATTAGCCCGAACCTTGGCCGAATTTCTCTTTGGTGATGAAAATGCTCTAATCAGTTTAGACATGTCTGAATATATGGAGAAATTTGCGGTTTCACGATTAGTTGGTGCTCCTCCCGGTTATGTTGGATATGAAGAAGGAGGACAGTTAACGGAAAAGGTTAGAAGAAAGCCATATTCGGTAGTTCTTTTAGATGAAATAGAAAAAGCCCATCCGGATGTTTTTAATATTTTACTTCAGATATTTGAAGATGGCAGATTAACTGATTCTCAAGGAAGAGTAGTTAATTTTAAGAATACAGTAATTATTATGACTTCCAATGTAGGAGCAACCTTGATTAAAAAAGGAAGTTCTTTAGGCTTTAGAGGAGCTAATGAATCGGAAGAGATATCGTATAAAGAGATAAAGAATAGAGTGATGGGGGAAATGAACAAGATGTTTCGTCCGGAATTTTTAAACCGGATTGATGAAATTATAGTTTTTAAATCCCTTAACAAAAAAGAAATTAAGATAATTGCTGATCTAATGTTAGAAGAAGTTAAAAAGTTGTTAGAAGAGCAAAATATAAAAATGGAAACAACGGAAAAGGTAAAGGAATTATTGGCTAAAGAAGGGTATGATTCTAATTATGGTGCACGGCCGCTTAGGAGAACTATTGAAAGGTTAATAGAAAATCCTATTTCCGAGAAGATACTGGCTGGAAAATTTGTAGAGGGTGATTGCATATCAGTCAAAGAAAAAGAAAACAAAGTTATATTTTTAAAAAAGAAAAAGAAAAAGAAGAAAAAAATAAAGAAAAATAGTTTAAGCAAGAAATCAATATATAAATATAAAGGTGAAGAATGAATAAAGGGGAAAAATCTGTTTTTCGCTGTCAACAATGTGGATATGAGTCTTTCCGCTGGTTAGGACGCTGCCCTGATTGCGGTGAATGGAATACTATGGTTGAAGAGGTAATCAAAAGAGAGAAGGAAAATCCTCTCTTTTCTAAAGAGGAACATCCTTCCCCATTGCCGATTACTAAAATATTAATGGAAGAGAATAAAATCAGGTACAATACAGGAATTTTCGAATTTGATAGAGTATTGGGTGGAGGAATTGTACCGGGTTCTTTAATTTTGGTAGGAGGAGAACCGGGTATTGGCAAATCTACCCTTCTTTTGCAAATAGCCAATGCTTTAAGTCATAAGCAGGGGAAGATATTATACGTTTCCGGTGAAGAATCACCTCATCAGATAAAAATAAGGGCAAATCGACTGGGAACTTTATCAGAAAAATTATTGTTGGTTTCGGAGACAGATTTAGAGGCAATTAAGCAAGATATCCATGACATCAATCCTCAGGTAGTGATAGTGGATTCCATTCAAACTATTAATGATTGCCAAATTACTTCTTCTTCAGGAAGCATTAATCAGATAAAAGAATGCACCGCTCAACTTATACATTTAGCGAAAAGCAAAGATATTCCCATCTTTATTGTAGGTCATGTGACCAAAGGAGGAATGTTAGCCGGGCCAAAAGTTTTAGAACATATGGTAGATACTGTTCTATATTTAGAGGGAGAGAAATATAATTTATATCGTATACTTCGTTCTATTAAAAATAGATTTGGCTCTACTGACGAATTAGGGATTTTTAAAATGGATGATAAGGGTTTATCTGAAGTGTTTAATCCTTCTGAATTATTACTTTCCGAAAAACCTTCTCAACTTTCCGGTTCAGTAGTTGCTGCAACCTTTGAAGGAACAAGACCAATATTGGTAGAGATACAGGCATTAGTTAGTTATAGTAAATTAAATTTTCCCCGGAGAATGACTACAGGGGTAGATTACAACCGTGTCTTACTTATCTTGGCTGTTTTAGAAAAAAGAGTTGGTTATTCCATGCAATCACAGGACGTTCATGTAAATATTGCCGGAGGAATAAAAGTTTTAGAACCGGCCCTGGATCTAGCAATTGTTATAGCTGTAGCTTCAAGTTTTAAAGACAAATATATTGATTCTGAAACTGCTGTATTTGGCGAAGTTGGGCTGGCAGGTGAAGTGAGAAGGGTAAATCAAATAAAAAGAAGAATACAGGAAGTAATTAATCTTGGTTTTAAAAGATGTATTATTCCTCAAGGGAATTTAAAAAATATAAAAGCATCTTCTTTTAAAAAGAATATGAACATTATTGGGGTAAAGAATGTTAAAGAAGCAATTAATGTTGCTTTTAATTAGTCGTTAGTGAAGATGCGGGTAGAACTGGGGGAATTTTGTTAGTAGGTTGAGGGAAGAGGGAGCCAGGAGCCAGTATTCTGGAGCCAGAATGAAGAAAAGATATAAGATAAAAAGCCAAGTTTTTAGTTTACAGTTTTCAGTAAATGCAAAAAACTAAAAAAAATAGAGAAGATTTAAGTAGGGGCAGACCTTGTGTCTGCCCCTAATGAATTGGTTAGCGTATAGGCGCGGGGAACAACTGTGGGTGAGAAATAGCTTACTCCGATTCAATTGATTAATTGGAATTTTATTTTGTATTTTTTTTACTAATAACTATTCACTATTCACTAATATAATTGGGTAATTGGTGAATCGGAGAATTGGTTAATTAATAAAGGTAGGGGTTCGATTCATCGAACCCGTTATACAAAATACAAAACAATCCGGGTCGGATAAATCCGACCCCTACATTAAAAGAAATATTTTAATTGAAATAATTTGGAATTTTTAGTTATAACTTTTGCAAATATTATTAAACTAAAAATTAAGAGGGGAAATCATAAGGTCTATGGCCTTTACAATTTTTTCCTAACATTTTTTTCTTTATTGCTCATTACTTGTTACTTATTATTCATTACTGTTCTTAATCGGCCAATTGATCAAGATAAATTATAAATACCTAAAGTAGCTATTCTTTCTTTTTCCTTTTTAGTTACATCATCTAAATTTAGATCTAATATATTACAAATTGCGGCAGTATAAAAAAGGTTAGAACCCATCTCTGTTTCGATGATTTCCTTACAGTTATCACATAGTGAACCTTCTACTTGCGAATTCATATATTTAGATATTTCATTTAACTTGACATCCGGGGGGCAGGTTTGTTTTTCAGATTTGATTTTAATGCAACCACATTGAGTAGATGCTTTGGCAATTGCTCGATTTACCCTTGCATTGGATTCTTGATATTTAGTTAATACATCAAAGATACTTCGGTGTTGAACAAGGTATTGGTCTACGATTTTTTGAAAAGAAGATTTATTATTTTTTTTATTCACAATTACAACCCCCTGATTGTATTTTACTTTTATAATTTATATCCATGGTGCCAAAAAACCAAAAAATAAAAGGTATAAATTATAAGATTATTTATTTATTTTGAATCCAAAAAAGCTCTTAATTAATTATACTTACAGCTTAATCTTTTTGTCAAGAGATATCTCTAAATTAATATATAATATATTAACTATCAGGAATTAATTATTGGTGAATAATATTTAATGAAGAGAACAGAAAAAGAATAAGAAAAGTTGCAAGTTTAGTGATAGAAACATCCTTTAGTTTTTGCTTTTGTTTTTTCTATTCTTCCTTCTCTTTCTTAACTCGATACTTTCTTTTAGACCTATTTTGACAGAGAATAAAGACCATGTTATAATTTATTTGCTTTAAAAGCTATAAAATACTTTAAAAATAAGGGGGAGGTGAAAAATTTAACATAGTTTTAAAAAAAGAATATAAGAAGGAGAAATAAGTATGCTAAAAAATAAAGTATTAAAGATTATCTTTATAATTATCGGAGCAGTAATAGGATACGAAATTTACCATAGATTATATTTTATTCCTGACTTATACATTTATTATAATATTTTATTCTATATCTTCGCGATAATTATTGGTGGTGCGGTAGGTTTTTTATTTTCCCTTTTATTCAACACTAAAATACAATCTTTATTTTCTGAAATTATTTGTAACTTACAAAAAATTCCAACTCAAAATTTTAGTGCTGCAATTATCGGAATGATTATCGGTCTTATTATAGCTAATCTATTGGCTTACTCGCTTTCATTTCTTCCCATAATCGGTTCTTATCTACCGGTAGCATTAAGTGTAATTTTGGGACTTATAGGGATAAATGTAGGACTTACTAAAAAAGATGAAATAGTTAATTTTTTTGGAAATTTCAAACATGTTGGCAGGTCAAGCAAAAAAGAATACAGGAAAGAAGCCTTCCCCAAAATTTTAGATACTAGTGTAATTATCGATGGACGCATTTTAGATATTTGCCATACTAATTTTTTAGAAGGTGAACTGATTATACCTCGTTTTGTACTACTTGAGCTTCAACATATTGCTGATTCTTCTGATAGTTTAAAAAGGAATCGAGGACGCAGAGGGTTAGATGTACTTAATAAAATAACTAAAATCAAAAAAAATAAAATAAAGATTATCGGAAAAGATTATAAAGAGCTCAAAGAAGTTGATACTAAGCTGATTAGGTTGGCCAAAGATATTGGAGGAAACATCATTACCAATGATTATAATTTAAACAAAATTGCTCAGCTTGAGGGAATTTTAGTACTGAACATTAATGATTTATCCAATGCTTTAAAAGCAGTTATTTTGCCCGGTGAACAGATAGCAACTCAAATAATAAAATTAGGTAAAGAACCTGAGCAGGGAGTTGCCTATTTAGACGATGGTACTATGATAGTGGTAGAAGATGGAAGTAAATATATTAATAAAAAAGTAAATATAATGGTAACGAGTATCTTACAAACCCCAGCCGGCAGAATGATTTTTGGAAGAATGATGAAAAAAAATAATTGATTGATTAAAAAAATATTTATACAAAGGGAATAAACAAGTGTCATTAAAAATATACAATACTTTAATCCGAAAAAAAGAAAAATTTGTTCCTCTAAAAAAAGGGGAAGTTGGAATGTATGTTTGTGGACCTACAGTCTACAATTTTATTCATATAGGAAATGCCAGGCCTTTTATAATTTTTGAAGTAGTACGGAGATATCTGGAATATAAAGGGTATAAAGTTAGATATGTGCAAAATTTAACCGACATAGACGATAAGATGATTAATAAAGCAAATGAACTTGGTATTACGGTTGCTAATTTGTCGGAGAAATTCATCAAAGAGTATTTTATAGATGCTGATTCCCTTAATATAAAGAGAGCCGATTTTAATCCAAGAGCTACTGAACATATTAAAGAAATTATAGAGTTGGTAAAAAATCTCGAGAAAAATAAATATGCTTATGAAGTAGAAGGGGATGTATTTTTTGATGTATCCAAGTTTGCAAATTACGGGAAACTCTCCCAGCAAAATATCAGTGAGTTAAAAAAAGGCGCTCGAGTAGAGGTAGACAAAAGAAAAAGAGAAGCAACAGATTTTGCTTTATGGAAAAAAGCCAAAGAAGGAGAACCCAGTTGGGAAAGTCCCTGGGGGAAGGGAAGACCGGGATGGCATATAGAATGTTCAGCTATGTCCATGAAATATTTGGGGAAAACATTTGATATTCATGCCGGCGGGTCAGATTTAATATTTCCTCATCACGAGAATGAGATAGCTCAAAGTGAGGCTTGCACAGGTAAGCAATTTGCAAAATATTGGATGCATAATGGTTATCTTTGCTTAAATAATAAGAAGATGTCGAAATCTATAGGGAATATAATGAAAGTGAGAGAAATTCGAGAAAAATACAGCGGAGAGGTGATTAGATATTTTATTCTTTCAGCCCATTACAGAAGCCCTCTTGAGTTTAATGAAGAACAGTTAAAACAAGCGCAAAGCAGCTTACAAAGATTGTACAATACTATTTACAATGTCAAGCACATCTTGAAACAAGGGAATTTCAAAGAAACAAAAGATGCAGATGAAGACTTAATTTTAAACAAAAGAGAAGAAAATAAACAGAAATTTATAGATGCAATGGATGATGATTTTAATACCCCGGTTGCTTTAAGCTGGCTTTTTACTTTTGCTAAAGAAGTAAATATTTACCTTACTACTATGGAATTAAAAAATAAAATAGTATTAGAAAATATTATCACATTTTATCAAGATTTAGCAGGCCAAGTATTGGGTATTTTGGAAGAGAATAATAAAAAAGAGAATTTTGAAGAAAAGAAAATTAATAAATTGATTGATGAAAGAGAACAAGCGAGAAAAGTAAGAGATTGGAATAAAGCAGATCAAATACGGGATATATTAAAGAAAGAAGGTATTGTTATAGAAGATACTCCGGAAGGAGCAAGATGGAAGAGGGTGAATAGCGTATAGCGTATAGGTGCGGGGAACAATTGTGGGAGAGAAAAACAGTATATAGTATTGAGTATCATCGAGTATATAGTAAAGTAAAGAAAAGAAATAGAAATACAGAAGATATAAATAGGGGCGTACCTTGTATCTACTCACAATAAATCGGTAAATCGGCTAATTGGTCAATTAATCTTAATCTTTATCTTAATTGGAGAATTGGCTAATTGGTAAATTGGATAATTAATTAAACGTGATGACTAATTTATGGGAGGCTGGTTAATGAAGCATGGCGATAGCGAAAAATGTTTTGCTAGCTATATTAATTGTGAAGATGAAGAGTTAATTTGTTTAGCTAATCAGGGAGATTCAATTGCAGAAGAGCAGATAATTAATAGATATAAAAGATTAGTTAAAATGAAATCACGTTCATACTTTTTAATTGGAGCAGATACAGAAGATATTATCCAAGAAGGCATGATAGGACTTTATAAGGCAGTAAGAAATTATCAACATAAAAAAATATCATCCTTTAAGGCATTTGCCGAATTATGTATTACCCGACAAATTATTACCGCCATTAAGAGCGCTACCCGACAAAAACATATACCTCTAAATTCATATATATCCCTAAATAGTCCAATTTATAATGAAGATTCAGAAAGAACATTATTAGATATTATAAAGAATTTAAATACTAATGATCCGCAGGATTTGTTTTTAAATAGTGAAAAATTAAAAAATCTTAAAGAGAGAATTAAAAAGATATTATCTGGTTTAGAAATAGATGTTTTAGAGTCTTATTTAGAAGCAAAATCTTACAAAGAAATTTCCCATGATTTAGGAAGACATATAAAATCTATTGACAACGCTTTACAAAGAATAAAAAGAAAATTAGAATTAATTGAAAAATAATAATTAAAAATGTTGACTTAGTTATTAAAAAAAATTATAATGTGTAAGATTGCCGATGTAGCTCAGCTGGCAGAGCAGCTGATTTGTAATCAGCAGGTCATCCGTTCGAATCGGATCATCGGCTCCAAATAATTAAAAAAAAAGACAATAGAATAGTGTATTACAAAAAATAAACAACTAAGAGCAATGAGTAATATTTAATACTTGCCTCTACAAAGAGATGCAAGATTATGAGATGTGAAAGTAATGGGGAGGTATCAAAGTGGTTAAATGAAGCGGACTGTAGATCCGTTGGCTGAACGCCTTCGAAGGTTCGAATCCTTCCCTCCCCACCACGATAAAATTAGCGCCCGCGTAGCTCAGGCGGAAGAGCGCATCCTTGGTAAGGATGAGGTCACCGGTTCAATTCCGGTCGTGGGCTCCAGAAAAATTGAATAGATAAATTATTATTATATTTAATATATCCAAGGAGGAAAATAACAAATGGCAAAGGAAAAATTTGTAAGAAGTAAACCCCATATAAATGTGGGAACCATAGGTCATGTAGACCATGGAAAAACAACTTTAACTTCGGCAATGACT
>JAYEGH010000267.1:0-7708 GCA_034659055.1 Candidatus Caldatribacteriota bacterium
TATTTAAAGGCCAAAAAATTACCCAGGCTTTACCAATTACATTTTTGCGGGGAACAAATCCCCAATATCTGCTATCACTGCTATTTGGCCTATTGTCTCCCAGGACAAAATAGGAATCTTCGGGGACAGTAATAGTGGGAATATTTTCGTAAGATCTAAATTTTACATAAGGTTCTGATAATTCCCGGTCATTAAGATATACTTTGCCATCTACGATTTTTATTTTGTCACCCGGAATTCCGATCACCCTTTTAATATAATTACGTTTTGTATTTAAAGGAGGTTTAAATATGATGATTTCACCGCGCTGGGGTGATTCGAAACGATAACCAATTTTATTGGCGATGAGCCTTTCTCTGCTGTGAAGGGTAGATTCCATGGATGCTCCTTGGACTACAGTAACTTGACCAATAAAAGTTATGATTATAAAAGCAATTATGCCTGCGCTTACTACTGTTTCCAACAGTTCTCTAATCATAGATTTTTTTCCTTTTTTAATATCTTTATTTTTTAATTTTTTTATTTCTTTATTATCTTTTCTCATTTTTTCCTTCTTCCCAACTATAGATATTTTAATCAATTTATCCTTTTTTGCTTTTCTAAGTGTTTTAATAAAATATTTTTAATTTAAAGACAATTAATCAATCGTTACACTTATTTTGCTTAACAAAAATATTATAACACATTTTTTATTATTTTATAAAGGATTTTTATATTCTGCTTTTTCTCTGTCTCTGGTAGTCTTGTGGGCGTATAGCAATACGCCCCTACTTACTGTATTTCTTTCCCGCACTAATTCTTTTCATTTTTTCCTTTTATTTCTTTTCCTCTATCTCTTCGCCCGATACTCGATACGCAATACGCGATACGAATTAAGGTTTGCTAAAGCATTATATTATAGTTATAATTATAGAGAATTTATACAAAAGGAGAGGATTATAATTAAAGCAATTATTTTTGATTTAGACGATACTTTAATTAAAACATCAGAGCTGTATAATTGCGCCCGGGATGAATTTTCATCTATTATGCAAAAATTGGGCTTTAGTGGTGAAGAATCTTTAATCAAGCTTGATGAAATTGATATCAGTTATATACAGCAGTATGGTTTCCTAAAAGAAAGATATCCTCACAGTTTAGGAGAAACTTATGAATTTTTTTGTAAAAAAAATGGCGAAAAAATTGATGAGCTTATAAAAAGGAAGATTGAAAATATAGGTTGGCAGGTTTTCGAGCAGATTCCCGAATTAGTAGATGATGTCTATTCTGTCCTGGAAACTTTGCGTAAAAAATATTTTTTAATTTTAGCTACACTTGGAGATCCTCGTGTTCAGGAAGAAAAAGTGAAACTAACCGGTTTAAATAAATATTTTTCCGATATTAATATTTTAAAGCATAAAAATGTAGAAGAATATCAAAATATTTTAAAAAGACATCATCTGAAAAAGAAAGAAACATGGATTATTGGTAACAGTGTTCGCTCTGATCTAAATCCAGGTTTGAAAATAGGACTAAATTGCATCTTAATCCCTTACTTAAGCTGGAAATTTGAAGATGAAAAACCGGTATCTAAAAATTATTTACAAGTAAAAGCATTAATAGAAATATTAGAATATCTTTAAAAGGAGAAAATAATTTATTGGTAAAAAAAATAAAATATCCTTCCTATTTGAATTTGAAAAGGGGCGAGATAGATGAAAGAATCGAAAAAGCTTATGAACTGCTCTCTCCCTGCCATATTTGCCCTCAAAATTGTGGGGCAAGGCGATTGGAAGGGGAGAAGGGGTTCTGTCGTTCCGGAGGGGATATTTTAATTTCAAGTTATAATGTCCATTTTGGGGAAGAACCGCCCTTATCAGGCCGCTTTGGTTCAGGAACTATTTTTTTTACCAATTGCAATCTAAGGTGTGTATATTGCCAGAATTATCCTATAAGCCAGTTGGGTAACGGATATAAAATTACTACTTTAAAATTAGCAAAAATAATGCTTGAATTACAGAAAAGAAAGTGTCATAATATCAATTTAGTGACACCAACTCATTTTATGCCTCAAATACTGAAAAGCCTGAAGTTGGCCATTGAGTTAGGTTTATACATTCCTATTGTATATAATACCAGTGGTTATGAATTAGTTCGTATTTTGAAATTGCTTGATGGGGTTGTAGATATATATTTACCGGATGCCCGTTATGGCAATAATAAAATAGCAGAAAAATATTCGGCTGCTCCCAATTATTTTGAAGTGATGAAAAAGGCATTAAAAGAAATGCAACGACAGGTTGGGGATTTGTTAATTAATGAAGAGAGGATTGCACTTTCGGGATTGATGGTAAGGCATTTAGTTTTGCCAGAAGGGTTGAGTGGTACAAAAAAAATTATGAATTTTATTGCTAAGGATATTTCTCCCTATACCTATATTAGCCTGATGGCACAATATTTCCCTGCTTATAAAGCCGAGCAGTTTCCCCCGCTGTCTCGAAGGATAAGCAAAGAAGAATACAAAGAGGCTTTTAAGGCTTTTAGAGAAGAAGGATTAGAAAATGGATGGTTTCAAGAAGGTATCTGAAATTATCTGCAGCACACTATATATATAATCTGTTGAAAATATTTTTAGTTTTTTAGAAAATGCCCTTAAAGTAATACCCATAGAATAAATAAAAATAATTTTTTAAGGATATACGGAAAATGATGAAAGGTATTAAAGCGGAATTTTATTTATTAGGAATAGTGATTGTTTGGGGCTCTACTTTTGCAATAACTAAAAATATCCTTAATTCAATCCCCCCTTATACTTTTTTGGCTTATAGATTTCTAATTGCCATATTGGTTCTTATAGCAATATTTTGGAAGAAGATAACTGAAATAAATAAAACAGTTTTAAAAAAAGGATCTTTAATCGGAATTTTTCTTTTTCTTGGATATGTTTTTCAAACTGTGGGAATAAAATATACTACCGCTACGAAAGCAGGTTTTATTACCGGTTTATCGGTAGTTTTGGTTCCTATTATTTCCTATTTTTTTATTAAAGAAAAAATCAATCGAAATTCGATTATAGGAGTAATTTTAGCGTTTATCGGATTGTGGTTTCTCAATTATAGCAGCAGCTTTAGTTTTAATTTTGGTGATTTTTTAGTTCTTTTATGTGCTTTTTCTCTTGCCATGCATATTATATCAGTAGGTCTATATAGTAGAAAATCAGATTATGTTCTTTTGGTAATCGTTCAATTAACTACAGTATTTGTGTTGTCTTTGCTATTAGCAGTTATCTTTGAAAGACCGGCTCTTCTTCATTTAGCCTATTCTTTTAATGTATGGTGGGGAATTATATTTATGGCTGTATTTGCTACATCTTTTGCTTTTTATATGCAAAATAGATTTCAAAGGTATTCTACCCCAACCAAAACTGCGATTATATTTTCCGGAGAACCGATATTTGCGGCAATATTTTCCTATTTCCTCCTGGGAGAAAAGATAAGTTTTATCGCTTGGGTAGGTGGATTATTAATAATTTTAGGTATGGTAGTATCTCAGAGAAAAGGATAAAATAATCTGAGAATTAGAATAGAGAGAGAACTTTTTAATTCCCTCTCTATGTTCTCAATTTTTTATTTTTTTACTTTTCTTATCATTTTTTGTACATCTTCAAATTTCTTGGGAACAGGTGGCATTCCTTCTTTTTTCACATATACTTTTTCCCAGAAAGGTTGAGAAAGTTTACCATATTCTTTGGAATATTGATCTAAATGAGCTGCACATTTCGTTAATACTGTTTGGGCATTACCATGTGTAGGGTAAGCACCAGTTTCTTTAACAACTTCTCTTAATACTTCAGGATGGTCAATGATCATACAAGGTCTCATTCGATTATTAACAAAAAGTGACCTTTTTTGTTCTTCTCTTATTTTTTTAAATAAAGGAGAATTTAAAGCCTCTTTTAAAGAAGTATTTCTTACATTATGTGTAGCTTCATGTTGGAATACACAAGGTTCATAATCTCCTCTTACATTTATATGCAAGTAAAGACGGCCTCCGGCGATACAACCATTTACGTGCATTCCATCATTCCAGAAGTCTCCAATAAAAACAGGATAAGTATTTCTAAGATAATTGACTCTTCTCCACCCATAGAGTCTTTGCTCCGGAGTTTGCATGAGACTTACATCAGGATTTTTACCGATAGGTATATAAGTAAAGTACCAACCAAAAGCACAACCTTTCTCTTCGGTTAATAGCTTCATAAGTTTATCACTATAAATGACTTCTGTATTATATCTTGTAGGAGTAGCAGAAAAACCATAAACTATCTTTGCCTCCCGACAGTTATCCATAGCCTGCATTACTTTTTTCCATATCCCTTTACCCCGGCGGGCATCAGTCTCTTTTTCAAATCCTTCTACACTCATGGCAGGGGCAACATTTCCTAATTCCTGCAGCTTAAAAGCCATATCTCTATCAATAAAAGTTCCGTTAGTATATATCATAAAAGAGACATCATTATGTTTTTTGTATATATCTAACATGTCATCTCTTATAAAAGGTTCACCGCCGGAAATAACAAAAAAACATGTTCCCATTTCTTTGGCTTCGGTTATAACTTTATCTACATATTCTATTGGCAAGTCATCTTTTTTGGAATAATCTCCCGCATAACAGCCTGTGCACCTAAGATTACACCTCATGGTAGGGCTGATTACTATAGTAGCAGGGCAGGGAAGACCTTCCTTTTTTTGAAAATTCTCCCTGGTTTTTGCACCCAACAGAATATACTTAATCATGAAATTCAACACCATTTTGTCTCGAACATTGGGATGAATTTCTTTTAATGCCTTTTTGGCAAGCACATAAGCTGGAGCTTTATCCTCAAACATTTTTCTTACCCTGCCTATCTCAGGTTTAAATCTGGGAGAAATTTTTTCTGCTACATGGGTTAGTCGGATAAGATTTTCATCAGAAGAATTAGTCAAACCTTTAAGAATAAGATTAATGGCTTGTTTAGATGTGTAGCCTTTCAACTTTTCAAAATAATCCATTATACTTTCCTCCTATAATAAAAATTCTAAAAATTATTTTAAAAATTTAAGTTTTATTTTTTTTATTTATTTCATCCAAAGTTTCTTTTAAGAAATCCAATAATGATTTTTGCTCTTCTTTATCCATCTGAGAAACATATTGATTATAAGTTTGAATGTAATTTGCATATTCGTCCAAATTATTGTTTGGACTAATTATATAGTTAGGAATTTTATTAATATATTTGGTTAGAATTCCAAAACACATTCCTACAAAGACAGTTAGAGCTAATTCAATGTAAGCGTTTGTGGCATTGGTAGCAATTACTTGGCTTAAAAATTTTATTTCAACCATTCCCTCGGTAATTTTTTTAATAAGGAGAATTAAAATTAGTAATACACAAGCACAAAAAATAAGGGGAGATTTGCTTTGCAAAGCTTCTCGAAACAAATCTTTTAAGTTAAACTTTCCTTTAATTTTCTCAAACTTTTGAATAATTTCTTTTTTTAATTTATTAAGCTCGGATATTTTTGCAGGAAGGTTTCTTTGGGAAAGATTGGAGACGGTGTATCCTTTTTTGGTAGGGAAGAAAGTTATAGTGGAACGTCCTAATTTGCCCCAATTATAGCTATCCGATTCCGGGATTAAGTACTCTACTTCCAGAAGACCTTCTCTGTGGAGCAATTGTAACATATCATAAGCAGTCCATTTGCTTACTCCCATTTTTCGAGCTACTTCCGAATAATGAATGGGAGAGCCTTTCTGCTGATATAAATTTATTAAGGTTTGCAAAAATTCTTTTTGCCTTATGGTAATTTTCATAATAAACAATCCCCCAAAAGACCCAAAAAATAAATCAAAAAAAATAACTTTTTCTAGCTTAATTATATCACTCCAAAATAATTTTGCAAATATTTTTGTACAGTATGGAGTATATAGTATCAAGTATCGAGTTAAGAAAAATCGAAAAGAAAAACCGAGTCGTAAAGTATTTAAATATTTTCTGAAAATTTGGTATTATTATAATAAAGTACTATAATTATAAAACACCATATATAAAATAATTGAAAAATAAAAAAGGAGGAGGATAATCATGAAAAAAGATAAAGATACTTTAGATAATTCTGAAACACAGGATGAATTAAAAGAGCTGGATAATCTGGAAGATTCATTAGAAAATGAAGATTTAGAAAAAATAGATAAAAAAACTAATCCAACAAAACAGAGGTCAGGTGAATAACTTATCCCTGTGAAAAAGAGGATAAACTTTTGTGGAAATCCATAATTGTAGAGTTGAATTGGAATGACCCCAGTGAAGAAAGACTTTATAAGGCAGGTAAAAATTTTTTTTAATAGCATCACCTTATGTGGTGGTATTTAGATATAATTTAAAGGAGGAAAAGAAGTATGGTATTAGAAGCAATTAAAAAAAGACAGAGCGTGCGCAGTTATCAGGACAAAGAAATTCCAGAAGACGTATTACAGCAGATTTTAGAAGCCGGTAGATTAGCTCCTTCGGCAAAAAATGGACAGCCATGGAAATTTATTGTAGTAAAAGATAAAAAGTTGAGAGAAAAATTAGTTCCCGCCTGTAAAAATCAAAATTTTGTGGGAGAAGCTTCAGTGGTAATTGTAGGTTGTGCTACAAATCCCAATTATAAAATGGGTAATGGTGAATATAGTTATACTATTGATTTGGCCATCGCTCTTGACCATATGAGTTTAGAGGCGGCTTCTTCAGGGTTAGGTACCTGTTGGATTGGAGCATTTTACCAAGATAAGGTAAAAGAAGTTTTAGAAATTCCGGAAGATATAAGCGTTGTTACCTTAATGACTTTAGGATTCCCGCAGGCATTAGATACAAAAAAAGGAAGAAAAGATTTATCAGAAATCGTTTGTTACGATAAATATACTTTATAAACTTTGTCAAAGGATGATTTGGTAAATTTTAATTATAGCTTGTCACAACACGGCGATGTTAAACCGAAAATTCAGTTAATCGTTTTTCGTTTTTAACAAGAAAAATTAGTTCATAAATCTAAGTTTAAGTTAAGAGTTATACTTTAAGAAGTAAATAACCCTTTAATTAATAGTAGAACACAGCGTTTTTGTGGTGAAAAAGTAGACACTGACACTGCAACGCCGTGTCTCTACATAGTTATTTAATATACTTATCCGATAGAGTTTGCAGTTTTATTTGTAGGAGAGAGTTCGGATAAATCCGATCTATATTATTTGCTAATATTTTAAATTTTTAGCCAAATAAAAGATTTAAGCCTACTTCTTTATTAAATTCTCTTTCTATTTCTCCTTCAATTTCTTCAATTAAAATTTCTCCGGTGCCACTAATTATAGCAGAGCTTAAATGTCCTCCATATGCATGTTGATTTTCATCAGCTAAAGTAATATGCAAGTGAAGGTAAGCTTCCTTATTCATAGAAGAAATATTACCAGATAAATTAGTAATTTCGTAGTCTCCAATTAATTCTTGAGAATGATACTCTTTGGCTTTAGTGTCGAAAAGTCCAATCGTTGCCTTGTTGACAGCTCCGATTCCATTAATTATACCCAGTTTTATTTTATTTCCCTGGCAAAAATTTTTTAATGTTTGGACAATTTCCTCTCCTTTATCAATCCTTATTACCCATTTGTTTCCAAATTTTTTAGATTTCATGTTTTTCCCTCCTGTATTTTTATT
>JAYEGH010000268.1:0-7663 GCA_034659055.1 Candidatus Caldatribacteriota bacterium
TTATCATAATAAAAGCGACTTGTGTCAGAAATTACCAGGGGAGTACCATCTTTCTTTTTTAAAACAATTTCATAATCTTTGAGATAGCCTTTATTCTTTTTTAATTCTTTAAGATATTTTTCTCTATCTCCAGGATTAAGATAAAAATCTTTTGATATGCTCTTTTTTCGCATATCTTTTAAAGAATTATAACCAAACAACCTAATCCCGGCATTATTTATCATTATAAAATTCCCTTCTTTGTCTGTTCGATAATATACTGCAGGCATATCTTTAAGGGTAATACGTAATTTTAATAATTCATTTATAAGTTGTTCTTTGGTTTTTTCGCTATCTTTCACTTTTTACTTCTCCTAAAATCAAGAGATAATTTTACTTCATTGCTTCCCGTAAACATTTTTAGCAAAATCCTGCATTATCTTAATATCTTCTTCAGTTATTATTTTACACTTTCCTACATTTTTACTCAATATATAAATTTGTGCAGTCTTTTCCACCACATAAGATACCTTCATAGCCTCTTTCATATTTTTGCCCACACAGAGAGTTCCGTGATTAGTAAGAAAAACTGCATTCCTTTTACCCAATCCAACCACTGCATTTTTTGCCAATTTTTCTGAACCTGGTAGAGCATATTTCGCACATATAACTTTATTTCCTACTATCTGCACAAAATCTTCGCTAATTCCCGGAAGAGTTAATCCGGTAACTGCCAATACGCTCGAATAAATGGAATGATAATGAACTACCGCTCTCACATCTTTCCTCACTCTATAGACTGCCAGGTGCATAGGGGTTTCAATGGATGGTTTTCTAACTCCTTCTATAACTTCTCCTTTTTTATTAACTACAACTATATCTTCAAGATTAATTTCATTATAATCCATTGCGCTGGGCTTAATATAAATCAAACCGGTCTCAGGATCTAATGCACTAATATTCCCCCAGGTTCCAATGGTTAAATTTTGCTTATATAATTCTCGACCTGTATCTACTATTAATTTCTTATATTTTTCGGATATTTTTAATTTCACATCTATACCCTCAAATTTTAATTTTTCTTATTATGTCTATGCTTCATAATATCTTAAATTCCTTCTTTTTTCAAAAATATAATTTAACAAATAGCGCACAATGGATAAAAAATATAATTTACTAAAACTAAAAGAGGTAATGGGGATCTGTCATTATAATTATAGGGGCGTATTGCAATACGCCCCTACTTATGGATCCCGCATCAAGTGCGAAATGACAAGGATAATATTTTTTTAAATTTTCTTTTCCAAAATTATTTCATTTTTAACCAAATTACTAAGAAAAATTAACCCCCGCCTATAGGAGGAAATATACTCACCTCATCACCGTCTTCCAATTTAGTAAGGAGGCCTCCTAAAAACCTGATATTCCTTCCATTCTTCAAGATAAGTATGGAGGATTTAATTTTTCCTGATTTATTATCTATTATAACCTCTACTGCCTTAGGCAGCAAATAAACAGAGGAGAGGAGATCTTTTAAAACAGCTCCCTCTTTTAGCTTTATACTTATCTCCCCTCCAAAAACTTCTCTTAAATTAGCAAATGCTTTTACTTTTACAATCATCCATTCACCTTAAGTCTATTATGCTCTTCTCTTTATTAAAGGACTACCTTTCTTATAGAAGGATAAATTATCGGATAAGAAAGAGCACCTTTTAAAAGTAAGTTTATATTTTCACTTACATCTATTTTATTTTTCATAGCAAAGAGATATACGCCCGGGCTATCTGCTTCTCCTACAAATACAAAACCTACCAGCTTATTATTATGAATTAATATTTTCCGGTATTCCCCGGCAAGATGCTCCTTATAAACTTCAAACTTATCCTCTGTACTGATACCCCCGGTAAAAATAGTTTGCCCAAATATGCTAAGTATGTTTCTTGATACTTCTTCCGGATATTCTATTTCACCTCCGGCCATATTTGCACCGGCAACCTTCCCCTGTTCGACAGCTACCGGCCATAAGGCATGCCCCCTGACATCTTCATATACCAAATCCTTACTTTCAGTAACATCACCCGCTGCATAAACATCTTTAACCGAAGCATGTAAGTATCTATCAATTCTTATACCTCGACCTATTTTTATCCTGGTATCTTCTAAAAAATCAACAGAAGGCCGTACCCCCTTACCGAAGATTACACAACTGCCTTTCAAAACTTTTCCGGATTCAAGGATAGCATAAGTTATACCATCTTTCTCTTCAACTGTTTTTATATTTTCACCGGTCAGTAATTCTATCCCTTTTTCTTTAGCACAACTTTCTATTGCCCTTGACCCTTCTTCATCTAAAATTTGAGATAAAATTCTATTTGAACGAATTACAAAAACAGAAGGTACTCCTATCTTCAAAAGAGCATCAGCTATTTCACAATTTACCAGACCAGCTCCCGATAATATAACCCTCTTCTCTTTAGAATTTTTAATCCTCTCTTTAAGTCCGGATATGTCTTCCAAATTTCTTATAGAGGTTATAAGAGGTGAGCCTTTCTTTTCTACCTCAGGAATATAAGGATGAGCACCGGTAGCGATAAGTAATTTATCATAGGGAAATTCTTCTCCTGTCTCTGTTTCTACCACTTTTCTTCCCTCTTTTAAAGACACCACTTTTTTATCTAATAATAATTTTACGCCTTCCGGTATTCCTAAATATAAATCTTCTTCTTTGCTGCATTCGCCCGATAACAGATATGGGAGAGACATTTTGCTATAAGGCGGGGATTTCTCTTCTGATAAGACGATTATTTCTCCATCTACATCCAGTTCTCTTATTTTCAGTGCGGCGGATAAACCCGCCGCACTTGCTCCAATAATTAGGTACCTCATCTTAATCCAAAAGCCCTAACGCTTTTAGTTTTTCATTAGTAGGAACACCATTCTTATCCCAACCTCTTACCTTATAGTAATCATCAAGCATCTTATCTAATTCCTCTATCTCTCCTTTAGAGGGACCTGTTTTTATAGGTTCTTTCAAAATTCTCATCGGAAGAGTATCATCTTTTCTGCTGAATCCAGCCTTAAGATTAAATAATCTTTCCAGATTCCAGATTCTCTCTCCAATTTTCATAAATTCATTTACATCCACTTTAAATCCGGTAGCAGTAGATAGGAGTAAAGCAATATCTTCTCCACCCATTCCAAAAGTAGTAAATAGACATATGCCGGTTGAATCCAGGGCAGAAGTTAAATCTTGAAAAGTTTTTACTAACTCACCCTTACCTTCATATTTTAACCGATCAGCTGCTCCAGTTAGAACTTCAGGAGCAATAGTATACCCTCTTACATGACAGGCACCCCGGTTACTGGTAGCATATTCCAGGCCTATCCCTTTTATTCCTCTCGGGTCATAAGCAGGAAATTCTTGTTTTTTAACGCTCATAGAAAGTTCGGGGTGTCCATAATGTTCTCCTAATCTATACGAACCCTGAGATAGAAGCTTACCTAATTTTCCTTTCTGTTCGCCCATTAGTTTTATTGCTTCTACTAAAGCTTCTCCCGAACCAAAAGTTAAAGGGAAAGGAGAATCTTCTTTGGGCATATACTCTTTTTCGTAAAGTTCCATACCACAGGCCACAGTAGAACCGGCTGTAATAGTATCCATCCCATATTTATCACAAAGATAATTAGCCATAACTACAGCATCAAGGTCTGACACCTCGCACATTGCCCCTAAAGCCCAGATTGATTCGTATTCGGGACCTCCTCCATGAGCTCCTTTGTATTTTCCCTCTTTAATCTCGGTAACTCTACCACATCCGATAGGACATTCGGCACATCCTTCGTTTCTTATCAGGTTCCTCTCTCTTAAAGTCTCACCACTAATCTTCTCTGCTTCCGGAAAATATCCATCCTGAGCATTTTTGGTAGGGAAGGCACCAACACCATTTATGGCATTTACCAACATTGCCGTTCCCAACATTGCTGCACCACCACCGGAGAAGTCATTTTTACTTAATATTTCTCTAGTTTTATAAACTGCTTCCATAAATTTCTCTGGCTCGGCTACCTTTACTTCTAAATTACCTCTAACGGCTATTCCTTTAAAATTTTTACTTCCCAGAACTGCTCCCACTCCGGTTCTTCCTGCTGCCCTATGGCCATTAAACATTACATTTGCCACAAGAGATTTCTTTTCTCCGGCTGACCCTATCTCCATAGTCTCGGCCTTAGGATGAGTTTTTTCTCTTAAAATTTTATCCGCTTCATCTGCTAATTTTCCCCAGATATCTTTAGCACATTTAAGCTCAGCTTCTCCTTTGTATATCCACAAATAAACAGGCTCTTTGGCTTTTCCTTCAATTATAACCATATCAAAACCTGCGTGTTTTAAAGCTGGACCAAAATAACCACCAACATTGGAACAGGCAATAGTACCGGTAAGAGGACCTTTGGTGATAACCATAGCCCTTCCGGAAGATGGAGCTAATGTCCCTCCAAGCGGTCCGGTAGCAATAACAACTTTATTCTCTTCGGAAAGAGGATCTATTTTAGGATCAATTTCCTCAACTATAATTCTGGTTCCATATCCTCTTCCTCCGATAAATTTCTTAGCCCAATCTTCTCTTAATTCTTCTGTTTTTATCTCTTCAGTAGAAAGATTCACCCTTAATATTTTTCCTTTAAATCCACCCTTAATCATGATATCGCCCCCTTAGATAAATCTTTTCCAATTTCTTTTAAACGAACAGCTACTTCCTGTTTCCTGGCAAGAAGTACATCTTCTACTTCCTCAAAGGTAAGTGCCTTAGCACTGCAAACTTTTATACAAGCAGGATCGCCTTCGCAATTATCGCACTTGATTATCTCCTTACCGGAATGGTCAAGTCCTATCGAACCCCAAGGACAAGCCATAATACATTGTTTACAACCGATACATTTGTCTTTATTAAATTCAACTACACCGGTTTCGCCGTTTTTTCTAAGGGCAGTTGTGGGGCATACTTCTTCACAATAGGCTTTTTCACACTGTAGGCATAAAGTGGGAACAAAAGTTAGGTCTTCTAAAAAAGTGCTAACTTTTATTCTTGAATCCAGGGGATTAAAGACACCGGTATGCTGAAAAGAGCAGGCATATTCACATGCTCGACATCCGGTGCATTTTAAAGGGTTCAACATTAATACTTTCATAATACACTACCTCCCAATAATTTATAAACTTAAATTAGTTTACACTAAATTTTCCTTTCCATAATGGGAGGCACAACCGTTTCCCGTTGTACCCTATCGACCAGAAACCATAATTTAGAGTCATAGGCTTCCTGGTTCGGAAAATCACTCATTTTAAATATAGTAATTTTTAACTTTGGACATCACCCCCAAAAAAAGTCTTACTATTTAAGTTCTATCCACCCCCTTCTTAATTTTTATTTTCTTTTATTATAACTAATAAATACATTCTACATTCAAATTTAAAATCCTTCTTTTTTTAAAAAAATTAATGAAAAATTTGAAATTATTTAGGTTTTACTTTATCCACAATAGAAAATTTAGATACAATAGCCCCGGCAACTACCAAAGCACAGGCTATCCAGAGATTTGCCCGTACTGCTATCTGAAGATACAAAGAACTGATAACTATAGAAAGTAGAGGAGTAAAATAAGAAAGAGAAGCAACCAGAATAATTTTACCTTTTCGCATAGCCTTGTCCCAGAAGAAATAAGCTAAAAAAGTGGGGAAGACAGACATATATAAAAGCTCCACTACTACGCGTGGCGTCCAGGAAGATTCTTCAGGGAACATATATCTTATTGCAGTTAAAATTAATCCGGTAACCAAAAGAAAGATAGGGACAGCTCCGCCATCGGTATGACCGGCCCAGCGGCGAACTAAATTAGAATAAAGTCCCCAGGAAATTGCCGCTATAAAGGCTATCAGATAAGGAAGAGAATTTATTTGAAAATTTCCTTTGAATACCTCCCAGGAAAAGATTCCACTTTGTGCTGTGGCCAAATAAAAACCGCTAAAAGCTAGAACTACCCCGGGAATTAGAGTTATTTTTCCCTTCTTATGCAAAATAGGAAGGGAAAAGATTAAAGTTAAACCGGGCCAAAGGTAATTAATGATACTTACCTCGATAACCTGTTCACGACTGAAAGCCAAACCCACAGCCAGATAAAGAGATACTGTATAGATGACGAATAAAGCTCCGCAACCGATTAAATATAAAATAGGAAGCTGGAAAGTTCTTTTAACTTCTCCGGGTTTACTAATAAGATAAATACAGCCCCAGATACCGCTCAGCAAATATATCCAGGAAGCAGCTGTCAAAACTCCCAATTGCTCTGTTAAGCTTCGCGAAAAGGCAATAGTAGTCCCCCAAAATAATATAGCTAATATTCCTAAAATTGTGCTTAAATTCTCTTGAGAAGTTGATGTCTTCAAATCTTCTACTCCTCTTCTACTTTTGATTTTTTACTTTTCACTTTCAGTATGGTTTATTTTATGTTAAAAAAATTATAATTTCAAGAAAATTAATAAAATGTTAAACAATTTACATAAGGTATCTGACAAATATTTTGCAATATATTCTTGGAATATCGTTTTAAGGCTATCAAGTAATTAACATTATCAACTGAGGAGCTAACATCAACAGCAATTACTATATCAGCACCCATATCAAAAGCTGTTTGAATGGGCAAAGGATTAACAAGAACACCATCAACCAGCCATCGATTATTTATCTCTACCGGTGCAAAAATTCCGGGAAATGCGGAGCTGGCTAATATTGCTTTAGATACCGACCCTTTATTTATAAGGACTTCTTCTCCTGTTTCAATATCAGTAGCGACCACGGTTATTGGAACATCTGCTTTTATTGCAAGATATGCTGCCCCGGTTTTGGCTGAAAAATCATCTTTTTCGTTAATAATTCTTCCTTCAGGAAAAATTCCCAAAACGCCGCCTGCCTGTAAGACTTTCATGGCTTCCTTTATAAGTTTGATATCACTGCCTTTGCCTTGAACGGGAATAGCCCCAACCCCTCGTAGAATATTGCCCACAAAAGACATTTTAAAAAGATAGGCAGCAGACATAAAGGTTATTTTAGGTCTAACAGACGATACAAGGACAAATCCATCTAATAAGCTTGAATGGTTTGCCACAATAATAAAAGAACCGGTCTTCGGTATATTTTCACTTCCAATTATTTTAAGCCTGAAAATTAATTTAAAAATAATCAAACTGAAATTTTTTATAATAATATATAACAAAATATTACCCCTCAAATGATGACAAAATCTCCATAAACCCCAAATTACCCAAAAAACTATCTATATGCGTATTTTGCTTCATACTTAAATTCTATCAATAATTTACCCTCAACAACTCCTATCCCTTTTAAGAGGGAGAGGAAGGAGTTGAGGGTAAAAAGAATCAATTGTATGGTTTAAATTTGCGGGGATTACTTTAAAAAAATTTTCCAATTGATCTTGTTACTTATTACTTAATTTTCTTTTTACTTAATTTTCTTGGATAGTTGATCAATTTTATTCCCCAGCTCATCAATCTTTTTTTCTAAATTATCTACACAATTTTTAGAAGCAAAATTCATTTTCTCTAAACTTTTATCAATCTCTGGTTTAATCTTTTCGATTAATCTACCTTCTTCTTTTTCTGCCTTATCCA
>JAYEGH010000269.1:0-7620 GCA_034659055.1 Candidatus Caldatribacteriota bacterium
TACCAATCTGCCGATCTACCAATTATATTAGTATTAATTAATGATGATTGACATATCGTTTTATTTATCGCTTGAAAAAGTTAAAATTCAAAAAATACAAAATTATATTATGGCAAAAATTATGTATATATTTTTAGATTTTTTGTACATTACTTATTTCGGGCAGACACAAGGTCTGCCCCTACATATTTTATATTATGTATTGGTTTTTCTTCACACAATACACAATAGCGATCCTATATGCTGTTTCCCCGTGCGCTGTACTCTATAGACATCTTGCATTTTAATTGGTAATTAGAGTACACTTACGCTTATAACCCGCCGCGCCTATACGCTAAACGCTGTACGCTGTACGCTAACTAAATAATAATCATCGCATCCCCGAAACTGTAAAATCTATATTTTTCATTAATCGCCTCTTTATATGAATCCAGAAGAAAATCTTTTCCAGCAAAAGCAGTTGCCATCATCAAAGGGGTTGATTGAGGAAGATGAAAATTAGTAATTAACACATCTATAGCTTTAAATTTATAACCGGGATAAATAAAAATTTCACTCCTTCCGCTACCACTCTTAATTTTTCCTGTTTCCCAATTAAAAGCAGATTCTAAAGTACGGGTTGTCGAAGTGCCAACAGAAACAATTCTTCTGTTATCACAACGAGCTTGATTAATTTTTTCTGCGCTTTCAGGGGAAATATAATATAATTCTGAAGACATTTTATGTTTTGCCAATTTAGATACTCTTATGGGTTCAAAGGTACCACGCCCTACATGTAGAACCAAATAAACTATTTCAATACCTATAGAATTAAGTTTCTTCAACAAAGTTTTAGTAAAATGGAATCCTGCAGTTGGAGCTGCTATTGAACCTTCCTGGGCAGCATAGACCGTCTGATAATTTTCCTTCTCTTCTAATTTTGCTTTAATATAGGGGGGAGTCGGCATTTGCCCAATCTTTTTTAATATTTCTTTAAAATCGCCTACAAAATTAAATTTGATAATACAACTTCCTTTTTCTCTATTCTTACTCTCTACCCTGCCTTCTAATTCTACTCCAAAGATAATTTTAGTTCCCGGATGAACTCTCTTCCCGGGTTTTATTAAAACTTCCCAATATTTATTCTTTAGGTGTTTAACAAGCAGGATTTCTACTTTTCCCTTGGTTCCTTCTTTGTATCCATATACTCTTGATGGAAAGACCTTGGTATTGTTTAGAACTAAAATATCTCCTTTTTTAAGATATGTTCCAACATTTTTAAAGATATTATGTTCGATCTCTTTCCTTGAACGGTCTAAAATCATTAACCGACTATGGTCCCTTGGCTTAATCGGTTTTTGTGCAATAAATCCCGGAGGAAGATAATAGTTAAATTCTTCTAATCTCATGGCTCTCCAAATAATAATTTTTTAATATTTTTTTATAATGCTAATTCCCTGGTAATAATAATTTAAAATATCCTTATAGCTGTTTCCCTGTAGCGCCATACCATAGGCACCCCATTGAGACATACCAACACCATGACCATTTCCTAAACCGGAAAAAACAAAAGTTAAGGGGCTGCTTAAAGAAATAACTTCTTTAATCTTTTTGCTTGTGTCTTTCTCTTTTTCCTCTTCCTTTTCTTTTTCTTTTTTTCTCTCTTTCATCAAAGCTATTAGTTCTTTAATAGTCCAATCTTCTTTTTCTTCTAAAATATCTATTACCGGTTTTTTTTGCTCTTTATCCGTATTATCAACTATAACTTCTCCTTTTTCTTCCAAGCCCGATTTTTTACCAATTATGTCTACGCTAAAAATAGTACTTCTAATTAGATTTGAACCAATTAATTCCCTAAAATCTTTAGATTCCATATAGTTAATACCATTTCCTCCGGAAACAAAACCTATTTTACTTACTCTTTCGCTTTCTCCTTCTTTCGCTAATTTAATAGAAATAATCGAATTTATATCATAACCTCGATTTTGTAATTTTCTTACCAAATCCTCTTCATCTATTGAATATGACCAGGTATGATGAGAAGGTGATACAAGTTCCTCAAATTTCGATTCTACACCCCTTAAATATGGAAGATGTTTTCCCCATACGCTTTCACTGTCTGCAGTATATCCTCCGCTATCAGAATGATAAACCGCATTAATAGGTTTTCCTTTATAGACCATAATTTTTCCTCTGGTTTCATCAATTGCCTTATTAGTTAGAGGGTCTTCGTGATTTATTCCTCCATAAGATTGACTGTTGGTTGAAGCATCAAGGTTGTAACCTTTGTCTATATATTTGTTAATATTAAAAATGGCAAAGGTTCTTGCAGCTATGGCCTGAGCCTTTAAGGTGTTCATAGGCCAACGAGGAGAAATTTCCTTTTTTAGGACTCCATAAAGATATTTTTCAATTCCAATGATATTAATTATATTTAACTTTCCACAATTTTTATCATATACTATTTCAATATTACCTCTATATCGATATTTATTTCCATTAACAATGACTGCAATATTTACATTACCAACCGGTACAACTTTTATGGGACCGGAATATATTCCTTCCCCTAAAATTTTTATACCTTTTGCGTGTGGAAGCATTTTAATTATTTTATTATTTTCTTTACTTATTAAACTATCTGATTTTAAATTATAAATCTTGTAAGCGCCATTTCCGCTTATGCTAACTTCTTTTTGGTTTAAAAAAATCCCCACCCGAAGCAAAGGAGTTTTTCCTGCAGTAAATACATTAGTGGTAAGTGTAGACATTATAAATATACTTGCCCCTAAAAATAAAAAAAATTTATTGACTTTTACTATATTTAATTTTATCAATCAACTTATCTCCTCTTTTTGATTCTTTGTTCCTATTTCTTCTTAATATAGTATATAAAATAGCATGATAGCCAAGATATTTTTAGATTATTTCCTTTGTGTTTCCTTTTTCCTTTTCTTTCTTCATCACGGCAACACTGTTATAGTACACCCTATATGCTCTACACCAGCCTTAGATTCCACACTATTATTTTCTATAGCAACTTCCCCTGAGCATTTCTTTTTTTACCGAAATATCTATAACATAAATCTGTGGCTTCTCTCCCTTTAGGTGTTCTGTAAAGAAAACCCTTTTGTAAAAGGTAGGGTTCGTAGACATCACTAATAGTATCGGTATCTTCACTAATAGAAGCAGCTAAAGTTTTTAATCCAACCGGGCCACCTGAAAATTTTTCCATTATTGTAATCAATAATTTTTTATCTATATTACATAATCCATGGTCATCAATCTCCATCATTTCTAAGCCAAAATCAGCAATCTCCTTAGTAATTATTCCCTGCCCCTTTATTTGAGCATAATCGCGAAGCCTGCGTAAAAGTCTATTGGCGATACGTGGAGTACCTCTTGACCTTTTCCCAATTTCTATTGCTGCTTCTTCTTTTATTTCCACTTTTAATATACGAGAAGACCTTGTTACTATTTCTAAAAGTTCACCCTCCTTGTAATAACCAACTCGGGTAATAACCCCAAAACGGCTTCTCAAGGGTGAAGTAATTAACCCGGTCCGGGTAGTAGCGCCAACAAGAGTGAATTTTGGCAAACTTATTCTTATAGAACGAGCACTTGGACCTTTCCCGATAAGTATATCCAATTCAAAATCTTCCATTGCCGGATATAATATTTCTTCAACTGATCGATTTAATCTATGAATTTCATCAATAAATAAAACATCATTATCTTGTAAATTAGTAAGTATAGCAGCTAAATCTCCGGCTTTTTCAATAACTGGTCCAGAGGTCATCTGAATATTTACCCCCATTTCAGCAGATATTATATAAGCTAAAGTAGTTTTTCCCAAACCAGGGGGACCGTATAAAAGAACATGGTCAATCGGTTCTTTTCTTTTTCGAGCAGCACTAATATAAATATTAAAATTCTTTTTTATTTTTTCCTGACCAATAAAATCTTTAAGTAATTTAGGTCTAAGATTTATATCTAAATCCGGTTCTTCTTTCTTTAATCCTAAATCTACTATTTTTTCTTTTAATTCCATTTATTTGCTCCCTTAACTTAGTAAATGCAAAATCCATTTTTTTAATTTAAATAATTTTTAGAGATTCTCGAATTAACTCTTCTACTGTTAATTTTTTCTTAAATTTTTCCTGGGTTTTATCTATGGCAGGTTTTATTCTTTTATAATTATAACCCAATGCTTTAAGGGCAGCCATGGTATCTCGAACAGCTTCAGACTTAAAGATTCTTGTTTTATTTATATCCATAGAGGTTGATTTTTTTATTTTCTCTTTTAATTCCAATATGATTTTTTTAGCTAATTTATTGCCGATACCTCCTATGGCGGTAATAGATTCTAAATCTTCCCGAAGAATTGCCTGGCTAAAGTCATCCGGGGTCATTTTGGATAATACTTTTAAACCTACTTTTGGTCCCACTCCAGGAGTGCTAATCAACAATTCAAAAAATATTTTCTCTTCCTTGCTTAAAAATCCATACAATATTATTTTATCTTCTCTTAGATATAAATAGGTATAAATTTTAGTTCTATCATTAATTTTTAAGGAAAGATTATTGTAAGCAGGAATATTAATTTGATACCCTATGCCTTTTACATTTAGTACAATATAATTTACTCCAACTGTATCAACCATTCCCTCTAAAAAAGATATCAAATTTAAACCTCCCATAATAATAGTTAGTTAGTTACTTGGTTCATTGGTTGTCCAGTTTACCAGGCTTATTACTCATTACATATTACTCGTTACTGTATTTTATACGAGATACGATAAACAAATTTAATTCCTGATTTTAGTTTTCTGTTCACTTAACGCGAACTCAATACTGTTTTTCTTTTCTTTCTCCTTCTTAACTCAATACTATACTCAATACTCTTTTCACTCGATACTGTTTCCCTTAAATATTCTTTCTTGTATTTTTCTCTCTTCTTTTCTTTCTTTCTTTCCCTAACTCGATACTCAATACTCGATACTCGATACTGTTTTAATACTTGGTATGAACATGGCAAATTGCTACAGCCAAGGCATCTGATGCATGATCAGGACGTGGTATTTTTTGTAAATTAAGTAAAATTTTTACCATAGATTGAACCTGATACTTGTCTGCTCTCCCGTTTCCTACGGTTGCCTGCTTTACTTGTAATGGAGTATATTCGTAGAGCTCTAATCCTATTAGCGATACTGATAAGGCAATTGCACCGTGCACCTTGCTTACCAGCAAAGCAGTTTTAGTATTCTTGTTAAAAAATATATCTTCAATTGCAACTTCCTGAGGATTATATTTATCTATAAGTTTATTTATTTCATAATTTATTTTTTTTAATCGGGAGGTAAAAGTATCTTCTTTTTTAGTAACTATATTGCCATAATCAACTAAAGTTATTTTCTTTTTTTTATAATTTACAAAACCGTATCCGGTATTAGCCAAACCCGGATCAATACCTAATACAATCATGTTTTATCTCTGTTTGAAGTTATTTCTTCCATAATTTCATCAGCAATATTAAAATTAGCATATACTTTTTGTACATCATCATGATCTTCCAACTGTTCCATTAAATTCAACATCTGCATTGCTTTTTTACCTTCCAAATCTATGGTAGTTTTTGGAATCAAAGTAATCTCACTGAGTAAATGCTCAATATTCTTTTCTTTGATTAAATTATCAAATTTTTCATAATTTCCAGGCAAGGTAATAACTTCAATATTTTCTTTATCTGATTTTACATCTTCAGCTTCAGCTTCAAGGGCTAAATCTATAATTGCATCTTCATCAATATCAATTTCGGCTTTTTCAAAAATAAAATATCCTCTTTTATCAAACATCCAGGATACACATCCACTTTCACCTAAATTTCCACCATTTTTAGAGAATATTTTTCTAAAATCCGGAGCCGTTCTATTTCTATTATCAGTTAATACTTCTACTAGAACAGCAACTCCTCCAGGACCATAACCTTCGTATAATAATTCTTCGTATGAAACACCTTCAAGTTCCCCGGTTCCTTTTTTTACTGCCCTGTCAATATTTTCATTTGGCATATTACTTTCTTTAGCTAATTGAATAGCTGCCTTAAGCTTCACATTGGTTTCAGGATCTCCTCCTCCTGAACGGGCAGCCACAGTAATCACACGAATTAATTTAGTAAATAGCTTTCCTCTTTGGGCATCCGCTTTACCTTTTTTCCTTTTAATAGTACTCCATTTTGAATGTCCAGACATAATTAATAACTCCTTACTATTATTTGTATTATAATAAGTTTAATTTAAACGAATTTTTATTAATTTTAGCATATTAGAAGAGTGGTTTCAATAAATAGTCGTTAATATATCGTATCGCGTATCGCATATCGAGTATCGCGTAAGATAGAAATAAAAAGATGTAGGGGCAGATCCTTATGTCTGCCCGTAATGAGTAATACGCAAGGGCCTGATTTATCAACCCAGTGAAATAAGTTATCGAAATGACTCGGGTCGAATAAATTCGACCCCTACATCAAACAATATAAAAAGTTTTAAATTAATCAATTGATAGTTATTATTACGCGATGAAGACGTCGGGAGAAATATTGCAATTATAAGATAAGGAAGTTATAAAAAATATTTCTTTAAAAGGAAGGTTTTGGCGGAGTATTTCGTTTATGCTTACTTATTTGTATTTTTTTTTGAATTTTTTCTTCTATTTTTTTATCAGCCAATTTCCCTGTAATTAAATAACTATCTATCTGGGCATAGGTCATCCCCATTTCTTCTTCATCGGTCTGCCCTTTCCAGAGACCGGCAGAAGGTGGCTTATTGATAATATTTTTTGGAATTTCTAAATATTTTGCTAATTTTCTAACTTCACTCTTTAATAAATTACCTAGAGGTAAAATATCTACACCACTATCCCCATATTTTGTAGAGTACCCCACCATTATCTCACTTTTATTGCTAGTCCCTACAACTAAGTAATTTAATTTATTAGCAAAATAATATAAGGTCATCATTCTTAATCTAGGTTTTATATTCGCTTTTGCCAAACTGTCAACATGAGCATCTTCTTTTAGCTTTCCTGATAATAACAATGAGAAAGAATCAGAAATTTCCGATAATTCAACAACATCGTAATTAATATTAAATTTATTAATTAATTCTTGTGCATCTTTAATATCCTCACTAATGCTCTGGCATGGCAAAATTAAAGCTAAACTATTTTTTGGAAATATTTTTTTACATAATACTGCTACTACTGCAGAATCTAATCCTCCGCTTAATCCAAATATTACACCTTTAGCGTTAGCGTCAATTACTCTATTTTTTATCCAATTACTTAATTTTTGTGCTAAGATTTCCATTGATTAATTCTCCAATTCTCCAATTCGCCAATCTACCGATTCTCCAATTCACCGATTCTCCAATTCACTAATTCTCCAATTCACCGATCAAGTTAGTCGTTAGTCGTTAGTCGTTAGTCGTTAGTGAATAGTATTAGTTAGCCTATAGCGTATAGGTGCGGGCTACATATGCAGAGAAAATACAAGTAATTTTAAAAAGATAATTCAATTGACCAATCAGTCAATGAATAAGTCGTAGGGGCAGACCTTGTGTCTGCCCTCCGTAGCTTTGAATT
>JAYEGH010000270.1:0-7578 GCA_034659055.1 Candidatus Caldatribacteriota bacterium
TGGATACTGCCTGTTGATACAGGAGGAGGAGTACATCCGCTACCTAAAAATAGTAAAAAACTAACCCCAACGACAATAACTGATAAATGAAATACTATTTGAAATAATTTTCCTTTCATAAATAAAGTTTCTCCTTTAAACATAATACATAAATATATTATTTATTACTTGTTAATACCCGGGTGGAGGATCACATGATCCATCATCACAGCCACTGTCATCGTCTTTTTCTTTTCTTTCTTTTTTTGAGCTTTCTTTTTTTTCTGCTCCTAAAAAATAACTTATATATTGAAACATTATATTTTGCTGTTTAGAAAGCAAACCGGGATAAATTCTCTTTACCACTAAATTTTTATCTAAAAAAATAGTTGTGGGTATCATTTCAATATTATAAAGATTACTTACTTTGTCCTGAAAGTCTAGCAAGATACTAAAATTTATTCCTTTCTTTTGCCAAAATTCTTTAATCAATTTGATATTTTCTTCTTTCAAATCTTTACGGGTATTTATCATGATTACCTGGTATTTCTCTTCAATAATATGTTCTTCGAAATATTGGGTAAATTCCTCTATGCCACAGACAGAATCTTCATTTTCGTTGTTACAAAAATAAAGAATAAGAAGTTTCTGTTTCCCTTTATAATCTTTTAAATTAAAAATTTCCTCGTCTATATTTTTTAGAGTAAAGGCCGGAGCGGGAAAAGCTTTTTTTAAAGAAGATGAAGAAAAGGATGTAAAGGAAACAGCAAATAAAAGTATAATAGTTAAAACTATTACTATCAAATAATTCTTAGTATTAAAATATTTCATAAAAATCACCTCTTTTTAATTTTAAAATTTCATTAGTCGTTAGTTAAGAAAATACAAAATGATACAATTTTTCAATTAAGAACAAGTAGTGAGTAATATGCGGTAAAGAAAAAGATGTTGGTAAGAAATTGTAAAGATCGCATACCTTGCGTCTGTCCTTATTAATTTTTAATCTATTAATATTCAGCTAAAAAATATAATTCAAAATTTTAAACTATTTCAATTAAGATATTCTTTTAATGTAGGGTTCGGATTTATCCGACCCGAGTTATTTTATATTTTGTCTAACGGGTTCGATAAATCAAACCCCTATATCAGAGGGCGTATTGCAATACGCCCCTACTTATGCCAACCCTGCTTAACTAGGATTATTTCTACAATATTTTATTAATCTATCTTTCTATTTTTTCTCCCGTGTCTATATGCTATATATGCTATACGCCAACCCGCAATTCTTGCCCGAATTTTCACTATATACTCGATACTATATACTGTTTTTTCTCTGACTCCTTCCTTCCCTTAACTGATTAACCGAGAAACTGGTAAACTAACTAACTATTCCACATAAACTGCCTGGAGTACTTCTTTGGTTACTAAATTCTGTACAAATACAACTGCATGAAGCTTACCCATATTTTCTTCAGTAATTAACGGTTCAGAAATAAACTTATAATCAATTTCATTCCCGGGTAAAAATAAGGGTAAATCCTGAAATGAAAATATATCTCTTACCAAATAAGATAGACCCGGTTCTTCGCCTTCCAGATAAACCATCCCACAGATGGCTAAATCTTCGAAAGAAGGGATACTTATATTCTCTACTTGTCCTTCGATAATTATGACAGAATTAGAAATACACTTGATAGCGGATAACTTAATAGAAGCACACTTGACCGCCTCAGAATCAATGACCTTCTTGTAATAATCATAATTTTCTCCCAGGTCTTTACAGGCTAATCCTTGTATTCTTTCATTCAAGCCATTAATAAATAAATCAGGTGTCCCTCTTTTACTTTCACCTACATACCAATCATAACGATTATTGGTTTCCTCAATATCATAACCATCACCCCAAAGGTGTTCCTCAAGCAAAATAATCTTTTCAGAACCATATTCCCAAAACATATCTTCCAAGCAAAATTCAACATGGGGACAGGTACTGCAATTAGCTTGAACAAAGAGTTCTAATAAAACGACCCGACGAACCGGATTAGTGGTAGCAGTAGAGTTTGCTTCATTTGCATGACATATCTCTATATTGATGATTAAAATAAAAATGATTAAGAATAAAATTAGATAATTCTTTTTTATTCCGGTATAAATCATTGGCCATTCCATCCCTTTCTATACTTTTATTAAAAGAAGTATAAGCATATAATAACATATTGTAAAAAAATAAATATTTCTACCTGTTTGTTTGTATTATTTTAGTATACAGTACATTTTCCTACTTTTTACCTAATCTAGATCAAAACACCCGTGAATATCAAGAGCCCAGCTAAACCAAAAAAGAGAAATGTCATTGCCAACTTAATTATACCAAAATTTTTCTGAGTCAGTGCTCCGATTTGTTGAGAAGATGTCCCCCAATAGGTAAGTGAAAATACAAAAATCAAAGGAAACACAAACATGAGATTATAGAATAATAAATAGAGTAATGCATTGACTTTTAATTTGGGTATGGTACTGATAAACATGATGGTGGGTAAATAGATCTGACCCGTGCAAGCTAATTCCAAGAGAGATACGACAAAACCCGTAACGGCAGCCATCAGGATATAGTTACCAAGTTTCACATTCTTCCGAATGGTTGAATGGATCATTTTCTTTAAAAAAGGCGAAAGTTGTAATTTTGCATCTTTGGTTTCTCCACTAGCCTTAAAACGAAGATAGTCCTGCAAGCTGATGATGCCTAGAATAATGGCAATCGCAGCAGTGACAATACTAAATATCTTCCGAGCCAGAGGAAGGAATGATAATGAAGTAATAACTTTTAGAGCTCCAGTGCCAATTAAAAAATAGGTTAAAAAAACAGCAAAAGTAAACATGCCACCTACCCATAATAAGTCCTTACCTTTTCGATTAATCAGCGTCAAATAGGATATAAAGAAAATAATAGTTGCGAAAGCACAAGGGTTAATGCCATCGATTAATCCGCTAAAGGCAACTGCAAAAAGACCAAAAGATTGAAAACGATTGATCAGTCTGTTCTGGGAATTATCTTTTTCTATTTTCTCCCAGGGTGGAATCATCTCAACATCTTTATATTTTTGAATCAAACCAATTATATTTTCTTGAGTAATATCTTGCCGAAAAAGGTATTCATCGCCAAGGAAAACAACCGGAACCAACAGCCTCTCCTCCTCCGGCATATGATAAATCTCTCCCAGTGATTCAGCTAATTCCATATTCTCTGCCAGGGAAATATCGAATCTTTTGATAAACAAGGTATCGGGATATTCCACGGTTAATTTTTCCAGCATTTTTTCTGCTTTTTCACAATCGTGACACCCGGGTTCAAAAAATACAGCTACATAAATTGGTAGTTTAGCTGAATCTGAAGATTCGGAAGCAAATAAGCTAATATTACAAAGGAAAGTGAAAAAAATCACAATAAGAAGCAAAAAAATTTTTCTGCGATGCATACTATTTAACTTATTATTTTTCAATTTAAATCTCATCCCGGTTTCTTCCTTTCTACACATACCAAAATAATTATAATCTTTATATAATTCTTATCTTCCTCTACTTTATAAGAAATATTTAATATAAAAGTTTCAAAAGTATTACTTAATTTAGATAATATTCTCTTTATAATAGAAACTTTCAAACAAAATTACAATATGATAAATTTATCATATGTTTATATAATTGTCAATACGTAAAACAGTTTCGAGTAAAATACAATAATAAGTAATAAGTGATGAGAAGAGAGTTTGCCCGTTAGCTAGTTTATAGGTTAACTAATTTATCAGTTAAAGAAAATTCAAGTTATGAAATACGGGAGAAAAACAGTATATAGCATCAGATATCGAGTATAAAATATTAGCAAAGAAAAAATAGGGTAAAAAAATAGAAAAGTAAAAAATAATTTGACAAGAAACGTTTGTTTTTTTTATAATATAGACAAATAGATATTTGTATCTAATTATCAATTAATAATTAAAATTTTAGGAGGTTTAATGTTTTGAAAAAAGATTCTCTTACCCCAAATCAAAAAAAGGCGCTTCTGGCAATTGAAGAAGGAATTAGAGAGAGAGGTTATCCGCCTACTGTACGCGAAATTGGTAAATTGGTGGGAGTGACTTCCTCTGCCACTTCCTATAAATACCTTAATATTCTGGAAAAAAAAGGTTATATTAAGCGAGAGGAAGGTAAATCAAGGGCTATCAAGCTTGTACCCAAAACTAAAGAAATACCTGTAATAGGGAACGTAGCTGCCGGAGATCCTTTGTGGGCTTTAAAAGATATTACCGAGTATATATCTATACCGGAAAAACTTTCCGGTGATGAAGAGAGTTTTATGGTAAAGGTTGAAGGAGACAGCATGATTGGTGACCACATCCTTAATGGAGATTATGTTATGGTCAAACCACAAAGAAATGCAGACAACGGAGATATCGTTATTGCCCTCCTGAATCAGGAAGAGGTTACGGTAAAGAGATTTTACAGGAAAGATGATCAAATAACCTTACAGCCTTCCAACCCGGTTTACCAACCTATAATTACCAAAGAGGCTATTGTTATAGGTAAGGTTATAGGAATTTTAAGAAGATTTAATGGAGGAGAAAAATAGCAAACATGTTATATGTTGGTACTTCCGGCTTCAGTTATAAAGATTGGATAGGAACCTTTTATCCTGAAAATACCGATAAAAAAGAGATGCTTAATCTATATGCGCAAAAGTTCAAAATTACTGAAATTAATTCTACTTACTACCGCATACCTCACCCTGCAGCTTTTTATTACCTACAGCAAAAGGTTCCTGCTGATTTTAAATTCGTGGTAAAAGCCAATCAAGAAATGACTCATAGCCGCGAAGAAAATCCTGTTATTTTTAATGATTTTAAAGAATCTATAAAACCACTGCTGGAAGCAGATAAATTTTCCTGTGTGCTAGCTCAATTCCCCTACTCTTTTTACAATACCCCTTCTAATCGGGATTATTTGCTTCGCTTTAAAGAAAGAATGGAAGATATTCCACTTGTAGCAGAATTTAGGAATTCTTACTGGATAAATAATGAAACATTCAGGATTTTAAAAAATAATGATATAGGATTTTGTTGTGTAGACCAACCCCAGCTCAAAGGTTTAATCCCGCCTATAGCTGAAGCTACTTCTAACCTGGGTTATATTAGATTTCACGGCCGCAATAAAGTTAATTGGTGGGAACACGAAAAAGCTTATCAGAGATATGATTATCTCTATACTGAAGAAGAGTTAAAAGAATGGATTCCTAAAATAAAAAAGATTGCCGAAAAAACCACCGACCAATATATTTTTATGAATAATCATTATAAAGGTAAGGCAGTTAAAAATGCCTTGATGTTAATCAAACTTTTAAAAAAAGAAATAAAGACCGGAAAAATTAAAGAGAAAGAAAAAGAATGAACGAACACAAACAATTATCTATAATTCATCTGGACCTCGATGCTTTCTTCGCCTCCGTAGAGCAAAGAGATAATCCGGCTTATCGGGGAAAACCTCTTATTGTGGGAGGAATAAGTGGCAGCGGAGAAAATTCAAACCGCGGAGTGGTCTGTGCTGCCTCCTATGAAGCCCGTAAATACGGTGTTCATGCCGGAATGCCTATCTGGGAAGCCCGTCAAAAATGCCCCCAAGGAATTTTTGTCCCCTCTCAAATGAATAAATACGTGGAAGCATCTAAAAAATTCTTTCAGATATGCAGTGATTATACTCCCTTGTTAGAACCGCTGAGCGTTGATGAACTTTTTTTAGATGTATCCGGATGTGAATCACTCTTCGGCTCTTCAGAATGCATTAGCAGAAAGATTAAGGAAAAAGTCCGGCGGGAATTAGGAATTAAGGTCTCGGCAGGAATAGCGAAAAACAAATTCCTGGCTAAAATAGCTACTAACCTGGGAAAACCGGATGGTCTTTACATTATTCCCTCTAATGAGATAGAAAAAATTCTCTATCCCCTTCCCATTTCTGCTCTCTGGGGAATCGGAAAAAAGACAGAAAAACTATTAAAAAAATACGGCATCTATCAGGTGGAACAGTTAGCCAAAATACCTGATACAATTATCGAAAATCTTCTCGGTAAAAACGGAAAAAAACTAAAATTATTAGCCCGAGGAATAGATGACAGCCCGGTTACTCCTATCTCTGAAACAAAATCCATTAGCAAGGAAACTACTTTTTCTACAAATATAATGAAAAAAGATATTTTAATAAAGGAATTGTTGAAAATTTCTCAAATGGTGGGATATGCCTCAAGGAAGAAAGGTTATAAAGGTAGAACTGTTACTTTAAAAATAAGATTTCAAAATTTTATTACTCAAAATAAATCCAAGACTCTGAATAATTCTACTAATATCGATGACCTTATCTTTAAAGTAGTAGTAGAGCTTTTGGATAAGATAAAAATAAAAAAAGGTGGAGTCAGGCTTTTAGGGGTTAAGCTTTCCAAATTAACCTCTAAAAACAATCTAAAACAGTTGAATTTACTGGGAGATAATGAAGATAAATTGGAACAACTTACTCAATCTTTAGACAAAATTAGAGAAAAATTTGGCACTAAAGCCGTAACCCGAGCCAGCCTTCTGTCCAAGTCTAAAAGGGTCAAGTCTTAAATCCTTTCTTTTCCATCTTCCCCCAGGTTCTTGCCCCAAACAGATATTCTATTATACCCTGAAAACGCCACAAGGTGGTCAATTGACGATAGCCAAAATTTTCTAATATGGAAGCGCAGAAAAGGGTCAATAAATGCCTTGTTTTGGGATATTTTCTAAAAGACATCTCCTCTAAAATTACCGATAAAACTGAAAGTATTACTCCATAAAGTATGGCTACAGTAAGAAACAGGACAGCAAAGGGATAATCAATCATCCCCATAAAGCAAGATAAAATAAAGATTGCATATCCGATGAATTCAACTATAGAACCAAACATTTCAAAAATGGTAAAATAAGGAAAGGCTAACAGGCCAACCCATCCATACTTGGGATTCATAAAAATATTTTTATGCAATCCTAAACTCTGAAGTGTCCCTTTTTGCCAGCGGATACGCTGGCTTTTAAGAACGCGAATGCTTTCAGGTGCTTCGGTCCAGCAGACCGGATCGGGGACAAAGGTAATCCGACCTTGCGAATTATCTTTTCTGATTATCTCATGCATCCGCACCACTATCTCCATATCTTCCCCAATGCAATTAGTAAGGTATCCTCCCGCTTTCACCAAGGCTTCTTTTTTAAAACAACCGAAGGCACCGGAGATAATCAACATAGCATTGACCGCATCAAAACCGGTCCTTCCGAATAGAAAGGCCCTTAAATATTCAACCACCTGAAATTTGCCTAACCAACTATGCGGAAGTTCTATATCTAATACCGGTCCCTGTTTTACTGTGCAGCCATTAGCAATACGAATAATTCCTCCCACCGCAATGGTTTTCGGGTCTTCCATAAAAGGTTGGGCAATCTTTAATAGGCAGTCACTTTCTAAAATTGAATCTGCATCAACCACACAAACCAAAGGATTTTTCGAAACATTTACACCCGCATTTATAGCATCTGCCTTCCCTCC
>JAYEGH010000271.1:0-5389 GCA_034659055.1 Candidatus Caldatribacteriota bacterium
AGTTAAGTTTAACAGTTAAATTAAAAAATATTATTAATTTATAATGTTTTTTCTTCTAAATACCCCACTAAAATTTACATTAACTTAATAAATTCTTTTATACTTTATTCAGCAAGTTCATAGATAAAACCACTAATACTCAAAAGTTTAAATCCTTCTTACAGCCCCCTTATCAGCTGAGCCTACTAAATCGCTGTAATATTTTAGGTAACCTGATTTTATTTTGGGTTCAGGTATTTTTAATCTCTTTAATCTTTCTTTAATCTCATCTTCGCTTAATTTAATATTTAGTTTCTTCTCTGGTATATCGATTTCAATTATATCTCCTTCTTCTACGATAGATATTGGACCACCTACTGCGGCCTCCGGAGATACATGTCCTATAGAAGCTCCACGGGTAGCACCGGAAAAACGCCCATCAGTAATCAAAGCCACCTCCTTATCTAATCCCATACCAGCAATAGTAGAAGTAGGAGTTAGCATCTCTCTCATCCCGGGACCACCTTTTGGTCCTTCATAACGGATTACTACTACATCTCCTTTTTTAATCTTACCTTCCAATATTGCTTTAGTGCTCTCTTCTTCTGAATTAAATACTCTTGCCGGTCCTTTGTGTCTTAACATATCAGGATGGATTGCCGAGCTTTTTACTACCCCGCCCTGAGGAGCTAAATTGCCTTTTAAAAATACAATACCGCCTTTGGGGTTATAGGAATTTTCTATTGTTCTTATTACTTTGTTATCTAAAATGAGAGCATTTTTAACATTCTGACCAATGTTTTGGCCAGTTACTGTAATCTCCCCTAAATTAATTATCTTCTCCCTGCTTAGTTCTTTAAGTAAAGCAGAAATACCTCCTGCTCTATCTAAATCCTGAATATGGTATTCTCCTGCCGGAGAAAGACTACACAATTGGGGCACTTGTTCTCTTATGCGGTTAAAATCATCTATCCCAAAGGGAATATCTGCTATAGAAGCAATAGCCAGAGAATGGAGCATAGTATTAGTAGAACCACCTAAAGCCATCTCCACAGTAATCGCATTTTTTATAGCCTTTTTGCTAATAATATCTAAAAAATTAATATCCTTTTCCAATAACTCCATGATTTTCATCCCTGCATGTTTGGCTAACCTTATCCTACGGGCATCAACAGCAGGAATGGTTCCATTACCGGGGAGAGCTATACCTACTGCTTCTGACCAAATATTCATAGAATTAGCTGTATACAGTCCGGCACACGAACCAACTCCAGGACAGGCACAATCTTCTATTTCTTTTAATTCTTGCTTACTTATAGAACCTGTTTGAAATTTTCCTACTGCTTCAAAGACATTACTCAAGGCAATATCTTTACCCTGGTAAAACCCGGCTGACATAGGTCCACCACTTACTAAGATAGTTGGTATATTGACTCTAATGGCGCCCATGATCATTCCCGGCACTATTTTGTCACAATTGGGAACAAGAACCAAAGCATCAAAGGCATGGGCTTTAGCCATCACTTCAATAGAATCAGCGATTAATTCCCTGCTGGGGAGGGAATACTTCATCCCTTCATGGTTCATAGCTATTCCATCACCTACTCCTATAGTAGGAAACTCAAAAGGAACTCCTCCTGCCATCCTTATTCCATCCTTTGCTGCTTGCGCAATACGTTTTAGATAAAGATGTCCGGGAATAATTTCATTAGCTGCCTGAGCAACCCCAATAAAAGGTTTATTCATTTCTTCATCAGTTATCCCTGATGCCTTAAGTAAGGAACGGTGTGGAGCTCTGGCCACACCCTTTTTTATTACATCACTACGCATAATTTTAATCTCCTCTGTTTATTTTTTTATAAAAAAAATACCCCAATAGATAGATACCTTTTATTAATTAATAAAAGGGACCTATCCGCTGGGGTCTTTTATACCCACGGTGTAATATTAATACTTCTATACTACTATTAATATTTTATGCCACTTGGTCCAGACTTTAAACATTAAACCATTTAAACGGAACCCTAGACATACTCCCGTAATTTTAAAATATAATACATTAAGTTGCCTTGCATGTCAAAAAAAAACGGAATAGTTTGTAGTTGCTCTGTAATTTTAGAAATTCCGTCAGGTTATTCAGATAACTTATGAATAAAAATACCACTTCTCAATTTTGGTTCAAACCAGGTTGATTTAGGTGGCATCACTTTTCCTGAATCAGCTACAGCCATTAAATCCTTTATAGAAGTGGGAAAAAGTGAAAAGGCAACTTTTGCCCCGACATCCACCCTTTTTTCTAATTCTTTCAGTCCCCTGATTCCCCCAATAAACTCTATTCTCTTATCGGTACGAGGGTCTTTTATCCCCAAAACAGGAGAAAGAAGATTGTTTTGCAGTATTGATACATCTAATCTTTCTACTACATCTTCTTGGTCAAAGGTACCTGCTTTCGCTGTCAATTCATACCACTTGTTATCCAAATACATACCGAAATTATTTTTTTCCCTTGGCTTGTAAGGTTCTTTTTTTTCATACTCTTTGACTCTAAATTTTTCTGAAACTTTATTTATAAATTCTTCTATGGAATTTCCCCGTAAATCTGCTACCACACGATTGTAATCCATAATACGTAGTTCTTCATCAGGAAAGATTACAGACAAAAAGTAATTAAATTCTTCTTCTCCGCTAAAATCTTTAAACTGTTCCCTTCTGTTCAAGCCGACTTTAACCCCTGAGGCTGCCCGATGATGTCCATCCGCTATATAAAGATAATCAATATCGGCAAAGGCTTTTATTAACTGGTCAATAACCTGCTCATCATCGATGACCCAGCAGGTATGGGTAATGCTATCTTCAGATATAAAATCATAAACCGGTTTTCTCTTTTCAGTCCAATCAATGATTAGCTTATTGACCTCTTGCTTTGTTCGGTAAGTTAAAAAAATAGGACCGGTATTTGCATCGGTTGTATTGATATGGTTTATTCTATCCTGTTCTTTGTCTTTACGGGTATTTTCATGTTTTTTAATAACACCATTCAGATAATCATCAATAGAGGTGCAAACAACCAGGCCGGTTTGAGCTCTTCCGTCCATTATTTGCCGATAGATATAGATGTATTTCTTTTCATCCTGAATATAGATGTTCTCATCTGCCATCTTATCCAGATTTTCTCTTGCTTTCTGGTAAACTTTTTTATCATAAGAATCTATAAAAGGCTCAAGATCTATCTCTGATTTTCCTATATGTAAGAAAGAATCAGGATTATCTTTTGCCATTTGATAAGCTTCTTCCCGATTTAAGACATCATAAGGGGGAGATGCTACTTTAGTTACGAGTTCAGGTTTAGGCCGCAAAGCCTTAAATGGTCTAATTATTGCCACTTTAAGTCCTCCATTTTAAAAATATTCTTTTATTGTTGAAATAACTTCCTGTCCGATTCTCTTTTGGGCTTCTTTAGTTGAAGCTCCGATATGCGGAGTTGCAGAAACTCTTTCATGATTTACTAATTCAATATTCTTATTGGGTTCTTCGAAATATACGTCAACCGCTGCACCGGCAACTTTACCGGAGTTCAAGGCTTCCGATAATGCCTTTTCATCCACTACTCCTCCTCTGGAACAATTAAGAAGGTATACCCCGTCTTTCATCTTTGCAATTTTATCTTTATCTATCAGAGGTGATTTATCTTTATTCCCGGGAACATGCAAAGAGATAAAATCAGAATCAGCTAACAGTTGATCAAAGGTGACAAAATCATAATCCGAATAATCTTTATTCTGACCCAGTATATCGGTATAAATAATTTTCATGCCTAAGGCATTTGCTTTTTTTGCCAAGACCTGACCGATGCGGCCAAATCCGACAATTCCCAGTGTTTTACCGGAAAGCTCTATCCCCTTGTACTTCTTCTTATTCCATTTACCCTCTCTCATGCTGACATTGGCAATACCTATAAAGCGAGCCAGGGAAAACATGTGACCCAATACCAGTTCTGCCACTGACAGGCTGCTTGCCTTGGGGGTATTCCTTACTTTTATTCCTTTTGATTCCGCATAAGCCACATCTATATTATCCACACCTACTCCACCACGAATGATTAATTTTAAATTCCCTGTTTGTAGAGCAGAATCGATAATTTCTTTTCTTACCTTGGTAGCAGAACGCACTACTATTATATCAAAATTTTGAACCTGTACCTTTAATTCTTCAGGAGTAAAGAACTGTTCCGTAACATCATAATCCATGTCTTTCAGATTTTGTACCGCTCTTTTATCCATTCCATCAGTTACTAATATTTTTGTCATTTTATTCCCCTTCCTAAAATCCTAAAATATCATCAATATTGGAAAGAAGCTCTTTCATGTCCGCTAATGTAAGTTCAGCCATATGGGCTATCCTAAAGGTTTTCTGCTTTAAAGCCCCATAACCGTTAGAAATCAAAAAACCTCTCTCTGCCAATGCCTTATTAAGTTCAGCCACATTAATATCCCGGGTATTTTTAACACAGGTTACGGTATTGGAAGCGTATTTTTCCCGGGCAAATAGGGCAAAATTCTCTTTAGCCCAGGCCCTAACGTAATCTGCCATCTTGGTATGGCGCTCAAAGCGGTTTTCCTGACCCTCTTCCAATATCTTGTCTAACTGATAATCCAGGGCAAACATATGGGAGACACTAGGAGTAGAAGGATATTGATAATCTTTCTTTTGAATCGTATTGTATATCTGCAGGAGATCAAAGTAGGTCCCTCTGAATTCAACCTGTTTGGCTGCATCGAGTGCCTTTTGAGATATTGAGCAGAGAGAGAGTCCGGGAGGGAGACCTAAACACTTCTGGCTGGAGGATATGCAGATATCGACTCCCCATTTATCTACTTCTATCTTTACTCCACCCAAAGAGCTTACTGTATCCAGACAGAATATAATTTCCGGATATTTTTTCATTACCCGACTAATCTCTTCTAATGGGTTCATAATTCCGGTTGAGGTCTCATTGTGGGTTAGGGTAATAAGATCATATTTACCGGTAGCCAAAACTTGGTCTACTTCTTCGGGAAGATTAGGATCCCCCCATTCAACTTCAAATTTATCAGCAGGAACATTATTGTCTTTAGCCATTTTAAACCATCGGTTACCAAAATTACCACAGGAAAAAACTGCTGCCCTCTTTCGGGTGCAGGAACGGACAGCTCCTTCCATTAAGCCACTTCCTGAAGAGGTAGAAATTAAGATTTCTTTGTCGGTATACATCAATTTTCTTAATTTTTCACTGATACCCCTCTGTAGTTCGGAAGCTTCTTTAGTCCGATGGCCAATCATTGGAATCGCCATCTTTTGCAGGACATCTTCAGTTACATGGGTAGGTCCGGGAATGAAAAGTTTTTTGTACATTATTTCTTCTCCTTTTTTA
>JAYEGH010000271.1:5489-7576 GCA_034659055.1 Candidatus Caldatribacteriota bacterium
ATATTCGTAACATTATAAATTTTTTGCAGATTAAATTTTAATTTCTTACATTCTGATAGAAGGACTAATGAGTTTATAATATAAGAATGGAGTTTACTAATGATAACAGTCAAACATATTATTATTATCATAAAAATGAGGTTTCGTCAAATAATTTTAACAATTTAATTAGCATCCCCTGTATCAATTATAATGTTTCTACTTTTAGTAAATTGGTGGTGCCGGGGATTCCAAAGGGAATTCCCGCGGTAATTACAATCTTATCTCCTGTATTGGCCAATCCGGTTTTTATGGCAATATTCTTTGATTTTTCAATTATATCATCGGTATTTTCCAATTCGCCAGACTTAAAAGGATAAACTCCCCAACTAAGAGCAAGTTTTCTAACTGTGGAATCCTGGGGACTGGCTGCAATAATAGGAACATGGGGACGATATCGAGATACCATACGGGCAGTACTCCCGGAGAAAGTAAATGTGACAATAACTTTTGCTTTTAAATCCAGGGCTACTTGACAGGTGGCATGACTTATCGCATCCGGATTGGTGGGTTTAACCGAAAGTGACCTCTTACTCAATATTTTTTCATAATCCATATCTTTTTCAACTCTCAGGGCTATCTTATTCATTGTTTCCACTGCCTCTAAAGGATAATTACCTACTGCAGTCTCCTCAGACAACATAAGGGCATCAGTCCCATCCAGGATGGCATTGGCCACATCGGTAACTTCTGCCCGGGTAGGACGAGAATTGTTTACCATTGACATCAACATCTGGGTGGCGGTAATTACCGGTTTCCCTGCAAGATTACATCTTTTAATAATATCTTTCTGAACCAGAGGGACATTTTCCAAAGGTATTTCTACTCCCAGATCACCCCGAGCTACCATTATCCCATCAGAGACTTCAATTATTTCTTTCAGGTTTTCTACCGCTTCTTTCTTTTCAATCTTGGCAATTAAGGAAATATCCTCTGCCCCATTTTCCTTTAAAAATCTTCTTGCTCTTAAGACATCCTCAGCATTTCTGGTAAAAGAAAGACCAATAAAATCAACTTTGTTTTTTATTCCAAAGAGAATATCCTGATAATCTTTTTCAGTTAAAGATGGAATATCCGAAGATATATTCGGAATATTTATCCCTTTGTGAGAGGTAAGTTCTCCGCCCCTCACTACACGACAGGTAATATCAGTAGAGGTAAGTTCTTTGACTTTAAGTTCTAAAGTTCCGTCAGATAGAAAGATACTGTTACCTTTTTTCACTTTTTGAGGTAAAGAAGGGAAGGTAACAGATACTCCCTGTTCATCCCCGGGAACCTCTCGGTTAGTGAGAATAAAAGAAGAACCTTCTTTTAAATGAATGGGCTCTTTTTCAATCTTTCCAATTCTTATCTTTGGCCCTCCCAAATCTTGAAGGATAGCCACAGATTCATCTGTCTTCAAAGAGGCCTGGCGAATGTATTTTATTTTTTGAAGATGTTCCTCATAGTCCCCATGAGAAAAATTCAAACGTCCGACATCCATACCCCTTTGAATCAGTTTCTCTATTTTTTCATAAGAATTGCTCGCCGGTCCAATAGTGCATACTATTTTAGTTTTTATCATTGTACTCCTCCTAACCTCTCCTATAATTTAACAGGTTATATTTATTTACCTAAACTTTTTATTATAAATAATACGTTATAAATTTTAAATATCCTTCTTTTTTGGAAATATTTTTTAAATTACCTGTAGGGGACTGATTCATCGAACCTGTTTTTCCACGTAGGACAGGGTGGCACTAAAGCAAAAAGAACAGACTCTAATAAAAGCTTACAAAGATGCGTACACTGAAATAAAAACAGAAAATCAAGAATTCGAGGGAACTATAAATGATGGGATATCCTAAAAAAGGAGAAATATATCTAATAAATTTCGACCCTACTGTTGGACACGGAGTAAAGAAAAAAAGTGATTACTGAACATTTTGGTTTATAGGACTTTGCTGCATATACTATCTTTCTATCTTATATTCTAATCAGTCAGTTGATAAATTGGTAAATTGGTTAATTAAATAATCTTGCAACCTGATATCCGCATCCTTTTCTTT
>JAYEGH010000272.1:0-7387 GCA_034659055.1 Candidatus Caldatribacteriota bacterium
TTCCTCTGATAAATCATAAAGATTATCTCTTTTCTCCAATCTTCGAACCTTTCTAATGATAGTACCGTTCTTCTGCCTAATTTCCATCTCAATTCGTGCTATCGGACTTTGTTTTGAAACTTCAATAGATTCCAGGTAAAGGTAAGCATTTGTCCCAGCTAATCCCTTAACGGTTATGCCTCTAACAGCAATTTTTTTAACCAGTTTTTGGTTGTAGGCATCCAGCGCATCCAAACGATGTATTTTATTATGAATCGTTCTATGCGTTGCAGAATAGCGTAAAATCATCATTGGATAAAACTCTTTCAAGGAATTCAATGTTTTATTTCCTTCCATTTTCTGCGGCTCATCCAATATTAAAATCGGGTGATTAGCTTTAATAACATCAATTGGTCTTCGGCTTTGGAAATCATCTAATTCTTGGTAAATACGTCGCGCATCTTTACCTCTGGCAGCAAATGCCTGTACATTGATAATCATAACATTAATGCCCGTATCCGAAGAAAAACTCTCAAGATTGTGTAGTTGTTTGGAGTTATAAATAAAGAATTTAATCTTTTTCCCATAACTTTCTAGAAAATGCTCAGTAGTGATTTCAAATGATTTATAAACACCTTCTCTTATCGCAATACTGGGCACAACAATAATAAATTTATTCCACCCAAACAGTTTATTCATTTCAAAAATTGTTTTAATATAACAATAAGTCTTCCCGGTTCCTGTTTCCATTTCTATATCTAAATTAATAGGAGAAATTGAATCTTGAAATAAACTGGAAGAAATAGTCAGGTTTTGCCGTTTTTGAACATTCTGAATATTCTCTAAAATTTGAGCATCATTAAGCATAATATCAGAATTTCTAAAACCGGATTGTTCAAATAAACGTTGTTTTTGAACTCCTGGATCCAACCGATAACGAATACCCTGGCCAGGCGGTTGGCCCTTAAAGCAATCTATAACTGCCTGAACAGCTTGGGATTGAAAAGCCTGATGTTTAAATTTTAATTTCATACAACACTTCCTTAAATTGTTTTAATTTCCGTATGTGGTGACATGAGTTTAAAAATCTGTTCTACGTTGATTTTCATGCTATCATCTTTAAAACCGCTATCACGAAATACAACCCGCAAAGGTTTATATTTAGCTAATTCTTTACAAAAATCTTCGGTAATTTCGCCATTTTTTGCAAAACAGGCCACCAGGGCATTATCGCTGACAAAAAACACATCATTGTCTGCTATTTTCTTTTTGGAAACCTGCAGGGATAAATCAACTCCCCAATCAAGCAGTACCTGGAAAAGTAAATCTTCATCCGTGCGGTCAGGTTTTATATTGTCGGCTATTTTTGAAAGTAAATCCTGTGAATAATCATCAGGATTATAATAGATATCCTGCATATTTGAAGAATCTACTTTTAAAACACGAAAACCTATATCGAGATTAAGCGCTGTGAGCGCATTTTCTTCCTTTATTTTCTTGCCTGCCCGACGGATACGTTCTTTACCGATTTCGGCAATGTTTTTGTATCCTGCCTTGAAAGCCTCGGACTCTTCATCACACGGTTCAGGAAGCTGAACCATTATGAATTTACGATTTCCGCTATCTTCTGCGTTAAGTTGCATGACTGCCTGGGCAGTGGTGGCGGAACCAGCGAAGAAGTCTAGAATTAATGGAATTTTCTCATTAAAACAAATACTATCTATCAAATATGAAATAAGTTTTGAAGGTTTCGGATAATTCATCGGAGAAATACCTTTGAATAATGTCTTTAGCTCATTCGTTGCATCAGTATTTGTTGGAATCTTTGGATTTAATTTTTTACTAAGCAAATCAATTAAAGGTTTTATGTTGGCTACTTTATTTGCTCTATCTACTGTCGGCCTTAAAGATAGTGTGTTTTTTATATAATAAGTATCTCCTTCATCAAAAGACTTATTCATCGTCTCTTGAGTCCACTTAAATTTTCCTTTTAATTTAAGATCCTTGTCAGGTTTTCCTCTTAAAATTTTAATATCTTCCATCAATTCAATCTTTAAGACACCATTTCCATAAATGCCCGCTTTTAAATCACCAGAATATCTATCATTTTTGATTATTGCATTACCTTTTCTAATTGTTCTAACCGATACATTATTTGAAATATTTATCATTTCAACATGCTTATTTACATCAGTTACCCCTCCCTTAGTCAATATTAGATCGCTTGTTTTTTTATAAAATAATAAATATTCTTTAACATTTGATATCTCTTTGCTCAGGAATGAAGGTTGCGTTTTTTTATGCCAACTCAAAATAGCGACAAAATTCTGTTCCCCAAAAATTTCATCGCAAATTTTCCTTAAATTAACAACTTCTCCATCATCGATACTAATAAAAATTACTCCATCTTCTTTTAGTAAATTCCTTGCCAACTTCAACCTGGGATACATCATAGAAAGCCAATCAGAATGGAAACGACCATTGGATTCAGTATTAGCAATTAAACGATTTCCTGCTTCATCTTTTTGATTAGACTTCTTAAGGAACTCTTCGGTGTTTTCTGCAAAATCATCCTCATAAACAAAATCATTCCCGGTATTGTATGGGGGATCAATATAGATCATTTTTATTTTACCGAGATACGTCTCCTGCATAAGTTTCAGGGCATCCAGGTTATCACCTTCAATGAATAAATTCTGGGTGTCATCAAAATCAACACTTTCCTCTCGACAAGGTCGTAAGGTTTTCGCTATTGGGGCATTAGCAGTCAAAAGGGCTTCGCATTTTCCCGGCCAATTAAGATGATAGCGCTCCTTTGGACCTTCCACTATATTTTTGGAGAGCTCCTGGTGTAACAAATCAAAATCGATTGATTTTTTTATATTGCCTTTATCATCTTTGTCTTCTGTTACACAATTAGGAAACAATTCTGCTAATCTTTTAATATTTTCCTCTGTGAAATCAGAAGAATGCATTTTCAATTTTTCCATATCTAAAAATCCTCCATTTGCGGATACCTTTTAATGACTTATTGCTTCGATTTCTTTTTTAAGATTTACTAACTGGGTATGCAATTCTACTTTACGATTATACTGCTTTTCTTTTCTCATTTTTATTTGAATTTTTTCGGCTTCTCCCTGTTTTACACCTATTTGCTCTACCCGCGCAATAAATTCCTCTATGCTCTCACCGGAGAGAGGCATAATCAAAATAAGATTTTTTATCATTGTTTCATACAAGATTCTTAAATTCAAGGCAACGGGTAAAGGTTGTCGTCCTTTATTTTCCTTCATCCATGGGGACTGAAAATATTCACTAATAACCCATTTTGATTTATCAGCTTCATTCTGACGTTTATACGCAGCAGTATAGCGAATCTTATTATTAGCCCTTAAAACAAAAAGAATGGGCGACGGTATAGCCTTATCAATTGTCCTTAAAACATCATAATTCAAATTCCTACTCTTTAAATCAATCATAATAATTTGTATTTCACTGACAAAACCACTCTCAGGCAAATTAAGTGTTTGAGTAGAAAGCTTGTAAGCCCAGACTATTTTATCAACTTCGTGCACAAAAAGCTCTTTGATACGTGTTTTTGGATTAGCATAGGCATAGATTTTATTTTTAGGTATCACCTTGCCATAAGTCGCTTTTTTTGGAAAATCATAGATAAAGTTCATGTATTTGGTTCCTGAATCACTAAAAAATTAATTAACTCAAAATCATCTAAACCGGCGATAGTATCAACCAAAGCTGTTGTTTTATTGCCAGAAAACAAACTATCAAGATCTTTATCTTCTTTAACATGAATGATTGACTGTATGGATTTGCTTAAAAGATCGGAATAACGCGTCATTTCCCGGCCATCTTTTGTTTCACTATTAAACTGTTTGCAAAGTCTAAGAATTGGTTCAGCTTCACCATTACAGCTACTCCTTACTAGGTCCAGCAGTTTCTTTATTTGTGTATGATCTATTATAACTTCACCTATATCGTTTACATATACTAAATAGTAAGGGTGCAGTCTGTTGTGTTGGTTTATATTTACACCGCTATTCCTATTGCGCAGACTGAAAATAACTCCAGGCAATAATCCCAAATCAGGGTTCGCCGATACAAGGGCATGCAGACCATTGGGCATGCCCGCAAGATCATTATTTGTTTTTACATAATTAACTAAATCCATACGAAAATCATTAAGCCCCAAATCTGTAATATTAACACCTGTTTTTATGTCTTCAAGATCAATTACTTCATCCTGAAGGCGGCGGAGCTGTTCTTTACGATAGGATATGTCCTGCGATTGATTTGAGAGCACGTTATCATCACCGGTGGCTGTAACATCAGCAATCACCATTCTGTTTTCAACGCGTTCCTTGAGGTTAATATATTCGTCAAGTGAAATATCCGGCCAGTAATTAACAAGCTGGATAACACTATGGGTCGATCCGATACGATCTATGCGTCCGAAACGCTGAATAATGCGCACCGGATTCCAGTGGATATCATAATTAATTACATAATCGCAATCTTGAAGATTTTGACCTTCGGAAATACAGTCTGTACCAATAAGAATATCAATAACACCCGGCTCATCAGGAAATATTAAATCCTTCTCTTTTGATTTTGGAGAAAAAAGCGTTAATACTGTTTGAAAATCATATCCCTTGCCAAGGGTAGTTTTAGGCCTATCTTTCCCCGTTACCTTGCCTGTATGCATATTATGTCTTTTCCTGAAATAATCGGCCAAGTTTTCATATAGATAATCCGTTGTATCAGCAAAAGCGGAGAAGATCAAAACTTTTTTATTATCACCATTAATGGGATACGAAATCTTATTTTCAATTTGTGCTTTAATATGGTTTAATTTTGCATCATTTTCCGGTGTTACTTTATACATTTCTTCCAGCAAAAAATTAATTACCTCTAAATCGTTTCCAAGATCATATTCCCATGAATCAAGGTCCATATCCTCAAATTCAACTTGCACCTTGCCGCCAGTCTTGTTTGATTCAAAATCGGTTAAATCGTCCTCTTCAGCTTCTATATTTTTCAAAGAGTCTGTCAGGTCATTTACGGCATTAGCAGTACCCGTGCTTCTATAGCGTTGGATTTTTTCCAACATATCAGAGTTAAAGCTCTGCAGACGTATGAGTGTTTGGCGAAATGCTTCAACGGAACTTTCCAAACGTTTAAGCAGATTTACCGTCATTAAATTTTGAAGACTTCGCTCACGATCAATTTGACGTAACTTCCCTGCGCCCCTTCCCACATCAGTATCATAGAGATCTTCATATTTTTTTATACGGCTGGGTAATATATAACTAATTGGTGTATAAACAGAAAGTTTCAACTCTGATAATTTTATATAGATTTCATTAAAGCCGATGACATCTTCCCGCATAGTAATTGGACACCGATAAGAAAGAGGTTTTAATCGGGTAGGGAATGTTCCAAACTCACGGGCATCATAAAACTTCTTAATGTGTTTGCGGGAACGGGCAATCGTAACACTGTCTAAAAGTTCGAAAAAATCAAAATGCAGTCTTTTCAAAATTGCTGATGTTGTACGTTCTACAGCTGGGAGCTTAGACCACTGATTAAAAACTTCCTGTGCCTGACGGAATATTTCTTCCACACTATGGCCAACACGAAGTTTATCACTTAAATGTTGCGAGTCCCCTTCATAGGCCAAGGCCAATTGATTACGTAAATCATTAAAACGATTGTTTACCGGTGTGGCTGACAACATTGAGACTTTAGTTTTTACACCTTCTCGAATAACAGAATTCATCAATTTTTGGTAACGCGTCTCACGGTCCTTGTAAACATCGTTATTGCGAAAGTTATGTGATTCATCAATAACCACCAAATCATAATTACCCCAATTCACTTTACTTAATGAGGTCCCGAAGGATTCTCCTGTTGTTCGCTGCAAATCGGTATGGCATAAAACATCATAGTTGAACCTGTCCTTAGAAAAAATGTTTGTCTTTAAATTGCGATTATAATTAAGCCAGTTATCGGATATCCTTTTAGGACATAATACAAGCACTGATTTATTGCGTAACTCATAATATTTAACGACAGCTAAGGCTGTAAAAGTCTTTCCTAAACCGACACTATCAGCAAGGATACATCCATTATAACTTTCAAGTTTATTAATGATTCCAGTGACTGCATCGCGCTGAAAACTGTAAAGCTTCTGCCAAATTAACGTATTTTTGTAACCGGTAAGGTCATTGGGAAGCACATCTTCGTTTATATCATCGAGAAACTCATTGAAAATATTGTAAAGCATATGAAAATATATTTTTTCTGGAGAGTTTTCCTGGTAAACAGATTCAATATGGGCAGATAGAATATCTGTTACATCCTTAAGTTTATCTTCATCGCGCCATATCTGGTCAAATAATTGAAAATAGGTTCGTGTCAATGGCGCTTCATCAATTTTATGCACAATGTTGGAAACAGCATTGCCTTGTTGGTATCCTAAATCGACGGCCGTGAAACCATTCAAGGGCGCATACACAATTGTTTCTTCTTCGTTCTCCACACAAGCAAATTGTTGCATGGGTGCACTAGTCTTATTAGAACGAAATGTAACCTTTCTTCTAATCCAGTCTGCGCACTCTTTTGCAATAGCCCTTTGTGTAAGCTTATTCTTTAGGTGGATCTCAAATTCCGTACCATAAAGGCTTCTTTCACGACTCAGTTTAGAAATCAGAAATTCACGCCTTTCTTTTTTGATCTTGTCAGACACTTCATCGGGAACGAAAGTTTTTGCGGTAAAAATAAATTCTAAAGTATCAACTTTTTCAAGTTCATCTTGCAAACACTCAAATGCATACATTGAAAAACACGCAGCAGCAATACGTAATTTACAGTTTTTTTGCAATGTTTTTCGTAAATCATCACCTAACAGATTGTTATAATTGTCTAATAAATGCATGGTTATAATCTTCCTTCTGGAACATAATATTCTTTAATCTTACTCATTTTCTATTCGTTCTAGATTTAATAAATTGTTTGGCGATCAGTTATACTTAAGGTAAATTATCTTCATTGTTTTATTTCATTTTAATAATAAATATTTATATTTACAAACTTTTTTACTGTTTATCTATAAACCATTATAATTTTTTTTAGTTTTGTTATGTTATTTTTTTGTGTTATGAAACGGTTTCTTGGCCCACTTCAAGAATATATATTTACCTTATTGAATCGCCGGTAGAGAGCAAAAAATTAATCTTTTCTAATTTTACTACAATTTAATATTAATACGACAAAAGGTTGGTAAAATCCTTCTTTTTATATTTATCATAAATATATTAATTAACCATTAACCGACTAAATTAGTCGTTAGTATAAATACAATATGTTAAAGGAAGTACCCGGTCATATA